>NZ_CP045696.1:2675000-2975000 GCF_009676955.1 Sodaliphilus pleomorphus | reverse complement strand
ACGCTCAGGAAAGGGAAAGACGGCGGCCGTGAGCATTTTTCCTCGCGCATGCACTGCCTGGGCAATTTCATTGACAAGCGAGGTCACTTCGTCCATGCGAAATTGTATCCACTCGGGGCTCAAGTAAGGTGCCGACAACTCAAGCGGCGAGTAGCCAAATTGCCGCCTGAAGGCCTCGATGGCCATGGGATGATAGCCGAAATCCCACTGCGGCTCGATCTGCCTCTGGTCGATGTGAAACCGCTCGGCCTGCGTCTTGCGTCCCAAAAACAGGTCGTTGAAACGTATGAAGTCGAGATGCACCGAGGCCAGCCCCTTGATAGCCGCATAGCCTGCAGCCTTGTCCTTCACCCACCGGCGCACTTGGGGCACAGCAGGGCTCAACCACTTGTAGACAGGCGTGTAGGGCGACTTGTCGAGACTGTTCTCGCCCAAGCGATTCACCTCACCCCACTCGCGATGCGACCACACTGCAGCCGAGTCGTGATAGGCATTGAGCGAAAACATCCATGCGTGTATTCTCGCACCCTTGAAGCCACGGGCTGCCTGCACCCACTTGGCAATCTCCTCAGGGCTGTTGCAGATGTAGAAATTTCTGATACCGGCTTCGTAGAAAGGCTTGATCCACCCCTCAATTGAATCGGGCGTCATCACGCGGCCCGAGAGATCTTCCCACACGCCAAGTTGCACACGCTGCGAGGTCTTGGCCTTGACTCTCGCCTGAAGGGGCACCATTACCCCTGCAATGAGCAGTAGAGCCAGCAATACTGGCATTCTTTTCACATTCATAGCACATTATGTTTTAGCAATTGTATCAATATCGATCACCGTGAGCGTGCCGCCCTGCACCGTGAAATGGATGTCGCGGCCGTCATAGGGCATGCCGTAGACCTTGCCTGGGTCGTTCTGATAGTGCGGGCGGGGATCGAGCTCAAGCGTTTTCACCAAGGCCGCAAGCTGTGACGAGTTGAAACGACAGGCCAGCTCAGGAGCAATCTCCACCTTGAGGCGCCTTAGGGCATGGCTGTCGACAAAGCCGCTGCGGGCTCCAGGATGGCAGTCGGCATAGGCAATGTAGGGCTTGATGTCGAAGATGGGCGTGCCATCCATCAAGTCGGCTCCACGCACGTGTATCACCGGCCCGCTGGGCGTGTCCCACTCCACATGATCGAGACGCACCGACGAGAGGCCGATGCCGTTGGGACGGAATGGCGAGCGCGAGGCAAACACCCCTACCCGCTCGTTGCCTCCCAACAAGGGAGGGCGCACCATGAGGCTGGTAGCTGCATGACGATTGGCCGAAAAATGCCACAACAGCCACAGGTAATCAAACTCCTCGATGCCACGCAAGGCATTACGCTCGCGGTAACGGGGCTCAAAAGTGATTGTACCCGGCAGCTGCTCGACGAGGCCACTCTGCTTGGGAATGCCAAACTTAGATGTAAACGGCGAGTGAAAATGGGCAATAGTTTTCAGTTCCATGCGACAATATTATATAAGAGCGACTGCCGTCGCGGCCGCACCACACGGCGCTGGCTGGCAGACACGGCACAAAATTACCACTCTTTTTGTAAAAAAGAGCGATTAGGCGGTCTCAATTTTCCAGCTAAAACTACTTGATGACACCCACACACCACAGGAAGATGAGCACCACGACAACCGGCGCAACATAGCGCAGGCAGAAAACCACACAGGCCTGAATAGCCAACTTGAAGCGACCTCAATTCTGGCCTGCCTCATAGGGGAAACGCCATATATTGCCCAAACCCACTGCCGAGCCCACCGTGGCCGCAATAGCGCCAAGGCGCGTTGCAAAAGTTACACGTCTACTCATACTTCTTTGCATTTTATAGATTGAAGACTGTCAATAAAACCAAATATCGACAATTTTATTTACACTTTGTTACAAATCGGAACAAAATTACAAACAATTTACAATTAACGCAAGATGAGACATACAAAAAAAGGAACAAATGAAAGACACAAAAAAAAGCACCTCGAAATCACTTCGCGATGCTCTATGTGAATAAAATGAGGTCTTAGAAGATTAACGTGAACAAATTTAGTCAATCTTCTTCAAACTACCAAAAATATTTTTTCACGCTATGAAAAAGCAGCAAAACTGGCCAGGCTTTCTGGGAGTAGCGAGCCACAGCCCACTCATGTATAATATGCCATCGGCAATAATAGACCTAAAACTCGGGGACAGGCTCAAGCGACCTACGGGGTGCCGCGGCTGGCTTAGTGATTGACCGCTCTTTCTTGCTCTTGTTTTTTTTCTTCTTGAAGGCTTTGCGACGGCGGTCTGTCGCCGACGACCGCCGGGAACGTTTGCCCTTAGAATTTTTCTTGCCAGCCTGTTTTTCAACAACTGCAATCGAGTCGGTTGCCCTGTCGTAGGCCACCATGGCCGGGGCAATCGCACCTGTAGCCGGGCGCCTGCAACCTCGCCATAGCGCAAGCGCAACAACCAGCACCAGCACAATGCCCAGCAGGGCCAAGGCTCCAACCCGTTCATGCCGCGACATGACAAAAAAATCCCTAAGTTTGCCCATAACAAGGATAAAAATTTTAAATGTGGTGGCAAGTCAAGTCTCAACACAGGAAGGTTGCAACTCAGCAGTTTGCCATTTCTACTACAATTGCAAAATTAATAAAACAATGACAACATTGCACATTTTCATCACATCAATTAAAAAATTGATAAAAAAAGACTAAATATTTACTCATTATTCCTAACTTTGCAGCAAGCTAAGCTTTGGAAATCCAATGCCGCGAGAACAGAGCCAAATGATGTAGAAACAAAAGATGAAACGATTATTATTAGCACTGCCCACAGGCCTCATGTCGGTCACCGTCACCGCCCTTATTGTGTATCTATCGCTGGCAAGCGACCCCTTCGACGTGAGAGAGCTGCCAGTGTTTCCAGGATTTGACAAGTTGTGCCACGTCGTCATGTACTTTGCATGTGCCGGAGCTTATATTCTGGACTACGCCAAGCACAAGCTGCCTCATCACACACGCCTGAGCGTGGAGCTTGCACTGAGCGCCACCGCAGCGCTCGTGGGGCTGCTCATGGAGGTGGCACAGCTCACGCTCACCAGCGACCGTAGCTACGACATCCTCGACTGGGCAGCCGACCTGGCTGGGGTTGCAGTAGCCTTCCTGCTGCTGCACTTTGTGTTGCTGCACTTCTTTCGCAAGAGCTTCTACCATGCCAGCGTGCACCGCCGCCACCACCGTCGGTCGTAACAGTATTGCACTTCCAGATATATATATAGACAAAAAAATCGCTCTCAGCATTGAGAGCGATTTTTTCTATTATTTATGACGGAATCACTGTACGCCACTCACAGCCACGTTGCGGTCGGTGTGACGTATCATGCCTTGCAGAGCGCGGCCTGGGCCCACCTCAACAGCCTCGGTCATGCCATCTTTCACCATGTTTTGCACAATGTGGCTCCAGCGCACTGGCGAGGTGAGCTGCTTGAGCAAGTTGGCCTTGATTTCTTGAGGATCGGTGTGAGGCAGGGCGTCGACATCCTGATACACCGGACATATAGGCTTGGAGAATTGAGCCTTCTCGATGGCCACGGCAAGCTCGGCACGTGCAGGTTCCATGAAGGGAGAGTGGAATGCACCGCCCACCTTCAAGGGCAGAGCACGCTTGGCACCAGCGGCAGTGAAAAGCTCGCATGCCTTGTGCACACCCTCGACCGAGCCCGAAATCACGACTTGACCTGGATTGTTGTAGTTGGCAGGAACAACCTCGGGCACCTGTGCGCAAATCTCCTCGACCTTCTCATCGGGAAGGCCGATGATAGCTGCCATGGTCGAGGGCTTGAGCTCGCAAGCCTTCTGCATGGCAAGAGCACGCGCCTCGACCAGCTTGAGGCCCTCTTCAAACGAGAGTGCACCGGCAGCCACAAGTGCCGAAAACTCGCCCAGCGAGTGGCCGGCCACCATGTCGGGCTTGAAGGCCTCGCCCATGGTTTTGGCAAGAATCACCGAGTGCAAAAACACTGCCGGTTGAGTAACCTTGGTTTGCTTCAAGTCGTCTTCAGTTCCGTTAAACATGAGGTCGGTGATGCGGAAACCCAGTACTTCATTGGCCTTTTCAAACATTTCTTTGGCTTGGGCATTGCCTTCATAGAGATCCTTGCCCATACCCACGAATTGTGCTCCTTGACCAGGAAAAACAAATGCTTTCATAATTTATTATCTTCTAAATATAGTGTTGATTAAAGAAAAATTTCCATAATTCAACGCAAAGATAGTAAAAACTTTTAATGTAGCAGTAATTATTGGCATCAAAAAGGCAAATGTGCCGAAAATCAGAGAGATCTTCGGCACATTCACGCCTTGTATTACAATAGATAAAGCTATTTTTGGGAGAGCACCTCGTGCATGTGCTGGGCAGCTTTGCGACCATCGCCCATGGCCAAAATCACGGTTGCACCGCCACGCACGATGTCGCCGCCGGCAAAGAGGTCGGCAATGTTGGATTGCATGGTGTCGTCGTTGACCACGATGGTGTGACGATTGCTCACTTCGAGCCCCTTGATCGAACTTGGCACCAGCTGGTTGGGCGACACGCCCACAGCCACAATCACGATATCGACAGGGATTTCCTCGATGGCCCCCTCGATGGGCACCGGGCGACGGCGTCCCGAGGCATCGGGCTCGCCCAGCTGCATCTTCTGCACCCTCATGGCCTTGACAAAGCCCTTGTCGTCGCCTATGTACTCGATGGGATTGTGCAGGGTGAAGAACTCAACGCCCTCCTCCTTGGCATGCCCCACTTCCTCGCGACGGGCGGGCATCTCGGCCTCGCTGCGGCGGTATACCAGCAGCACCCGCTTGGCACCCATGCGCAGAGCGGTGCGTGTAGAGTCCATCGCCGTGTTGCCACCGCCTATCACAGCAATGGTGTTGCCCTGCATCACGGGAGTGTCGCCACCACGGCCAGCCTTCATCAGGTTGATGCGAGTGAGATACTCGTTGCTCGACATCACGCCCTTGAGGTTCTCGCCCGGAATGTCCATGAAGCGCGGGAAACCGGCTCCCGACCCCACAAACACGCCCTTGAATCCCATCTCGTGCAAGTCGTCGTAGGTGAGGGTTTTGCCTATGATAATGTCTTTTTCAAAGTCGACGCCCATCTTGCGCAGGCCGTCGATTTCATAATCGACGATGGCGTTGGGCAAGCGAAACTCGGGGATGCCGTATTTCAACACGCCGCCTATCTCGTGGAGAGCTTCAAACACAGTGACACTGTAGCCCTTCTTGGCCATGTCGCCGGCAAAGGAGAGGCCTGAGGGGCCACTACCCACCACGGCAATCTTGATGCCGTTGCGAGGAGCCATCTTGGGCACTTCCTGCTCGCAATGATTGCGTTGCCAGTCGGCAGCAAAGCGTTCCAGGTAGCCTATAGCCACTGCCGGGTGCTTCATTTTCACGTGTATGCACTTGCTCTCGCACTGCTTCTCCTGGGGGCACACACGGCCGCACACAGCAGGGAGCGAGCTGGTTTCTTTGATTGCAGCGGCAGCGTCGGCAAAGTGGCCGCGCTCTATGTTTTTGATAAATTTAGGTATGTTGATGCCCACCGGGCAGCCTGTCACGCATTGAGGATTGGCACAATCGAGGCAACGAGTGGCCTCTCTCACAGCCTGCTCCTCGCTGATGCCCTCGTTCACCTCCTCGTTGCAGGTGATGCGGTACTTGGGATCGAGCTGGGGCATAACAACGCGCTCGATAGCGGTGCGCTCCTTGGGCGTGTGGCTCTTGCGCAAGTCGACACGCCATTGCTCATTGCGTGAATCTACCATGTTATTTTCCATATTTTGACAAAGTTGAATTGATTTAGATGTTAAAAAGTTTAGCTGTAGTTACGTTGACGTTGAAGGCGCCGCACGCCTCAAGCCTTGAGACGCATCATGAGCTCGTCGAAGTCGACCTCGTGAGCATTGAATTCAGGACCCTCGACACACACAAAGCGCGTCTTGCCGCCCACAGTGACACGGCAGGCGCCGCACATGCCAGTGCCGTCGACCATGATGGCATTGAGCGAGGCCTCGGTGGGCACGTTGTACTTCTTGGTGAGCAAAGCCACAAATTTCATCATCACGGCAGGGCCTATGGTGACGCAATAGTCTACATGCTCACGCTTGATCACTTGCTCTACACCCACGGTGACAAGGCCTTTCTGGCCGTAGCTGCCGTCGTCGGTCATGATAATCACATCGTCGCTGCTGGCGCGCACCTCGTCTTCGAGAATGATGAGGTCCTTGGTGCGGCCTGCCAGCACGCTCACCACGCGGTTGCCCGCTGCTTTCATGGCACGCAGGATGGGGAGCAACGGGGCCACGCCCACGCCGCCGCCGCAGCACAGCACAGTTCCGTACTTCTCGATGTGGGTGGCTTGGCCCAAGGGGCCCACAACATCGGTGAGGCTGTCGCCTGGTTCGAGGGCGCACAGCTTGCGGGTGGAGACACCCACCGCCTGAATCACGAGCGTGATGGTACCAGCTTGGGGATCGGCGTCGGCTATAGTGAGGGGAATGCGCTCGCCATTCTCTCCACTGCGCACAATCACAAAGTGACCAGCACGTCGCGCGCGGGCAATGAGAGGAGCCTCAACCACGAGTTTGGTCACATTCTCAGAAAATTTTTCTTTACTGACAACTTTGTTCATTTCAAAGAATTTGAATTAGTTCATTAGTCGTCGCAAATGTAACAAAATATTCTTTCACCTTCAAGAAAATGCACTTTTAGTTTGGCTCAAAATGCCCTAAAAAAGGCAAGGGCCCATAGCCTTGCCCATCAACTCAACCTGGCTTAAGCAAAATCTCGCAGCTGCACCACAGGGGTGCAACTGCGAGACAGGAAACAGGGCTGTGACTGCACAAGAGCGTGACGTTGCTACTTCACGTCGATCTTGCAGGAGCCTTGTTTGGTCTTCAGCACATACACGCCACGAGCCACACCGCCGAGGTCGATGTCGAGGCTCTCGCCCTGGGCCGTGAGCACCACGACCGAGCGTCCCTGCAGGTCGTAGAGGCGCACAATGTCGCCAGCCGAAAGGCCTGTGACAAGGGCTTGCGAGCCGCTTGTGGCCACGTGCAGCACAGCCTGGCCGCGATCGAGGCTGGTGATACCAGTTGTGGGTATTCCATCATAGGCTGTGGGCTTGGTCATACCGTAATCGTCGATGTTGATGGCATACACTGGCCAGCCCTTGCCCTTGGCGATATTGACATCGGTATCGAAGGCCACGTTTTTCTCGTAGGTCTGGTCGATTTCGGTCACATAAAGGCCTTGCAGGTTCAAGCCGCCATAGTCGTCCCACTCGTCGGCCGGGAAGGCCACATAGGTGGGGAGCGACGTCATGAAGCGGGTCATGTTGTCGCCGTTGATGTTGTTGCGCTCGAGCTCGATGTGCTTGAGCTCGGTGTTGGGAGCCAGTTTAATAAATGTGAGGGCGTTGTTGTAGCAGTTCACCTGGTTGATTTTAGGATTGCTCGACAGGTCGAGTGTGCCTTGCAGCTTGTTGTCGCGGCATATGAGCGATGTCATGGCCGGGTTGCCATTCAGTCCAAGAGCCGTGAGGTTGTTGCCCCAGCAGCTGAAGTCCTGCAGGCTGGGCAGCTGCGAGAGGTCGATACTCGAGAGCTGGTTGCCGCCGCAGTACAGGCGAGTGAGAGCCGGCAAGTTGCCCAGCTTGAGCGTGTCGAGCTTGTTGTCGTCGCAATAGAGTTCGACGAGTGCAGGCTCTTGCGTGACATCAAGCAGGGTAAGCTGATCGGACGAGCAGTCGAGCCGGGTGATCTTGCCCTTGATTTCAATATTTTGGGAAGTCACCTTGAAGTAGCCAGGCGAGTCATACTCGGCCCCTGTCACTTCCACATCCTCGCCTCCAGTCTGCATGCTCAGGCCTATGTACTCGCCTATGGCATGGCTTGTGGTCATGAGCACGCGATACACGGGCTCGGCAGGAGCATCTTCCTCGTTGATAGAAAGGAACGAGTCGCTCCAGCCCGAAGCGTTTTCATATTTAGACTTGCTGCCCTTGGGCACATACAGGTTCATCTTGTAGTTGCGGAACATCACGCCGAAGGCACCGGTCTCCACCTCGGGCGGGTCGACGGCACGAATGTGGAGCTCGGCCAGCTGCTTGCAGTTGTCGAGAGCGCCGGCCTTGAGCAGCTTGGTAGTAGAGGGCATGTAGATTTTTTTCAACACCGTGTCGCCATAGCACATGCTCACGGGCATGACAGCCACTCCCTCGTTGATGTGAAGCTCCTCGAGCTTGGCAGCGCAATCAAAGGCCGACATGGCAATGCTCTTCACCGTCTTGGGCAGCGAGTAGCTTGTGCGCGCATCGGCTTGCGGATAGGCCAGCAGCAGCGTGTCGGCAATGTCATAAAGCACGCCGTCGACAGCCTTGTAGCACTTGTTGCCGGCAGCCACCTCGAAGCCAGAGAGCTTGAGGCAACCGCCAAATGCAGCCTCGCCCACAGCCGAGACCTTCTCGCCCAGTCTCACCTGCTCGAGTTGCGTGTCGTAGAATGCCGTGGTGCCTATAGTGGTCAACGAGTCGGGCGTGACAAAGGTGCCCGAGAGAGCTGTCTTGTAGAAAGCCCTATCAAGAATTTTCTCAACCGACTGCGGGAGGTTGACTCTATTGAGCACGTAGTCGCTCATGAAGGCCGACTTCCCAATCTTGGTGAGGCCATCGGAGAAAACGACCTCCTCCAGAAGCGTGCACTTGTAGAAAGCACTGTTTCCCACGCTCTTGAGTGTGCTCGGCATGACCACACGCTTGAGCGCGGGGCTCTTGTAGAATGCATAGTCGGGTATTGCCCCGGTTTCGGCACCGTTGACATCGACAATCGACACCCCGTGCATGTCCAGGTCCTGTAACGATGTGGTCTTGGCAAACACATTGAAGTCTTTGCTGTTCAATTTTCCACCGACGGTGAGTTGAGTGACTGTCGAGGCATCGTCGCCCAGCAAGTCGGCAAGCGTGCCTGGAGTCTCAACCACGATGTTCTTCTGCACTTGGGCACTCATGAATAATGCGGTAAAAATCATGAATGCGGTAACAAGGATTTTTCTCATTGATTGATTTTTATAAGATGAATAATAGAGTAGTAATACATCGGTTTCCTGCACTCAATACAAAAAAGTTGTAGAAAAAAGTGTATTTTCTTCTCGAGATTTACCGACTGCAAAAATACAAAAACATGAAGAAAGCCGAAACAATGGTGCAATTGTTTTTAAAAAAAAAAGGATATCGAAGCAAGATGCACAATTTTTCTTCTTTCCTCAAAAAAAAGTTGTAAATTTGTAGAAATGATTGTTTTACTTTAAATACACACATTGAAACATGGAAATAGGCGACAAAATACCCGAAGTGCTGGGCCACGATGCAAGTGGCCGTGAGGTGAAAGCCAGCGACTATGCCGGCAAGAAACTCGTGATTTACTTTTACCCCAAAGACAACACCCCGGGGTGCACTGCCGAGGCCTGCAGTCTGAGCGAGGGCTACGGCGCATTGAAGAAGGCCGGCTACGAGGTGATAGGCGTGAGCAAGGACTCGGCGGCCAGCCACCAGAAGTTTGCTGCCAAGCACAACCTGCCCTTCACGCTCATTGCCGACGAAGACCTCACGCTGAACAAGGCCTTCGGAGTGTGGCGAGAGAAGAAACTCTACGGCAAGGTGAGCATGGGAACGGTGCGCACCACTTTTCTTGTTGACGAAGACGGCACAGTGACCCAAATCATCAAGAAAGTGCAGACCAAAGACGCAGCCAACCAGATACTCAACCTGTAAACGGGCCAAAACATATTTTTAATGAAGACAAAGGTCACCCCAGGGTAAAACCAGAGGGTGACCTTTTCTTGAGGTGAAAACACGCACATGCACATGTGCTGCCGCCTTACTTGGCATTGCCGCGTGTGGAGTGTTTCGCTTGTTGCAGCCTGGCCGCTTGCGCCACGCGCGCCACAGCGGTCTTGGCACGAGTGGCAGCTCGCTGCTGCGGGCTTGTCGCGGGCTTGTCGGGCCAAAGGCCCACACGGCTGCTGAGCAATGGATTAGGCTTAATCATGAATGATGGCACTTTCAGTCGACTTGAATGGTGAGCAGCGTGGCTGTGCCTTCAAGCGCGAGCATAGAGGCAAGAGCGGGCACAAGCACAGTCTCGCCACGACGCATGGTAGTGACATTGCCATAGAAATCGGTAGCCGTCGCAGCGCCGTCGATACACATGAGAATGACAAAAGAGTGAGGCTGAGGCAGCGCCATGTTGATGCAACCGTCGACCATGAGGCGTTTTACATTGAAATAGGGGCAGTCGACCAGGTCGACAAGCCCGCGTGCCTGGCGGTCGTAGGGCGTGCAGTAGCTGTCGTAGACGGTATAGTCGATGGCATCACGAGCCTGCTCGGTGTGCAACTGGCGCAAGTTGCCGTCCTTGTCGCGACGGTCAAAGTCGTAAACCCGATAGGTGATGTCGCTCGTTTCCTGTATCTCGGCCAGCAGGTTGCCAGCCCCTATGGCATGGATGCGCCCTGCAGGAAGCACATACACGTCGCCAGCGTGCGACTCGTGGTGGGCCACGACGTCCATTATCGACTTCTCGGCCACACGTTTTTCATAAATTTCGGGAGTGAGCGGCTGCGAGAGGCCAGCGTGAATGACCGCACCTGGCTTGGCGTCGATCACATACCACATCTCGGTCTTGCCCAGGCTGTGGTGACGTTGCATGGCCAGCTCGTCGCCAGGGTGAACCTGCACACTCAGGTCGCGCTGGGCATCGATAATCTTGATGAGCAGCGGGAACTTGCGGCCATAGTGCTTGTACACCTTCTCGCCCACAAGGTCGGGACCGTAACAGTCGATGAGGTCGACAAGCGACTTTCCCTGGTCGGGACCTTCGGCCACAACCGAAATGTGGCCCTCAACGCCCGAGATTTCCCAACTCTCGCCTATGTTGTGCAAGTCGGTATCAATGCCCTTGAAAGGGGCAATGCGCTCGCCGCCCCACAACACGGTCTTGAGATAAGGCTTGAACTTAAATGGCTTTATATTCTTTTTCATTGTAAATTTAAATATATGTGTGCAATGCTCACGACTGCCCGTCACTCAATTGTCAGCTCACTGCCCAAGTACAAAGTTAGCATTTAATGTTGACCTGACATCGATTCACCTGCCTCTATATTGTAACAAAGGCATCACCGAAAGCCCGCCTTGGGGTTGCAACTGTTGTCCTCGGGCACAAAATTCAAGCTTGTAGAACAGCAAGGCAAAGTTGAACCCTATTTTAATCTGATTAGCATAGTCACAAAAAAACAGCGACAATGCGTGAATTGTCGCTGTTCTCGATGGGTTGTGTCTTTACAAAAGAGAAAATCCTCGTCGATAGTGCATCATTTACACAAGAGCCCGTTTTTACTTGCGGATACCAAGCTCCTTGCGGGCGATGATGGCGCGATAACGGTTGATGTCCTTGCGGATGAGATAATCGAGCAAGCGGCGACGCTTACCTACCAGCATCTTCAGTGCACGTTGAGTCGTATGATCTTTTTTGTTGACCTTCAAGTGTTCGGTCAAGTGGGCGATACGGACCGAGAATAATGCAATCTGGCTCTCGGGCGAGCCAGTATCAGTATTGCTTTTACCGTAATTGCCGAAGATCTCTTTCTTCTTCTCTGAATCTAAGTACATTCTTGTAAAAAAATTATTAATGTGTTGTTACTAAAAGCGGCACAAAGGTAGTGAAAAACTGGGACTTTGCAAAATTCTGTCGTTTAAAATTTCAAATGCCAGCCGTCTCTGGGTGCAAAAAGCCACACCCTGCCCTACTTGCTCAGCGGGTCGAGGCGGCCCAACAGGCTCACGCAGGGACGACGCGACAGGTCGCCGGGATTGGAGCCCGGCTCGCCCTCGGGCACCTTGAGGCCACGCTTGGCATAGTGGCGGGTCCAATACTCGGGCACAGCGCCGCTGCTGTCGCGAAATGTCATGGGAATGGGCGAAAAAATGAAATTGCCGCTATGCCCCACATAGCTCTTGAGCACCAGCTCGCTGCAATAGATGGCGCTGTCGCCAGGCTCGTAGTAGTAATCGTAGGGGCAGCCCAGGAAGGTCATGGCCCGGGTTATGGAGGCCGTGGTGTCGAAGTCGCAATTCAACCTGCCCACAAGCAGAAACGACCCGGGGCCCGATTCGCTGTAAAGGGAGTCGAGAGGCTCCATCACCACGCCCTTGCCTATGGCCTGGACCACAGTGGCAATGCTGTCGGTCGTGCGCCAGTGAAAGATGGCCACATGGTCGACGGGCAGCTGCTGCACACCCTGGGTGACCTGAGTGATAGCATTGCCCTGCGGCGTGACCACAAAGAGCAGGTCGCCATCGTTGAGGCTGTGTAGCGGCACTGCATGCTGTGCTGGCAGCTCCAGCGCCAGCAACAAGGTGACCAAGATGAAAAAAAATCGCATTATGCTATAAATGTGCTATAAAAACGTGTATAAAGGGACGTATTATTGCGTGTGTGTAAATATATATATGGCGTCAATACCATTGCACGCCGTTGCTGTAGCTCGAGTGCTTGTCGTACTTGACATCGCTCAAAATCGACGACTTGACCGCAATGTGGAAGCTGTAGCTCTTGTAGGGGCCCACGGGCACGAAACTGGCGCTCATCGTGAAGCAGTGCATCTCGCGTGTGACCGAGCAATTCATGTAGGCAATCTTGTGCTGATCGAAGTTGTAGCTGGCCGAGAACGAGAAGTTCCAGTTCTTGGTGGGCTTGATATTGCCGTTCATGCTCAAGTTTTGCGTCCATCGGCCATTATACTCAAGTTTCTTGTAGTTGAACGAGCCATAGCCATAGGTGAGCGAGTAGTTGAAGGTGAGGCTCCACGGGCAATCCCACTGCATGTAGCCATCGGGGCGCAGGGCGATGGTGTTGTCTTGCTCCTTGCGGGGGTCGTCGGGCTTGCCGTCGTCTTCCGATCCGCGCGAGAAATCCTTGTGTTCGTCTTCCTGCTGCTTCTTCTTGTTGTCGTCGTCGTCCTTTTTGCCGCGGCCAAACAGTTTTTTGAACGTGCTGTTGTTGAGCGTGTAGGAGAATGAGGTGCCTGTGCTTGCCAGTCGGCCCCAGCCACCGCCGTGCAGCAGTCGCAGCTTGTTGACACGCACCGGGGTGCCCGCCTCGTTGAGGGCATACTTGTAAACGTCCCACGTGGCGCTCAGATTGAGGTTGAAACCCTTAGTGAGACGCAGCAGGATGGATGTGGAAAGGTTGCTCCAGCGCAGCGAGTCGGCAGCAAAGTTGTAGCTCTGGCTCAAGGTGAGATTCTCGATGAGCGACACCTTCTTGAAACCTGTGCTGTCCTGGTCGCTCTTGACCTTCATTTCCAAGTTGTTGGCAAAGTTGAAGCTCACCATGCCAGTTTTGCCCGAACCCGGATAGCCATAGAGCCCGTTGCTGAAGTAGGGGTATTTCACCGTTCGCTCGCTGCCTGAGGCATCGGTATAGCTATAGTGGCCGTAGTAGCCCCAAAAGCGAGTGCTGAAGTCGGGCGAAGCCGAGAAAGTGATGGTGGGAGTGATGACGTGGCGTATCATCTGCACCTTGTCGCCCAAAAACTTCAGGGGCTTGAAGAAACCATATATTTTTGTACTCAAGCCCAGCGACATGTTGAAGTCGAACACGTTGTAGAAGTTATAGGAGGTGTCACGCACTACCGCGCTGGCATTGGGATCCCACTGCTGGCGTATCTTGCTGGTATACATGCGGTCGTTCATCGTGATCGAGGGCGTGAGGTTGAAGTACTTAAACACATTGAAGGTGGCCGAGACGGGGATGCTGTGCGACACGGCGTTGCGCCAGTCCTTCACCAGGCTCTTGTGGAAGAACTCGTTTTCCTTGGCAGTGAGCGAGTTCTGGAAGCGACCTGTGTAGGAAAGCTTGATTTTCTCATACCACCGCTCGTTGCCCACGGCATGCTTGCGCTTGAATGGAGCCGTCTGCGAGAGGGTGACAGTGAAGTTGGGAAAGGAGACCGACAGCGTGGAGTCGGCCGAGCGCTGGGCGATGCTGGCGGTGGCCGACACGCTCCACTTCGAGTCGGGTATCTTGTAGGTCCAGTTCACCGTGCTGCTCTTGGTATTCTCGGTAAAGGAGCTGTTGTAGTAAGAATCAAGATTGTTGCGCGAGTAGCCGCTGGTGGCAAAGTTGACACTTGCCGAGAAGGTCATGTTGGGGTTGGCCTTGGAGTCTTGCGAGTGGGTCCACGTGAGGCTGAAGTTGTGCATCTTGGAGTAGTCGTCCTCGCCCTTGTCGCCAGTGACAGTGGTGAGATAGCTGGCATTGAAGCTACCATGATACTTGTAGCGCTTGGAGTAGTTGGACTGTGCTGTGAGTCCCCATGAACCGCGGGTGTAGATTTCGCCAGTGAGCGCAAGGTCGACATAGTCGTTGATGGCAAAGTAGTAGCCGCCGTTGCGGAAGTAAAATCCACGGTTGTAGTCCTCGCCGAAGGTGGGCACCAGAATGCCGCTGTGGTACTTCTCGCTGAAAGGGAAGAAGCCAAATGGCACCGCCAAGGGCAAGGGCAAGTCTTCGAGCACCATGTAGGCAGGGCCTGTGACCACGTCCTTCTTGGGGCGCACCTTGGCCTTGGTGAGCTGGAAATAGAAGTGCGGGTGGTCGTGGTTGTCGCAAGTAGTGTACTTGCCGTTTTGCATGTAGTAGTCGCCGTTGTCCATCTTCTTGGTGATGCCGCCCGTGAGATAACCCTCGCCCTGCTCGGTCACGATATTCTTGATGAGTCCCTTCTGGGTCTTATAGTTGTAGGTCATCTCCCGCGACTCATACTCGCCGCTGTTGTCCTTAAACACAGGGTTGCCTTGCAGCTCGCCAGTAGTGTCGGGCACGCCCACGGCATAGATTTCGTGCTTGTCCATGTCCATGTTGAGCTGTTGGGCAGTGAGTTGCACATCGCCATAGTTGACTGTGCTGGAACCAAACATGTGGGCATTGTTTTGCCCGTACATCACGATAGAGTCCTTGGCCGAGAAGTCGACAGCATGGTCAAGGTCGACCTTGATCTTCTTGAAGCGTGCAGTATCGGCCGGGACCGATGTCTTTTTGTCGGCAGGTTTCACGCCGGCAATAGAGTCGACAGCTGCTGCGATGCCGCCCTGGTCGTGCAAGGCCGAAGCCTGACCGCGCGACTGGGCCTGCGCTTGATGCTGCGCAGCTGCCTGGCCAAAGCACAGCACAGCTATCGACGCCATGATGAGAAGTGTGGATAATATGTGATTGAAACCTGATTTCAATTGAATGCTACGGTGCAATTTGCGTGCAAAATTACACATTTCTACCTATTATAGCGAAACAATCGCCCAATTTATTCTGTCGAATTGGGCGATTTAACTATTGATACAATATTTTGTTGTTCACGCACTGCACGCGCTCAGTTGAGCTCCCCGTCGAGCGACGCATAGTCGGGCACACCCAGCAGCTGGACCATGGCGTCGAAGCGTGACAAGGTGCCCTGGCCAAACTTGGACAGCTGTTGCCTCACCTGCTCGATGGGCTTGGCTGGCGCGATGTGCGACTTGCTGTAGAACTTGTCGGCATAGCACACCACTTTCTCCTCCAGGCTCAAGGGAAGCATGTCGCGGTGAGGCAGCGGCAGGCCCTGGTCGATGATTTCCTGAGCCGTGAGGCCGGCGCCAGTGTGCCGCTCACACACGAGAGCGTGTCTGAAGAGACCTATGCTTTCGAGCAGGTGGCGGCCTATCACACCGTGGCATATATAGGGCTCGGTGCCGTTGCAATAGATGCTGGGCGCATGAGTCTTGAAAATGCCTATGTCGTGCAGCATCGATGCCTCCCACACAAAATCCTCGTCGACAGGATGCATGCCTGCAATGAGGCGCTCACACAGCTGCCTGGCCAGCATGGCCACCTGGGTGCTGTGCCTCGTGAGCAACTCATAATCATCATTTCCTGGCGTGTAGTAACGCTCAATAATATTGTTGTAGTCGATCATTTCCCTGCAAGTAGCAATCTAAAAGAAAATTTTGCCTCACACATCGATTTCTCTCATCCATCCGTGCACGTCGGGGGCTTCACCTTTCTGGATGGCTTGCAGGCGATGATAGAGCTCGGTGACCACAGGACCAGGCTTGCCGTCCTTGGAAATCACATAGTGGATATCGTTGTCGTAGTCGTAAACCTCGCTGATGGGAGTGGCCACGGCAGCCGTTCCGCACTCGGCAGCCTCGTCGGCTTGCGCAAGCTCCTCGACAGGGACAGGACGGCACTCCACCTTCAGGCCCATGTCTTTGGCAATCTGCTGCAGGCTCATGTTGGTGATCGACGGAAGTATCGAGTTGGACTTGGGCGTGATATAGCGGTCACCCTCGATGATGAAGAAGTTGGCCGGGCCGCACTCGTCAAGATATTTCTTCTCTTTAGGGTCAAGGAACAGAGCTGCCGAGTAGCCATGTTGCTTGGCACGCTCGGTGGCACGCAGGCCGCCGGCATAGTTGCCGCCCACCTTCCACCGGCCAGTGCCGCATGGTGCCGCACGGTCATACTCGCGGTATATCACCACCTTGCAGGTAGTGAAGCCTTGTGCAAAATAGTTGCCTACAGGCGTGGCAAAGATCAGCATCAAGTAGTCGGTGGCCGAGCGCACACCCACCCGCGGTGTCACTCCAATCTCGAGAGGACGCAGATACAAGCTGCTGCCGCTGCCGTAGGGCGGAATGAAGCGGGCATTGAGTTTGATGACCTTTTCGGCCATTTCAATAAATTTTTCAGTCTCGATGGGCTCCATCATCAAGCCGCGAGCGCTGTCCTGGATGCGCTTGCAGTTCTCCTCGATGCGGAACAGGCGCACCTTGCCGTCCTTGCCACGGAAGGCTTTCTGACCTTCAAAAATCTCCTGCCCGTATTGCAGGCACGATGCTGCCATGTGAAGATTGATATACTCGCTGTCAGAGACTTGAATATCTCCCCACTTGCTGCCATCAAAAGCACAACGCACGTTGTAATCGGTTTTAACATAGTCAAAAGCAAGATGTGACCAATCGATGTTTTTTAGTTCGCTCATTTTCAAAACAGTTTATTTAGATAATTACTAAAAGGGGTGCTAAACATGAGTAAAAAATGGCCCGTAATTGCTGACGTGTGCCCAACTGTGAGGCCTGTCACAAAGCCACCTTCTGAGTTATGTTGCCTATTTTCACAATATAGATACCTCTTGCACCTATCTTCAACTCTGAGGCCCCAGGATTTAACACGGCCTGCGACACGAGCTGACCCAAAATAGTAAACACTCGCACTTGTATGCGCCTCGGTGTGCGGATGGTGATAATGCCATCCTTGCCATAGATTTCAATGCCGTCGGTCACGTCGGGGTCTACCAGACTGCGGCTTGTGATGCGATGTGTGGCTGGTGTCCACTGGAGCTGGGCCATCGACACTGTGCCCAACGAGAAGCACAATACCATCACGCATATCGCCCATAAACGTTTCATCGTCGCACTTTGAAATCCTTATCTATTGCAAAGATACACTTTAATTCAAAAAAAAGAAACGTGCAACGTAAAAATAATTGCAATATTGCGCAACAACCGCCCTATCGTGCAATTTTCATTGCTTGACGATGCGGAACACCCGCAGGCCAGTGCAAGTTTTTACTTTTTCAAGATACTTGGGCAGGGCCAAGGGCTCGACTTGCACCTTGCCTGCCGAGGCCGAGGCGTCGAGCAGGTAGTTGTCGCCTTTCTCGTCCTTTACAATGATGCCCATGTGCGACACGTCGAGACCCTCGATTTTGGTCACAAGCCCCACAATGTCGCCCTCGAGCAAGGCGTTTTTCACATCTTTCACACCCACCATGTTCTTGCGCACGTATTCAAACTTGTGGTTGCGGTACCCAATCTCGAAATTGCGCAGCTTGGCACAAGTGGCACTGTCGCTGAGCTGGGGATAGAGGTCGCGATGCGTGGTCATGAAATTGATGGTCTTGACCTCGGCCTTGGAGGCAGGCAAGTCGCCCGACACCTCCACGATGTTGCCGCGGCTTATGTTGTCGACCGCCCACTCGCTGATGTAGTGCAGCCGCGAGGCATAGCCGTCGAGCACGCCGCGACGGTAGCGCAGGTTCTCGAGGTTGGCCGCATAGTCTCGCCAGGAGAAGTGTCCACTCATCGTGGTGCGGGCCAGCGCATAGAGCGTCTCGACAAATGTAGTGCAGTCAAACTCATCAACGTCGATCACCAGAAACTCGTCGTTGCCAGTCTGGTCGAGGGTGTGCGCAACATAGGGCCGGCCCAGCAACTCGTGGGCATAGAAGCTCACCAGCGCATTGGGATCGGTCTTGCCGCTTTTGAGGCCCCACTGCAGCAGGGTGTTGATTTCGGCTGTGTCCTTTTCACAATGGAAGCGCATCTGCTGCCGCGTGGCAGCATTGCCCGACAGTCCCGTCAAGGCGAGGACAATCACAAAAAGGGTCATGTAAATGTTGTTCATATTTTTCACAAAACAAGTTGATGAATTCACCCACGAATTTACAAAGAATTTTCCAATCACTGCAACTTAACGACGCCAAATCTATAAATTGACCAAAGACGATGACAAATGATCCAGGAAATACACCACAATGGAATAACCAGCCCATAAAAAAAATCGGTAGGATAGCGCCTAAGCACTGCCCTACCGCAAAAATATAAAATTATGAAACAAAGTTTCGCTTCAGTACCGCCTCTGGCGTTGTAGAATGCGCGTGGAGCTCTCGAGAGGCGTCGCGTGCCAGCACGAGGAGCATCAATCCTCCTCCTGGCCCTTAGACTTGGCTATGCGCTTACGCTCAAGCTCGTCGAGCACAATCTTGCGCATTCTGATGTGGTTGGGAGTGATTTCCACATACTCGTCGGCCTTGATATACTCAAGCGCCTCTTCCAGGCTGAACACAACAGGAGGCACAATCTTGGCCTTCTCGTCGCTGCCCGAAGCACGCACGTTGGTGAGCTTCTTGCTCTTGGTCACATTGATGACCAGGTCCTTCTCCTTGGTGTGCTCACCCACCACTTGACCGGCATATACCGGCTCTTGCGGGAAGATGAAGAACTTGCCGCGGTCTTGCAACTTGTCGATGGCGTAGGCATAGGCTGTGCCACTCTCCATGGCAATGAGCGACCCGTTGGTGCGGCGCACGATTTCGCCCTTCCAAGGC
This sequence comes from Sodaliphilus pleomorphus, assembly GCF_009676955.1. Taxonomy (GTDB): domain Bacteria; phylum Bacteroidota; class Bacteroidia; order Bacteroidales; family Muribaculaceae; genus Sodaliphilus; species Sodaliphilus pleomorphus. Next base: position 2,955,731 of record NZ_CP045696.1, on the reverse strand, counting down.
TCATAGTCGAGGAAGCGGTGTGCCATGATTGCCTCGCCGGCACTGGCAGTGAGCACATTGGTGCGCAATCCAATGATGCCGCGCGAGGGTATCTTAAACTCCATGTGGATGCGGTCGTTCTGCGTCTCCATCGAGGTCATTTCGCCCTTGCGGCGCGTGACCATGTCGATAATCTTGCTGCTATATTCCTCGGGCACGTTGATCGTGAGGTTTTCAAAAGGCTCACACTTCTGCCCATCGATAACTTTTACAATCACTTGCGGCTGGCCCACTTGCAGCTCATAGCCCTCGCGGCGCATCTCCTCGATGAGCACGCTCAAGTGGAGCACTCCACGTCCATACACAAGCCAGGCATCCTCGCGGTCGGTCTTCTCGACGCGCAGGGCGAGATTCTTCTGCAACTCATGCTGCAAGCGCTCGTTGATGTGACGCGAGGTCACATACTTGCCGTCCTTGCCGAAGAAGGGCGAGTCGTTGATGGTGAAGAGCATCGACATTGTGGGCTCGTCGATGGCTATGCGTGGCAGGGGGTCGGGATTGTCGGCATCGGTGACGGTGTCGCCTATCTCGAAGTCGTCGAGCCCGATGATGGCACATATATCGCCACTGCTCACCTCGTCGGTGCGTTTTTGGCCCATGCCTTCAAAGGTGCGCAACTCCTTGATCTTCTGCTTCTCGACAGTGCCGTCTTTCTTGCACAGCCCTATGGTCATGCCGTCTTTGAGTGTGCCACGATGCACGCGGCCCACAGCGATACGGCCCACATAGCTGCTGTAGTCGAGACTGGTGATGAGCATTTGCGGTGTGCCCTCGAGCTGTTCGGGCTCGGGGATGTACTTGATGATTGCATCGAGCACGGCCGTGATGTTGTCGGTGGGCTTGCGCCAGTCGTTGCTCATCCATCCTTGCTTGGCCGAGCCAAACACGGTGGGAAAATCGAGCTGGTCCTCGTTGGCATCGAGGTTGCACATGAGCTCAAACACTTGTTCCTGCACTTCGTCGGGCCGGCAATTGGGCTTGTCGACCTTGTTGATGACAACGATGGGCTTGAGCCCTATCTGCAAGGCCTTCTGCAACACAAAACGCGTTTGAGGCATGGGACCCTCGAAGGCATCAACCAGCAACAGGCATCCGTCGGCCATGTTGAGCACGCGCTCAACCTCACCACCGAAGTCGGAGTGTCCCGGGGTATCTATAATGTTGATTTTATATCCTTTGTAATTGATCGAAACGTTTTTCGACAGGATTGTGATTCCTCGCTCACGCTCAATGTCGTTGCTGTCGAGGATTTGCGTACCCACTTCTTGATTGTCACGGAACAAGTTGCCAGCGGCAAGCATCTTGTCGACCAGTGTGGTTTTACCATGATCGACATGGGCGATAATGGCAACATTTCTAATCTTTTGCATACACTTTCTTAATTTCGCTTGCAAAGTTACACAATTTCGATTAATTGGCCGTATAAAACGCGCAAAAAAATGGGAGCGCCACATTGCCCGCAATGCAGCCAGTGGGCAGCCGGCATGCTACAGCCCGGTCAAGTCGTCGATGGTCACCATGCGGTAGCCCTTGGCTTGCAAGACAGCGATGATGTCGTCGAGACGGTCGTAGAACTTGTCGACACGCTGCGGCACTGTGCCCAGGTGCATCAAGACGATTGCCCCGTTGAGCGTGTGCAGGCGCTCGTATTGCATCAAGCTGTCGTAGAGCGACTGGCTGTCGCGATACTTGCCATCTTTGATGCCAGGATAGGTGTAGTCGTAGCAAGTGAGAATGCCAGGCGTGAGATTGACCAGCCGCAAGCCCTTGTCGCGAGCCCATGCCGATATGGTGGAGTTGTAATACTCAAAAGGTGGCATGAAAAATTGCGCATTCTGCTTGTTGAGGCCAAACCGCGACAGCTGGGCATAACTCTTGTCGATGTCTTTGTCAAACTTTTTCTTGCTCACAAGCGTGCGGCTGCGGTCGCTCCACGAGCAATACAGGAAATGCCCGTAGCTGTGGCTGCCCACATAGTGGCCGGCAGCCACGAGTTGCCGCACAAGGTCGGGGTACTTACTGATGAACTTGCCGGTAAAGAAGAAGTTGCCTTTCACTCCATGCTTCATGAGCGCCTGAGTGATCGCATTGTAGCCGTCGATGCGGTCGTAGGACGTGAACACGAGACACATCTTCTTGACAGCAGTGTCGCCGCGCACGATGCCGCCCTGGTCATACACGTTGCGGTCGGCCATGCCCTCGTCGTAGGCCTTGCCCTGCTCCTGATAGTAGGCAAGCGGGAAGGTGAGCGAGGCGGTGCCGTCCATCGTGGGCTCGTTGGTAGAATAGTCGTGGGTGTTGTCGTGATACACCACGTCGCCTGGCTGGAATTCCAGGTAGGGATTGCTGGTGACATTGGGCATGTCGTTGGTGATGTTCACCCCCTTCAAGCTGTTGAAGATGGTGGTGTAGACAGGGCCGTCGACCAGTCCTCCAGTGGGGATGCCCACATTTTGAAACACCCAATTGCTGTGGCAGGCATGCGGCCACACGCCATCGCTGGGCAATCCCACTATCATGCTTGTGCCCCATGGGTTGCAACCCAGCAGCCAGTCGCGCAAGGCGCCTTCCATCTCCTCGTAGCGCGTGTCGCCCGAGAGCGTGCGGTAGAGTATGCACTGCGTGAGCATGGCCGTGGTCAAGTTGTTGGAGCACCATATGCCCGGGATTCCCCACATGAAAGGATGTGACTGGGCGCGTTCCCACACGCGCTCTATGCCAGTGCGCATGTTGCGCAGGAACTCGGCCTTGAGACGCCGATTGCCCGCCTTGGCGAGCTGGTAGTGTCCCATGTTCATGAAGGGGTACCACTGATAGTGACGTGCGCTGTCGGCCCCCATCCATGGTGTCACAGGCTCGCGGCGCCCGTACTCGACCGACTGGTTGAGGTACTTCTTGTCGCCCGTGCGGTGATACAGTTCTATGGCCCCCAGCTCCATGTCGTCGACCCAGTTGTCTTCCTCATAGATGTAGGGCGACACCACCGACACCGTTTGGGTGTTGCCAGGCTTGTCGATGCCCACCTGGTAGGCATCGGCAGCCTTGGCGCCGATGCGTGCGGCAAATTGCGGATACCACGGTTTAAGTACCGCAGAGCCAAGAGCAAAATCGCTTGCAAACTTTCCTGCCGTGCTGGCCGCCCCCATCGTGGCATTCATGAACTTGCCCCGTTGCTGCGGCCTGCCGGTGACGTAGTACACCGGGCGGCCGTTGTTGGGGCCCCAGCCATAGTCGGCAGGGTCGTCTTTAGGCATCTTGGTGCCTATGTGGTCACGGTCGTCGGCAATCTGGTTGTAGAGCTCGCCCTTCTCGGGATTCATGCGGTCGAGCCAGTCGAGTCCCCAATATATCTCGTCGATGATGTCGGGGATGCCGTTAGCACCAGGCAGGCCGTTGGCAGCATAGTGGTCGGTAAACACATCGGGACACTGCTGATAGGCAAACATCATCTGGTAGATAGCATTGGCCGAGGTGGTGGTGTACTGCAACAAGTCGGCAGCATCGTGCCAGCCACCGCGCACATCGATGTGCTTGCCTTCCTTGGTGGGATGATACTTGATGTAGGCATCCTTGGTGTGGCAGCTGTCGCGCTGAAACGGATTGTAGCCACACCGCTGCTGGCGCATGTAATTCAACACAAAGTCGGCCGCGCCGTCATAGACGTGGCCGCCTATGGCCACCTTAGGCGAGGCAGCCTCGCCTGCCTTGATGTAGTAATTGCCAGGAGTGCGGAAGCTGGAAAAATCCAGGCGGAAAGTTGACTTCATTTTACCCATCGCTCCCATGGGGCGCACGGTCTTGCCCGTGTAAACGACCTGCCCTGTAGCGGCGTCAACAAGGACAAAGCTGCTCACGTCGAGCTTGTCCTCGCTCATGAGCACAGCCACCTTGGTCGACTGCGGGAGGTAGCCCACTTGATTGATGCGAATCCAGCTGCCCGCCCAGGTCGAGAGCGCTGCAACTGCCGAAATCAACGTGATTGAAACTCGTAGTAACATAGGTAAAAGTACAATATTTCTTTTATTACAAAATTACAAAAAAATCACGCGTCAACCACACACTTGGTTTCAAAGGATTGATTGAATATACAATATAATGTAGTCAAGGCTTTTGTAAAAAAAAAGAGAAGTTTCTCGTGGTTGAGTTGAATTAGCAATATCGACGCATCCCAAACGACGGGAAACTTCTCTAAGTCAATAGCTGAATTTGATTGAATGTGGGGTCTTAATTCTACTATGTGTGGTCAGAGGATAAAATAAGGGGGGGGGAATTAGAGTACCTTGAGACGCTTCTTGTACTCGTCGATAGCGGCGTCGAGGCGCTGCTGTGCCGTGGTGTCGCCGGGCACGTTGTGCGACGGGTTGATGTAGAGCTTCACGCCGCGAGCCTCGAGGATCTCGACAACAGTGCACACGGTCATCCACACCAGCGACACAAAGCCGAGTGTTGACAGGGGACCTATCTTGTCGAACTGGTGCTGGGTGGTGACCGATGCGTCCTGCAAGGGCACGCAAGAGTCGACTACGACGTCGGCGCACTGAAACAGGTTCTTGCCACTGGAGTGGCGGCCTGGCTTGTCGCCGGTGAAACCTGCCGAGCCGTAGACGATGACTTTCATGCCGCGCTTGTGGGCCTCGTTGGCCATGTCGATGTTAACTGCGTTGATTCCTGTGTGGGAGAAAATCCAGAGACAATCCTTGTCGCTGAAGTCGTAGTTCTTCATAATCTGTTGAGCATAGCCCTCCTGACGCTCGAGATACAAGAACTGATGAATACCCATTTGGCCAATGATCTGGGTGAAAAAGGTGAGCGGCAACTCACACAAGGGGTGAAAGCCCACGATGCCGCCAATGCGCGGATACATTTCCTCGCACGGTATCGTGGCATGACCACAGCCCCAAGTGTGCACCCAGCGACCAGCTTGAATGCTGTCGGCCATGATAGTGGCTGCCTTTTTCACATTTTCCATTTGGCTCTCCTCAATCGTGTGCATGAGAGCATGAGCATTGTTTAACCAATCTTTTGCATACATAATAATCGTTCGTTTGTTTTATTTTACTTATCTGAATTTATGAAAGAGAATTGTACTTATTATTTTTCAGCAACACGTTGCCCGCTGTATAGAGCAGCATCATTGCAGCCACAGCTGCCATCATTACATAGGGATAGATGTGCAGGAGCAAGCTGCCTACCATGGCGTTGAGCACTGTGCTTCCGGCCAGGGCTGTCGTGATGGCGATGCCAAATGCGGTGCCCGAGAGTTGCGCGTAGGCGGTGCCTATCTGGCCCAGCACCACGGGATAGGTGGCCGCAGTGCCCACGCCGATGAGTATCATGGCAACAGTGGCCATCGCAAAATTGCGGCCAAGCAAAACCATGACGAAACCAGCCAAAAGCACAGAGAGAAACAGATAGAGCAGCGACTGCTGGGCAATCTTGCCCGCGAGCCACGACAAGGCAAAGCGCGCAACAGTGAGCGAGGCCATCATGACGGTGAGCAACAGAACCACATCGTCGAGACCGTGGTTCTGAAAATAGATGGTAGATAGATTGTTGGTGATGGTTTCGATGGTGCTTTCGAGCATGAGCACCAAGCTCATCACGAGCAAAACAGGGTCGCCGAGCATGCGCACTGCCTTGCCCAAGGGAAAACTTTGAGCAGCCTTGGGGGCAGGGAATCTCACTGTGGCACAATAGATCGCGCACAGGACCATGAAAGCCACCAGTAGCTTGAGCACCACATCGTAGGCAACCGTGTACTTGAAAAGAGATACAAGCAGCGTGATGGCCATGCCTCCCACGCCATAGAAGGCGCCCAGCAGGCTCAACCTCGGGCCGCGGCGGCGTGTGTCGTAGAGGTCGCTGACAAGCGTGTTGGTCTGCCCGTTGAGAATGCCGCCTCCAGCGCCCACAAGAAAGTAGGACGGCACAAGAATTGCAAAGCCGCGGGCCTGGGCTATGCCCAAAAGCCCGAGCAAGACCATGACACAGGCTGCCAGAAAGATACCCTTGTGCCCGTAGTGGTCGCACACAGGACCAAAGACAATCGAGCCTGCAAAGATGCCACCCGTGAGAGCACTGGCAAGAGTGGCCTGGTGGGCTGCAGTGAGCGAGAGGTGTCGCGACAAGGCAGGCAACACCGCACCAAGAGCAACCATGGTGATACCAAAAAAGGCCATGCCGATACAGGCTGCTATATAGGCTTGAGTAATCTGTTTAGGCTTCATAGCTCTATATCAATTTGTGTAACACATCTAATCGAGTTGAACCTTGCCATTGTTTAGTGCAAGGAAACCGGCACCAAGCAGGCCGGCACTGTCGGGCAGCTGCGTGGGCACAAGCTCAACCATCTTGATCGACAGCGGTTGAGCCCACTTGAGGGCTTCCTCGTAGATGGCGGGGATAAACACTCTGGCCGGGCCAAACACTCCCCCGCCCCATATGATTTTTTCGGGATTGAAGAGACTCACAAAATTGGCAGTAGCCATGCCCCACATCTCTACAGCCTTGGCAAGGACCGAAGCGGCAATGCAGTCGCCCTTGTCATAGGCCTCAAAGACATGCTTAGTCGAAATGCGTGAAATGGGCAACTGGCGCAACGAGCCACGATAGGACTTGTCGGCACGCACCTTCTCCTTGGCACGGTTGCAGATGCCTGTGCCCGAAGCATAGTACTCAAAACACCCTTGGGGGCCGTACTGCTCAATGTAGGGACTTTGAAGCGCCATCCATCCAGTGGCACCTATGATATCGTTTGCACCATGCAAGGTGTGGCCGTCGATCACGATGCCTGCACCTATACCTGTGCCCACAGCCATGAAAATAACATTGCGACAACCTTGCGCAGCACCCTTCCAGAGCTCGCCATATACCGAGCAGCTGCGGTCGTTGTCGACATATACAGGCACCTTGTGCTCTGGCAGCAAGGTCAGCACTTCCTGGGCAAGCGGATAACGCCCCCATCCTGGGATGTTGGGCGCCCACACATGACCTGTGGCACAATTCACACTGCCTGGCACACATATCCCAATCGCTGTGATGGGAATGCGATGATACTGCGCCTTGTCAAACTGCCGGGCAAGACTGTCGACAATGAGCCTGCCCACTTCATGGCCAGTGCGGCCTTGAAGCATGTTTTTGTGGGTGAATTTCACACCACCTGCATCGTCGACAATGGCGCTCGCTATTTTGGTACCTCCCAGATCAAGTGCTATTACTGCCATGTGATATAACGATATAAAAAGGTTAACAAATAGTATCCCGACAAGCCAAAAGATGCAACTTTCTCGGCTCATCGCTACACAAAATTAGCAAACCGGAGGGTCTTAGGCGAACTGAGGAGAAAAATATTTTGGTTAAAGGTTGTTATTTTGATTAAATAAAGTTATTTGTAAAATCATATATACATCATATATTGCTAACAACGTGACGTTTGAAATAAATTACAAAATCAGCAAATCGGGAATTTCACGCTTGTTAACGTTTAAAATTTGCCAATATTAAAAAAAGACTGAGAAGGACCGGAACAAGCAATAATAAGTCTATAATACAAAAAAAGCACCCAGCTCGGTCGTGAACTGGGTGCAGTGTTCTATGACAATTCCTCTTGTCGAAACAAGAAGTGAAAAGTGGGCTAATCTATTACTCTGCCTTGGGGGCCTCTTCAGCCTTGGGGGCCTCTTCAGCCTTGGTAGCAGCAGCCTCTTCGGCTTTGGGAGCTTCTTCGGCCTTGGCAGTAGCCTTGCGACGGCTGCGGCGCGTGGTCTTCTTGGCAGGAGCCTGCTTGTTGGCATCAAGAAGAGCCTCGTTGTAGTCGACAAGCTCGATAAAGCAAGTCTTGGCATTGTCGCCAAGGCGGTTGCCCAGCTTGAGGATGCGAGTGTAACCACCTGGACGGTCGGCAATCTTCTGGGCGATGTTGTTGAACAGCTCGCTCACGGCCTGCTTGCTCTGCAAGTAGCGGAACACCTGGCGGCGCGAAGCGGTGTCGTCCTTCTTGGCGCGGTTGATGATGGGCTCGGCATAGATGCGCAGAGCCTTAGCCTTGGCCACAGTGGTGGTAATCTTCTTGTGAAGGATCAAAGAAACGGTCATGTTGGCAAGCATGGAGTCGCGATGACCTTTCTTACGGCTTAAATGATTGAATTTTTTATTGTGTCTCATCGTTTAATTACTCTTTATCTAATTTATACTTAGAAATATCCATGCCGAATGAGAGGCCCAGGTTGGCCAGGAGCTCTTCAAGTTCGGACAAAGATTTTTTACCGAAATTACGGAACTTGAGCAGATCGGTCTTGTTGAAGACCACAAGATCGCCCAAAGTCTCAACCTCGGCCGACTTGAGGCAGTTGAGCGCACGCACCGAGAGATCCATGTCGACAAGCTTGGTCTTCAGGAGTTGACGCATGTGCAATACCTCTTCATCGAACTCCTCGTTGCCCTCGTTCTCGGTAGAGTCGAGAGCGATCTTCTCGTCGGAGAAAAGCATGAAGTGCTGGATAAGGATCTTGGCAGCTTCCTTGAGGGCGTCCTTGGGCAGGATTGAGCCATCGGTTGTAATTTCAAGTATAAGTTTCTCGTAGTCGGTCTTCTGCTCGACACGGTAGTTCTCAACCGTATACTTCACATTGATGATGGGGGTGTAGATAGAGTCGATGGCAATGACATCGAGTGCATCGTTGGGGTTACGGTTCTCGTCGGCGGGAACGTAGCCTCTACCCTTGTTGATAGTGATATCCATCTGGAAGCTTGTGCTCGGGTCGAGATGGCAGATGACGAGCTCGGGATTGAGCACCTCAAAGCCACTGAGAACCTTGCCAATGTCACCAGCTTTAAACACATCCTGGCCCGAAACCTTGATAGTAGCCTTTTCAGATTCGGTCTCGTCGACCACGCGTTTCAGGCGCACCTTCTTGAGGTTGAGGATGACGTTGGTCACGTCCTCCTTCACGCCTGGAATCGTAGCGAACTCGTGTTTAACGCCATCGATGCGAATGTTGCATATTGCATAGCCCTCAAGCGACGAGAGCAAGATGCGGCGCAGAGCATTGCCGATGGTCACACCATAACCCGGTTCCAGAGGGCGGAACTCGAATTTGCCGAAGGTGTTGTCGGCTTCCAACATCAAAACTTTGTCTGGTTTCTGAAATGCTAAAATAGCCATGGACGTTAAATTTACTGTTTAGAATACAATTCTACGATTAACTGTTGGTTGATATTCTCAGGAATATCCTCACGCTGTGGCAGGTTGATCATCTTGCCACCCTTTACATTCTCGTCATATTCTATCCAAGGATACTTGGCGTGGTTGAAGCCAGCCAGAGAGTCTTGAATGACCTCAAGCGACTTCGACTTCTCGCGCACAGCGACAACCTGGCCAGGCACAACCTGATAGGAGGGTATGTTGACCACTTGGCCGTCGACCGTGACGTGGCGATGGAGCACCAGCTGGCGTGCGGCAGCACGAGTAGGAGCGATGCCCAGACGATAAACCACGTTGTCGAGACGTGACTCGAGTAATTGAAGGAGCACTTCACCAGTTACGCCACGCGACGAGCTTGCCTTCTTGAAGAGGTTGCGGAACTGACGCTCCAGCACGCCGTAGGTGTATTTAGCCTTTTGTTTTTCGCGAAGCTGAGTGCCGTACTCCGAGAGTTTTCTTCTCTTGTTGGCGCCGTGCTGGCCCGGTGCATAGTTCTTCCTTGAGAGAACTTTGTCTTCACCGAAGATTGGTTCGCCCATCTTGCGGGCGATTTTGGATTTAGGACCGGTATATCTTGCCATTTTAAATCTAAATTATTAAAGTTGTGTTGTTGAATCGCTTCAGTGCAGCCGCGATTGCAGAGAGGTTGTTAAATAAAGTGCAATCTTATCACTGACAGAGATTCGCGAAAAATGTAATGTAAAAAACGAAAAGTTTAAAAAGGTGAAATGAAGTGATTAAACTCTTCTACGCTTGGGAGGACGGCATCCGTTGTGTGGAAGCGGAGTCACGTCGATGATCTCGGTTACGGCGATACCGGCACCATGCACGGTGCGGATTGCCGACTCACGGCCGTTGCCAGGACCCTTCACATAGGCTTTCACCTTGCGCAGGCCCAGGTCGTAGGCGACCTTGGCACAGTCTTGAGCTGCCATCTGGGCTGCATAGGGCGTGTTCTTCTTAGAACCGCGGAAGCCCATCTTGCCGGCCGAAGACCATGAAATTACCTGTCCCTCGCTGTTGGCGAGGCACACAATGATGTTGTTGAAAGAAGAATGAACGTGAAGTTGACCAACTCCGTCAACCTTAACAACTCTCTTCTTAGCTGCGACTGTCTTTTTTGCCATACTTTAATAAAATTATTTAGTAGCTTTCTTCTTGTTTGCAACTGTTTTCTTGCGTCCCTTGCGAGTGCGGGCGTTGTTCTTGGTGCTCTGGCCGCGCACGGGGAGGCCGTTGCGGTGACGAATGCCGCGATAGCAACCAATGTCCATGAGACGCTTGATGTTCATTTGAACTTCGCTACGCAGGTCACCTTCGACCTTGTAGTCGGAACCGATGACTTCACGCACCTTGGCGGCTTCTGCATCGGTCCAGTCCTTGACCTTGGTGTCTTCGCTCACACCAGCCTTGGCCAGGATTGTGGCGGCAGCGCTGCGACCAATTCCAAAGATATAGGTGAGCGCGATGACGCCTCTTTTGTTTTGAGGGAGATCAACTCCCACTATACGTACTGCCATATAATGTATCTATTTTTTTTGCAAAATTAATAAAAAATTACCCTTGACGCATCTTCATCTTAGGATTTTTCTTGTTTATCACGTAAAGACGACCCTTGCGGCGAACGATTTTGCAGTCGGGGGTGCGCTTTTTTATAGAGGCTCTTACTTTCATTTTAGTTGAGTTTTTTTATTTGTATCTGAAAGAAATTCTTCCTTTGGAAAGATCGTAGGGCGACATTTCGACTTTCACCTTGTCGCCGGGCAGGATCTTGATGTAGTGCATGCGCATCTTGCCCGAGATGTGGGCGGTGATTTGATGCCCGTTCTCAAGTTCTACACGAAACATGGCATTGGACAATGCCTCTACGATAGTTCCGTCTTGTTCGATAGCGGTTTGTTTTGACATATAGAGAATTAAAATTAATTGTCGAATTAAGTTAAATGAATCGGTCACCCAGCACTTCCTTTATGTAGTCAAACGAGGAAAGGATGTCGGGCTTGCCGTGGTGCACGGCGATCGAGTGCTCGAAATGGGCTGCAGGCTTGCGGTCGCGAGTGCGGGTTGTCCAGCCATCGCGCTCAACGACGATGTGCCTGCTGCCCATGGTGATCATGGGCTCGATGGCAATGCACATGCCGTTTTTGATGAGCGGTCCAGTGCCTGGACGCCCGTAGTTGGGCACATCGGGATCCTCGTGCAACTTGCGTCCCACGCCATGCCCGGTGGCTTCGCGCACGACGCCGTAGCCGCGACTCTCGCAGTACTGCTGCACTGCATGGCCTATGTCGCCAATGCGATTGCCTGGCACTGCCTGCTTGATTCCCTCGTAGAGCGACTGCTTGGTGTCGCGCAACAACTGCTTGACATCGTCGTCGACATCGCCCACACAGAAGGTGTAGGTTGAGTCTCCGTTGAAGCCGGCCTCGGTGACGGCGCCGCAGTCGATCGACACGATGTCGCCGTCTTCGAGAGCATAGCTTGAAGGCATGCCATGTATCACCACCTCGTTGACCGAGATGCAGAGTGTGGCAGGATAACCGTAAAGACCGAGGAAGCCAGGAGTGCAGTGTTGCGAGCGTATGTACTCCTCTGCAATCTGGTCGAGACGACGCGTGGTGATCCCGGGGGCCACCCACTTGGCGAGTTCGCCAAGTGTGCGGGCCACCACGAGGTCGGCTTCACGCAGAAGCTCAATTTCTTCTTCAGTCTTAAGATAGATCATTCTTAATTCCTCTTGTTGCTGAAAACTTACCGGATATTAACCTTGAGTGCGTCCCTTGACTTTGCCCGACTTCATCAAGCCGTCGTAATGGTGCATCATCAAGTGAGTCTCAATCTGCTGTAATGTGTCGAGCACCACGCCCACTGTGATGAGCAGTGAGGTGCCGCCAAAGAATTGCGCAAAGTTCTGGTTGACGCCAAACACGCGAGCAAAGGCAGGCAGAATGGCAACGATGCCCAGGAAAATTGAGCCTGGCAGCGTGATGCGCGACATGATAGAGTCGAGGTAGTCGGCCGTCTTCTTGCCTGGCTTGATGCCTGGGATGAAGCCGCTGTTCTTCTTCATTTCCTCGGCCATCTGCGTGGGACGCACGGTGATGGCAGTGTAGAAATAGGTGAAGGCAACGATCATCAAGAAGTACACGACATTGTACCAGAAACCGTTCATGTCGCCGAAGGTGCGGGAGAACGAGCCAATGAAGCCGGTATCGTTCTGGTGAGCACCAAAGCCGGCCAGTGTGATAGGAATGAACATCAAGGCCTGAGCGAAGATGATGGGCATCACATTGGCAGCATTCACCTTGAGCGGGATGTACTGACGTGCGCCACCATACTGCTTGTTGCCAACGATGCGCTTGGCATACTGCACCGGCACCTTGCGAGTGCCCTGGGTGAGCATCACGGCGCCTGCAGTGACGGCAAACAGAATGATGATCTCGACCAAGAACATTACCAAGCCGCCCTGGGCCGTGGTGAGACGAGCTGTGAACTCTTGCACGAGGGCTCCAGGGAAGCGGGCGATGATACCCACGAGGATGATCATCGAGATACCGTTGCCTATGCCCTTGTCGGTAATTTTCTCACCCAGCCACATGATGAACATAGCACCCGCGGTCATGACAATCGACAGGAATACCATGGTGAACGGAGTGAAGTTGACTTGACCGCCGGCGCTCACCACCTGATACTTCAGGTTGATGAGGTAGGCGGGAGCCTGAACGAGCAGGATGAGCACGGTGAGGTAACGTGTGTACTGGTTCAACTTCATGCGACCACTCTCGCCCTCACGCTGCATCTTCTGAAAGCGCGGATAGACCATGCCCATAAGTTGGATCACAATCGATGCAGTGATATAGGGCATGATGCCCAGTGCGAAAATGGAAGCCTGGGAGAAGGCGCCGCCCGAGAACATGTCGAGCAGCTGCATCAGTCCGCTGTCGGTGAACTTGTGCAGCGCGGCAAGGTCGGACGGGCGGATTCCAGGCAAGACCACAAAGCATCCAAATCGATACACAAGTATGAAAAGGAATGTGATGATAATGCGCTTCCTGAGATCCTCAATCTTCCAGATATTCTTTAATGTTTGAATGAGTTTCATTAGCTTTTAAACTTTAGCAATTGTGCCGCCTGCAGCTGTGATAGCCTCTTCGGCTTTCTTAGAGAATGCGTTGGCTTCAATTTCAAGCTTCTTGGTGAGTGTGCCGTCGCCCAGGATCTTCACGAGCTGACGCTTGCGCACCAGTCCGGCCTGGAGCAGATCGGCCACAGTGATTTTCTCGAGATTCTTCTCGGTGGCCAGCTTCTCGAGGGTCGACAGGTTCACAGCCTTGTACTCAACGCGGTTGATGTTTTTGAAACCGCCCTTGGGCACGCGACGCTGCAATGGCATCTGTCCGCCTTCAAAACCAACTTTATTCTTGTAACCCGAACGCGACTTGGCACCCTTGCTACCACGGGTGGCAGTTCCGCCTTTGCCAGAACCTGGGCCACGTCCGATGCGACGTTTTTTCTTATTTGAACCAACAGCGGGTTGTAAATTACTTAAATCCATAATGCTTCTAAATGTTTTTTAAGCGTTGGTCACCTCGACGAGATGACGAACAGTGTTAACCATACCCAAGACTTGAGGAGTAGCTTCCTTCTCAACGACTTGATTCAATTTGTGGAGGCCCAGTGCATCGAGGGTCCTCTTCTGACGAGCAGGACGATTGATTCTGCTGACAACTTGTTTAATCTTGATTTTAGCCATAATAGCAGTGTGAATTTTAACCGTTAAACACTTTGTCAAGGGTCACGCCACGCAGGTGTGCGATCTCCATGGGCGAGCGCATCTCGCCCAGGGCAGCGATTGTGGCCTTCACAAGATTGTGAGGGTTGCTCGAGCCCTTCGACTTACAAATCACATCGGTGATGCCCACACTCTCGAGCACGGCACGCATAGCGCCACCGGCCTTGACACCGGTACCAGGAGTGGCAGGCATCATGATGATGCGGCTGCCGCCGAACTTGGCAGTCTGCTCGTGAGGAATTGTGCCCTTGTGCACAGGCACCTTGATGAGGTTTTTCTTGGCCACCTCCACGCCCTTGGCGATGGCGGTGGTAACCTCGTTGGCTTTGCCCAGGCCGTAGCCTATGATGCCGTTGCCGTCACCCACGACAACGATAGCGGCAAAAGTGAAAGTGCGGCCACCCTTGGTAACCTTGGTGGTACGGTTGATAGCCACAAGGCGATCTTTCAGTTCTATATCGCTAGTAGATTTAACTCGATTATATTTCTTTACCATGATTTTTAAAATTTAAGTCCGCCTTTGCGAGCGCCATCGGCCAGTGATTTAACTCTGCCATGGAAGAGGAAGCCGTTGCGGTCAAACACGACGCTGGTGATGCCAGCGTCTTGAGCCTTCTTGGCAACAGCCTCGCCCACCTTGGCTGCGATTTCAGATTTAGTACCCTCGGTGAGTCCCTTGGAGGATGCCGAAACTACAGTTTTGCCAGCAACGTCGTCGATGAGCTGAGCATAAATTTGCTTGTTGCTGCGGAACACACACAGGCGTGGACGCTCGGCAGTGCCGCTGATCTTGCCACGAATGCGTGCCTTGATTTTATATCGTCTTTGGATTTTAGATATCATAACTGTTTTCTCTATTCAATTGTTATTTGGCAGCTGCCGTTTTACCCGACTTGCGACGAATTACCTCGCCAACAAACTTGATACCCTTGCCCTTGTAAGGCTCCGGCTTGCGGAACGAGCGAATCTTGGCGCAAATCTGGCCGATCAATTGCTTGTCGGCCGACTCGAGCGTGATGAGCGGGTTCTTGTTGCGCTCGCTCTTGGCCTCGACATGCACCTCGGGAGGCATCTTGAGATAGATGGCGTGAGAGTAGCCCAGTGCCAGTTCCAGCACTTGGCCGTTGGCTGTGGCTTTGTAACCCACACCCACGATTTCCATCTCTTTCTTGTATCCTGTGCTCACGCCCACCACCATGTTGTGGATCAAGGCACGGTAAAGGCCGTGCTGGGCACGCGACTGCTTGCTGTCGTCGGGACGGGTCACATGCAGCACGCCGTCGCTCACCTCAACGCCAATGGCGGGGTTGACGGCTTGCTTGAGCTCGCCCTTGGGACCTTTCACAGTCACCACATTGTCTTTCACATCTACTGTTACGCCGGCAGGTAACTCAATTGGCAATTTTCCTATTCTTGACATAATTAAATTCCTCCTTCATTAATAAACGTAACACAAAACTTCACCGCCTATTTTTTTCTCCTTGGCCTCCTTGTTGGTCATCACACCTTGAGAGGTCGAAAGAATGGCGATACCTAAACCATTGAGAACGCGCGGCATGTCCTTGTAGCCAGTGTACTGGCGCAGGCCTGGACGCGACACGCGAGTGAGGCACTTGATTGCGTTCACCTTGTCGACGCTGTCGTACTTGAGCGCGATCTTGATAGTGCCGATGGGGCTGTCCTGCGACTCCACAAACTTGTAGTTGAGGATGTAGCCCTGGTCAAAGAGAATCTTGGTGATCTCTTTTTTCAATTTCGAAGAAGGGATTTCAACGACACGATGCTGTGCCTTGATCGCATTCCTCAATCTTGTTAAATAATCTGCTATTGGATCAGTCATTATTTTGAATTGTTTAAATTGATTCGGAGTTCCCGAACAATATTTAATACTGTGTTTTTTAGTTAGCTGTTGAATTTGCGTTGAAAAGCGCCCGTGCAGTGTGACTGCGTCGTCGTTACCAGCTTGCTTTCTTCACGCCCGGGATGAGACCAGCCGAAGCCATCTCGCGGAAGTCGATGCGAGAGATGCCGAACTGGCGCATGTAGCCCTTGGGACGTCCCGACATCTTGCAGATGTTGTGCAGACGCACCGGAGAGGCGTTGTGAGGCAGTTTCTGAAGAGCTTCGTAGTCGCCAGCCTTCTTGAGCTCGGCACGCTTGGCGGCATACTTAGCCACCAGCTTCACGCGCTTGGCCTGACGGGCTTTCATTGATTCTTTTGCCATATACTTAGATTAAACTGTGAATTAAACTTACTTTGCGTTTTTAAAAGGCAGGCCGAACTCCTTGAGCAGTGCATAGCCCTCCTCGTCGGTCTTGGCCGTGGTGACAAAGGTGATGTTCATACCCGTCATCTTGCTCACGCTGTCGATGTTGATCTCGGGGAAGATAATCTGCTCCTGAATACCCACGGTGTAGTTGCCGCGGCCGTCGAGCTTGCCCTCGATACCCTTGAAGTCACGGATGCGAGGCAGAGCGATGCGGATGAAACGCTCCATGAACTCATACATGCGATCGCGACGCAGGGTGACACGTGCGCCGATAGGCATCTTCTTGCGAACACGGAAGTTGGAGATATCCTTCTTCGAGAGTGTGGGCACAGCCTTCTGGCCGGTAATAGTAGTCAACTCGTTGATAGCAGTGTCAATGATCTTCTTGTCCTGGGTGGCATCGCCAAGGCCCTCGTTGAGCACGATCTTGACCAGGCGGGGAATCTGCATTGTGCTGCTGTAGTTAAATTGCTTCATCAGCGCTGGAGCAATTTTCTCGTCGTATTGTTTCTTAAGCGTTGTAGCCATTATTTAATCTCCTCTCCTGATTTTTTAGCGTAACGTACTGTTTTGCCCTGCTCGTCCTTTTTGAAGCCAACGCGTGTGGGCCTGGGCGTCTTGCCGCTCTTGGGGTCGACAGGGTTGAGGTTGGACAAGTGAATGGGGGCTTCCATCTTGATAATGCCGCCTTGCGGGTGCTTAGCGCTAGGCTTGGTGCTCTTAGACACCATGTTGATACCCTCTACGATAGCACGGTTCTCCTTAGCCATCACGCTGAGGACACGACCAGTTTTACCCTTGTCGTCACCGGCGAGCACGTAGACTGTATCGCCTTTCTTTATGTGTAACTTAGCCATTTACTTTTATAAGTGTGATAGAATGTAAAATTAAAGTACTTCGGGAGCGAGCGAAACAATCTTCATGTTGGTCGCACGCAGCTCGCGTGCAACGGGGCCGAAGATACGGGTGCCACGCAGCTCACCGGTATTGTTGATTAAAACACATGCGTTGTCGTCGAAGCGGATGTAGGAACCGTCGGCACGGCGTATTTCCTTGCTTGTGCGCACAACCACAGCACGTGATACAGTGCCTTTCTTGACTTCCGAAGAAGGGATGGCACTCTTGACGCTCACCACGATGGTATCGCCCACCGAGGCATAGCGACGGCCAGTGCCACCGAGCACACGGATGCAGAGCACCTCGCGTGCACCGCTATTGTCGGCAACTGATAATCTGGTTTCTGTCTGAATCATAATTTTAAATTACTTAGCTTTTTCGATGATTTCAACTAATCTCCATCTCTTGGTCTTGCTCAGCGGGCGGGTTTCCATGAGGCGCACCTTGTCGCCAACGTGGCACTCGTTTTTCTCGTCGTGAGCGTGATATTTCTTTGTCTTGTTGACAAACTTGCCGTAGATTGGGTGTTTCTCCTTCCACTTGATAGTCACAGTGATAGTCTTGTCACCCTTGTTGCTGGAAACAACCCCAATTCTCTCTTTTCTTAAATTTCTCTTTTCCATTGTGCTTGGGATTATTTATTGATTTTTAATTCACGTGCACGTATCTCGGTCTTGAGGCGCGCAATGTTTCTCCTGTCGAGTGTAATCTTTGCGGGATTATCAAGAGGGGAGATCGAATGCTGAATTTTTTCTTGAACATACTCCTTCTCGGCAGCATCCAGGCGCTCGAGGAGTTCTTTGTCGCTCAATTCCTTAAAGTCTTCCTTTTTCATAATCGTAGTTGAGAATTACACGGTTTGAGATGGATCATAATTGCGTGCTACCACAAACTTGGTGGGGATGGGGAGCTTCTGGGCGGCCAGGCGCAGGGCCTCCTTGGCCACGTCGTAGCTCACGCCGTCGACCTCGATGAGAATGCGTCCTGGGAAAACAGGAGCCACGTAACCGGCCACATCACCCTTACCTTTACCCATACGCACGTCGGCTGGCTTGCGGGTGAATGGCTTGTCGGGGAAGATGCGAACCCAAATTTGACCTTCACGCTGCATGTAGCGTGTCACGGCCACACGGGCGGCCTCGATCTGGCGAGCGGTGATCCACTTGCTCTCGAGTGCCTTGATGCCGAATGAGCCGAAGTCGAGATGGGTGCCGCGCTTGGCATACTTGCGTGGATGTCCGTCCGACGGTCTTCTATATTTTAATCTTTTTGGTTGTTGTAACATTGTTGTTGAGAATTGTTGTTAAAATGTGATTTTTAACGGTTGTTCTTTTTATTGCGGAAACCGCCGCGACGGCCGCCCGAGCGGCGCTCGTTGCTGCTCTGAGTGAAGTTGGGGGCAAGGTCCTTTTTGCCATAGACCTCACCGCGGCATATCCAGACCTTAACGCCGATGAGGCCCACCTTGGTGAGGGCGGGAACAAGAGCGTAGTCGATATCGGCACGCAGCGTGTGCAGGGGGGTGCGGCCTTCCTTAAACATCTCGGAGCGGGCCATCTCGGCGCCGTTCAAGCGACCGTTGACCTGGATCTTGATGCCCTCGGCGCCCATGCGCATGGTCGAGGCGATGGCCATCTTCACGGCACGGCGATAGGCGATCTTGCCCTCGATTTGGTGAGCGATGTTGTTGGCCACGATCTCGGCGTCGAGCTCGGGGCGCTTCACCTCGTAGATGTTGATTTGCACGTCTTTGTTGGTGAGGTTCTTGAGCTCTTCCTTAAGCTTGTCGACATCCTGACCGCCCTTGCCGATGATGAGGCCCGGACGAGAAGTGCAGATGGTGATGGTCACCAGCTTGAGCGTGCGCTCGATGACGATGCGCGACACACTGGCCTTGGCCAGACGCACGTTAAGATACTTGCGGATTTTGGAATCCTCGACAAGCGTATCTCCATAATTACTACCACCGTACCAGTTGGAATCCCAACCACGGATGATACCTAAACGATTGCTAATTGGATTTACTTTCTGTCCCATAATCTTTATGCGTCTTTAGTGTCTTTATTAATCGTGTCTACATACAAGGTGATGTGGTTGGAGCGCTTGCGAATGCGATAGCCACGGCCTTGTGGAGCTGGACGGAGACGCTTGAGCATTGGAGCGCAATCGACAGTGATTGTCTTGATGTAAAGCTCGCCGTTCTCTGCCTTCTTGCCATTCTTCTGCTCCCAGTTGGAAATGGCCGACTTGAGGAGTTTCTCAACGTCGACAGCAGCTTGCTTATTGGAGAAATGAAGGAGACCCAGGGCCTTGAACACCTCTACGCCGCGCACCATGTCGGCCACAAGACGCATCTTGCGGGGAGAACTTGGCACGTTTTTCAGCTTGGCAAAGGTGAGCTCGCGGCGGGCTTCCTTGATCTTGTTGGCTGTTTCTCTTTTTCTTTTACCCATTGTATTTAATTCTTTTTTTTGTCAATGAAATGATATCCCGGGCCCATTACTTGTTGTTGCCGCTGTGGCCACGGAAGGTGCGTGTGGGGGCGAACTCGCCGAGCTTGTGACCTACCATGTTCTCGGTAACATAGACGGGAATGAACTTGTTTCCATTGTGCACAGCGAAGGTGTGACCTACAAACTCGGGGGCGATCATAGAGGCGCGCGACCAGGTCTTGATCACACTCTTCTTGCCGCTCTCGTTCATAGCGTCGACTTTCTTCTCGAGCTTAACACTAATGTAAGGGCCTTTTTTTAATGAACGACTCATAGTTTAATGTTTAATCAAATTACTTCTTTCTTCTTTCGATAATATACTTCGAAGACAGCTTCTTCGGTGCACGTGTCTTCAAGCCCTTTGCATAAAGGCCATTGCGCGAACGTGGATGACCACCCGACTGGCGGCCTTCGCCACCACCCATGGGGTGATCCACAGGGTTCATCACCACACCGCGGTTGTGCGGACGGCGACCCAGCCAGCGCGAGCGTCCGGCCTTGCCCGACTGCTCGAGGGCGTGATCGGAGTTGCCCACAACGCCAATGGTAGCCTTGCACGCAGCAAGGATCTTGCGGGTTTCGCCCGAAGGTAATTTGATGATTGCATAGTCGCCGTCACGCGAAGTGAGCTGTGCGTAGGTGCCGGCACTACGAGCAATTCTTGCACCCTGGCCAGGGCGCATCTCAATGTTGTGAATTAAAGTACCAACAGGAATGTGACTCAGTGGAAGCGCGTTTCCCAGTTCAGGGGCTACGTTCTCACCGCTCATTACCGTTGCACCCACCTGGAGACCGTTGGGGGCAATGATATAAGCTTTATAACCATCTGCATAGTAAAGCAGGGCGATACGGGCCGAACGGTTGGGGTCGTACTCGATCGACTTTACTGTAGCTGGTACACCGTCTTTGTTTCTCTTGAAGTCGATGAAGCGGTATTTGCGCTTGTGACCGCCACCCAGGTAACGCATGGTGAGGTGACCCTCATTGTTGCGACCGCCAGTGACGCGCTTGCCGACCACAAGAGATTTTTCTGGTGTACGTGCAGTGATTTCATCAAATACACCAATAATCTTGTGTCTTTGCCCCGGTGTTGTGGGCTTCAATTTTCTTACTGCCATTTCTCTTATTAAATATTACTGTAGAAATCAATGGTTTGACCCTCGGCGACAGTCACGACAGCCTTTTTGAAGGCTGCCACCTTGCCGCGTTGGATGCCGCGCTTGGTGTAGCGCATTTTCTTCTTGCCATCGTAGTTCATCGTGCTCACGCCGGTCACCTTGACGTCGTAGAGTTTCTCGACCATGTCTTTGATCTGATACTTGTTGGCGTCGGGAGATACCGAGAATGAATAACGATTGTTCTTTTCGCTGATAGCGTTGGCCTTCTCAGTGACGATAGGTTTTATCATTATGTCCATAACTTATATATCTCCTTTTAAAACTGGTTTAACACAGCCACACTGCTCTCGGTGAGCACCAGGGTCTTGTTGTTCAAGACGCGGTAGGTGTTCAGCTCCGAAGCAGTATAGACGCTGGCTTGCTCAATATTACGAGCCGACAAAAATACGTTTTTATTTTGGTTCTCTAAAACGAGCACAACCTTCTGGCCGTCAAGTTTGAGATTTTTAGCAAAATTTACAAATTCTTTAGTCTTCGGAGCCTCAAAGTTGAGGTCTTCGACCACGACGATCTGGTTGTTCTGAGCCTTGAAAGTAAGCGCAGACCGGCGTGCGAGGGCCTTCACCTTCTTGTTGAGCTTGAAGCCATAGTTGCGGGGCTTGGGGCCGAAGATGCGGCCGCCGCCCACCATTACCGGAGACTTGATGTCGCCGTGGCGAGCACCGCCGCCACCCTTCTGGCGGCCAAGCTTCTTGGTAGAACCTGAAATCTCACTTCTTTCTTTCGATTTTGAGGTACCCTGGCGCTGATTGGCGAGGTACTGCTTGACATCGAGATACACTGCGTGCTCATTGGGCTCGGCAAGTGCAAAGACCTCATCGTTGAGGGTTACCTTCTTCCCGGTGTCTTCACCTTTGATGTTATATACTGCGAGTTCCATTACTTAACGATTGATAAAATTGAACCTTTAGCGCCTGGAACACTGCCCTTCACGAGAAGCAGATTGTTTTCAGGCAGAACTTTAACTACTTGTAGATTTTGAACAGTCACGCGGTCGCTGCCCATGTGGCCGGCCATGCGCATACCCTTGAACACGATGGCTGGGTAGGAGCAGGCGCCGATAGAACCGGGAGCACGGTAGCGGTCGTCCTGGCCGTGCGTGGCCTGGCCCACACCGCCGAAACCATGGCGCTTGACAACGCCCTGGAAACCTTTACCTTTAGATACGCCGATCACATCGACAAATGAGGCGTCATTGAACAAATCTACGGTGACAGTATCACCAAGCTTGTACTCACCATCAAAATCTTTGAACTCGGCCAAGTGGCGTTGTGGCTTGCAACCGGCTTTCTTGAAGTGACCGGCTTCGGGCTTTGTGGTGTGCTTCTGGGTTTTCTCCTGGAAGCCGAGCTGCAAAGCTGCGTAGCCGTCTTTGTCGACAGTCTTAACCTGAGTTACAACACAAGGACCAACTTCGATAACAGTGCACGGTATGTTCTTACCGTCGGCACTGAAAACGGATGTCATTCCGATTTTCTTTCCTAATAATCCTGGCATTTCTCTTAATTTTTAAAAAATTTTTGAATCACTTTTTGATTGACTTATCACTTGCGGTATTGTGAAGCAAGAGCAGGTGTACTATACCTTGATCTCAACTTCAACGCCGCTTGGCAACTCAAGCTTCATGAGTGCATCGACGGTCTTGGCTGTAGAGCTGTAGATGTCGATGAGACGCTTGAAAGATGACAATTGGAATTGTTCACGCGACTTCTTGTTGACAAAAGTCGAACGATTCACAGTGAAGATGCGCTTGTGGGTGGGCAGGGGTATCGGGCCCGAAACAACTGCGCCGGTAGTCTTCACAGTTTTAACAATCTTCTCAGCTGACTTGTCAACCAAGTTGTGATCGTAAGATTTTAATTTAATTCTGATTTTTTGGCTCATATTTTTAATGATAAAATTATTTCAACAAATCCACACGGCCCTTGACTTCCTCAAGCACCTTGGTAGCGATAGCCTTGCTCACTTGAGCATAGTGAGAGAAGCTCATTGTAGAAGTGGCGCGGCCACTGGTGATTGTGCGCAGTGCAGTCACATAGCCGAACATCTCGGCCAGCGGGGCGGTTGCCTTGATGATGCGGGCACCGCTGCGGCTGGTCTCCATGCCCTCGACCTGGCCACGACGCTTGTTCAAGTCGCCTATCACGTCGCCCATGCTCTCCTCGGGCGTCACGACCTCGACCTTCATAATGGGCTCCATGAGCACAGGTCCTGCCTGGGCACAACCCTTGCGGAAGGCACTCTGGGCGCAGAGCTCGAACGAGATCTGATCGGAGTCGACCGGGTGGTAGGAACCGTCGATCACGGTCACCTTGAGCTGCTCGACGGGGTAACCTGCGAGCACGCCACTCTTCATAGCGGTCTGGAAACCCTTCTGGATGCTTGGGATGAACTCCTTGGGGATATCGCCGCCCTTGACCACATCGATAAACTGGAGGCTGCCCTCGAAGTCCTCGTCGACGGGCTCGATGCGAACGATGATATCGGCAAACTTACCACGGCCACCAGTCTGCTTCTTGAACACTTCACGCAGCTCGACGGGCTTGGTGATGGCTTCCTTGTAGGTAACCTGGGGCTTGCCCTGGTTGCACTCGACCTTGAACTCGCGCTTGAGGCGGTCAAGAATGATGTCGAGATGAAGCTCGCCCATACCGCGGATGATGGTTTGGCCTGTCTCCTCGTTGCTTTCCACCTGGAAGGTTGGATCCTCCTCGGCGAGTTTCTCAAGACCCAGGTTGAGCTTGTCGAGGTCTTTCTGCGTCTTGGGCTCGACTGCGATACCGATCACAGGATCGGGGAAGTCCATAGCCTCGAGCACGATGGGATGGTTCTCGTCGCACAGCGTGTCGCCCGTGCGCACATCCTTGAAGCCGATGCCTGCGCCGATGTCGCCGCAGCCGATGGTCTCCATGGGGTTCTGCTTGTTGGAGAACATCTGGAACAGTCGAGAGATGCGCTCTTTCTTGCCCGAGCGAGAGTTGAACACATAGGTGCCGGCGTCGATTTGACCCGAGTAAACGCGGAAGAACACCAGGCGGCCCACATAGGGATCGGTAGCGATCTTGAACACCAGGGCGCACATGGGGTCTTCAAACACGGGGCGACGGGTCTCCTGCTTGTCGGGGTCGTCGTAGGAATGGCCCACAACCTCGGGAGTGTCCTCGGGGCTGGGCAGATAGGCACACACGGCATCGAGCAGAGGCTGAACGCCCTTGTTCTTGAACGAGCTGCCGCACAGCATGGGCACAAGTTCCATCTTGAGGGTAGCCGTGCGCAGTGCGCGCTTGATTTCCTCTTCGGTGATAGTGCTGGGGTCGTCGAAATACTTGGCCATGAGGTCCTCGTCAAACTCGGCGATATTCTCGAGCATCTTGTCGCGATACTTCTGAGCCTCCTCGAGCATGTTGTCGGGGATCTCGTCGACCTCATACTCGGCACCCATGGTCTCATCGTGCCAGTAGAGGGCCTTCATCCTGATCAAGTCGACAATACCCTTGAACGACTCTTCGGCACCGATAGGCAGCTGTATTGGGCAGGGGTTGGAACCAAGCACATCCTTGATTTGGCGAGCCACTTCGAGAAAGTTGGCACCGCTACGGTCCATCTTGTTCACATAGGCGATGCGAGGCACGTTGTACTTGTCGGCCTGGCGCCACACGGTTTCAGACTGGGGCTCAACGCCGCCCACTGCACAGAAGGTGGCGATAGTGCCATCGAGCACGCGCAGCGAACGCTCCACCTCGACAGTGAAGTCGACGTGTCCTGGGGTGTCGATAAGGTTGATTTTGTATTTCTTGTCGTTGTATTTCCAGTAGGCAGTGGTAGCAGCCGATGTGATAGTGATACCACGCTCCTGTTCCTGCTCCATCCAGTCCATGGTGGCAGCACCGTCGTGCACCTCGCCAATCTTGTGAGTGAGACCGGTGTAGTACAGAATGCGCTCAGAGGTGGTAGTCTTACCGGCATCGATGTGAGCCATGATACCGATATTGCGTGTAAGTTTCAGTTGTTCGTCTGTTCTCATTTTGTTCTCCTATAATATCAATTAAAATCTGAAATGTGCAAATGCACGGTTAGCCTCGGCCATGCGGTGCATGTCCTCTTTGCGCTTGAATGCGCCGCCTTGCTCATTGTAGGCGTCCATGATTTCGGAGGCGAGTTTGTCGGCCATGGTCTTGCCGCCACGTTTACGTGCGAAATTGATAAGATTTTTCATTGATATCGACTCCTTGCGGTCGGGGCGAATTTCGGTAGGCACCTGGAAGGTTGCACCGCCCACGCGACGCGATTTCACTTCTACTTGTGGAGTCACCTTCTCGAGGGCACTTTTCCAAATCTCGAGCGGGGTTTTCTCTTCTTTAGCCATTTTCTGGCCCACGATATCGAGGGCAGTGTAGAAAATCGTGTATGAGGTATTCTTCTTGCCGTCATACATGAGGTGATTCACGAATTTTGACACGCGCACATCACCGAATTTAGGATCGGGCAGAATGATCCTTTTTTTGGGCTTTGCCTTTCTCATTGTTTTCTTAAAAGTTGTAGTTTTTGTCCGCTTGGTTGTTGCATCTTTGTTCTTCAACGGCCATCTCTATGGCCATTTACTCAACCGTAAAAATCATCAATCCAATAAAATCAAAAACTAAGTTAAATTTTAATTGTTTGTTTTGTTTAGTAGAAAAGTCGCTGTTTCTCTGTTCCTCTCTGGAAAAGTCACAGCACAAGACAGCTCAAGCAGTTTTGTTTACTTCTTGGCAGCCTTGGGACGCTTGGCTCCGTACTTGGAGCGGCGCTGTGTGCGGCCGGCCACGCCTGCTGTATCGAGCGTGCCGCGCACGATGTGGTAACGCACACCGGGAAGGTCCTTGACACGACCGCCGCGCACCATCACGATAGAGTGCTCTTGCAGGTTGTGACCCTCGCCAGGGATGTAGGAGTTCACCTCCTTACCATTAGTTAATCTCACACGTGCAACCTTGCGCATTGCCGAGTTTGGCTTCTTGGGAGTGGTGGTGTAAACACGCACGCACACGCCACGACGCTGTGGGCAAGAGTCCAAAGCTGGCGACTTGCTGGTGTATTCCAGAGTTGTACGGCCTTTTCTTACTAATTGCGAAATTGTAGGCATCTTAGTTCTGTTTTACTTGTTTTTAATTATAAAATGATACAATAAATTTCTTGACTTAATACACCTCAAGCACACAACAAACTCCACTGAATCAACCGATTAGTAGAGAATTTGTGCACTTTTCGGCTCAAAAGCGTTGCAAAGTTACGAACTATTTGGCTAATAATCAAATGTTTTAGCAACTTTTTCAATGTCATTTCGTCGCCATTGCCAGGCACGCAAAAAGTGGCTGAGATATAAACGTGTATCATCCAGCCACTTCTCGCCGCCCGTTTTTACGACATTTTAAAAAGGTTTAACATCTTTTAGACTCATGCCACACTTGTCCTTGGGACTGAGGAGCATTTGGTCTTGCGGGATGCGCCAGTCGATGTGCAGCTCAGGGTCGTCGAAGCGCAAGGTGGCCTCGCTGTGAGGGGCATACACGTTGTCGACCTTGTACTGGAACTGGGCCTCGTCGCTCAGCACCACAAAGCCGTGGGCAAAGCCGCGGGGAATGAACAGCTGCGTGCCCTCGTGGGCCGTGAGCTCGACGGCCACATGACGGCCGTAGGTGGGGCTGCCGCCACGCAGGTCGACGGCCACGTCGAGCACGGCACCGCGCGACACGCGCACGAGTTTGGCTTGAGAGAATTCCCCTCGCTGGAAATGAAGGCCTCGCAGCACGCCGTGGCTCGAGAACGACTCATTGTCTTGCACAAACTCCACCGGGCCCACGTGGGCCTGGAACTCTTCTTTCTTGAACACCTCGCTGAAGTAGCCGCGGGCATCGCCGAAACGATTGGGCTTGATCACCCACACACCTTTAATATATTGCTCAATAAATTCCATATCATCTTATCCATATAATGTGTACAAAAGTACAACTAAAAACCCACAAACTGAAAAAAGCTTTCACGTAAAGAAGCAAGTAGTTCTCCCTCACCCTCAAAAACAGAACCGATTGGAGACCATACTACCTCCAACCGGCTCATAACGAACTAAAAGAGTTTTTATGGAAATTAGTTAGTTTACAATTACCTTCTTGATGAGCTGGTCACCCAGTCGCACGATATATACGCCCGAAGGCACAGTTACATCGAGGCTTGGGCTCGTGAGGCAGCCCGAATAGAATACACGTCCATCGACGGTGTAGATGAAGGCGCAAGTTCCAGTGGGGGCTTTCATGGAAATCACCCTCTCACCCACCATGACCGATGCAGGAGCAGCTGTGGGCTGTTCAACACCCGAAGTTGAGACATCGAGAGAAACGACATTGGATAGAGCCGACTCGCCCACAGAGTAAAGGGTAGAAACCCGGAAGTCATGCACTCCAAACGCAATATCGGACTTGTCGAAGGTTGTGGCACCGCCAGTGCGTCCCACCTTCTCCTTATCCATATACACATTGTAGCCAATGATGTTCAAGGGTGCGGCCTGGTAGTCGATATCATCAATCATGAGGGCATAGCTATCGGTGGCAATAGAACGAATTGCAAAATACAATGCCCCTTGAGGAAGATCGGTCTGGATTTGAGTCCATTCGCTCAACGGGTCTTCAACCGTCTTTAAAACAATGAAATTTCCAATATCCTTATCGGTAGTTGAGTAGAGCACTTCAAATTTTTCGGGATAAGAGATATCAAGATTTTTGGCCAAGAACGATACGGTCTGGGCTTCGCCTGTGAGCAGTGGCGAGATGAGCCAGTCATCGTTGTGACCACTTTGAGCAGTCGAGGAGATGGCCGACATCGCAACCAGGTATTGATCGCCTGTGGCGGGCTTGAACTGTGGAACACTTTCCACATCAATTCCTAAGGCTTTGGGGTTGAAGGTCATGAAGGCCATGGGTTCGGTTTCATGCTTAAATTCAACAGCCGAAATGCCGTAGGTAGAACCCCGATCGGCATCGACAACCGTCCAGAATCCAATGTTGTCGATAATCCAGGGCTCATAGCTCTCAAAGCTCTCGGTCTTTTCACCGCCCTCAATTCCAGTGGGTGCAGTCCACCACAGGTGAACATTTCCCTTGCCGGTCACATTACCGGCCAAATCACCCACACGAGGATAAATGGGGTGCCGGATATACATCTTGCCCACAAAGGTCGTGTTATCGTTCAAATCCTGATCCTTGGCATAGGAGACTACCGCATATACATGAATAGTGTCGGGGTCGGTGAGTTTGGGGGCATAGTAGAGAAACTGCATGCTATTGAGGTTCACCGGCAAGTCAGAGCATTCATGCTCATCTACCTTTTCTCCCTCGACATAGAGGGCAACGGTCATGTCGGTTGTGGGCTGGCTGCCCATGTTGGTGAGTTTCACGCCAATCATAGACTCCTGCCCCACCTTGCCCTCGGCAAAGATGCGCAACTCGGCCTTAACGTTGTATTCAAAGTAGTCAATCACATTGATGTCGTCGATATAAACCGGGATAGCCAGGTCGTTGCTCTCGGCCAGGAATTTCAATACTACATAGTCATCGGTCTTGAACTTGTCGAGCAAAAGCACGTTCTTTTTCCATTCTTTTACGTCACCTATCTTTGTGTAGTCAAAGGTGGCAAGAGTATCGGTGCGCTGCGGCGAAGTAGCCACCACCTTCAACTTGATGGGGTGACCGGGGTAACCAAAGAAGGTGAACATGACAGCTGGGTTTTCAGCACTGCTAATGTCAATTTTACCCGTGTTGAAAGAAGCCTTGTCGCCCTCGTTCTTGGGAAGGAACTCAAGACAGCCATACTCGTCATCATAACTGTGCGTCTTGGAGAATACATAGCCATTCTCGCCACTCTGCTCAGCCCAGAAGAAATGTTCGGGCAACGGTTCGCCCAAAGCAAACGACTCGTGGAAAGGCAAGGTGTAGGCATCGCCCACTACAAGGGCATTGGAAGGGGCGATGGGGCTTTCACCGCTAGAGGTGAGAGCCGACACACCGTAATACAGCAACGACTGCGGGCCGGTCAAAACCACCTTGTCATCGGTATAAGTGGTTTGGCCTGTATTCTTTACGATGATTTCTCCCTCTTGACTGTAAATGTTATATTTCAACGTCGATGCGTCATAGTATCCATGATGCACACCCTCAGCAGGAGCCTGCCATGAAAGGCTGACACCCTGTGCAGCTTCACCCAACATGATGTGTTGCGGTGCGGCAGGAATGTCGATGCCCACATAGGCACTCTTCACAGCCACCTGCCCCTTGCCGGCTGCATTGTAGCCCACGACGGCATAGTGGTTGGTGCCTTGCGCGGGACTGCTGTCGGTGTAGCTGAGCTGTTCTCCCGGAGCAGGATTGGAAAAGGTGGTCAAGAGCTGTTCACCCCGGTAAAGTTCCACCTTGGTGAGTGATTCAAGAGGTGTTCCGTCATAGGCCTGTTCAGGAGCCTTGAAAGCCACTTGAGCAGTCAAAGCGCCTTGCGCACCAGGTGTCACATCGATACTGGTTGCAGCAGCAGGGGCGGCAAGTACAGCTTTTTCCACGACCGAAATCTCATCGATGAAGAGGTAATACTGGTCCGCCTTGCTCACGGCATGAACCCCAATGCGATAGTTACCGTCTTCGTCCACATTGAACTCGGTTTCGTTCCATTGATAAGAATCGACCGCAGTCTCGATGCGGGGCACAATATTCTTGAACAGGCCAATGTCGGTTCCAGCCCCTACGCCCACTTCAAAGGCCTCGGTATAGTTCCAGAAACCAGCGCGATACTTGAACTTGAGAGTATAGGCATGAGCCTTGTCCAGCTTGAGTGCCGGCGTCATGAGCCAGTCATCGGCAGGAAGCGTGGCACTATTACTGTACCGCGCCGCTTGCAGACGTGTGTCGTAGATCCAAGTGCAGTCGTCATTATTGCTATTCACAACGGTGAACTGCTCAAAGGCCGCCTTGTCGTCGAAATTTTCCATGTAGGGCAATGCGTAGACCGAATCGGTTCCGGCAGGTAAACGATTGACCTTGATGGGTTTCACCCTTGAGACTTTCTCTTGCGGGGTAGCCCCCTGTGCCGGGGTGCGCAGTTGGCCTTTCAAAGGCACAGGCACCCACACACAAGCACAAGTTGCGACCAGGGCAAAAATGTGATATAATTTCATCTTATTGAGCTAAATACCGTGATTACTTCACTAAGACTTTTCTCGTAGTTCCGTTGGACATCACTTGAATAACAACGCCTGAATAGTTGGCTGGAGCTACTCGACCATCGAGGGTATAGACTGCAACGGGAACGACTTCATCAACCTGTGGACCCACAATGCCCGAAGGCTCAATGCCCTCAATGATATTGAACTCCTTGAACACGTTGTCGGCCTTATAGGCATCGACCGAGGCTTTAGGGACATAGAGCGTGCAAGCGGCCTTGTCTACAT
Organism: Sodaliphilus pleomorphus; assembly: GCF_009676955.1. Taxonomy (GTDB): domain Bacteria; phylum Bacteroidota; class Bacteroidia; order Bacteroidales; family Muribaculaceae; genus Sodaliphilus; species Sodaliphilus pleomorphus. The sequence continues at coordinate 2,925,392 of NZ_CP045696.1, read as the reverse complement.
AGTAGAATGGGAAGAAACCGCACTGGGGAGGTTGAACGGCATAGCAGTAGAGCGTCTTCATGCCGGAGCAGCTGAAGAAGGCATATTGCCCAATGTTGGTAACAGTAGAAGGCAGGCTCACATTGGCCAGCGCCTTGCTGCCTGAACAGAAACTGGCAGGAATTACCGTTGTCCCTTCGGGAACTGCAATGGAAGTGAGTGCATAGCAATCGGAGAAAGCCCCCTCGCCGTACTTAACGAGAGTGGCCGGCAAAACGACGTTTGGCAAGGCCTTGCAACCAGAGAAGCACCAGTCGCCTATTTCAGTAAGAGCGTCGGGTAACTCCAACACCTTGAGAGCAGAACAAAATCCAAATGCTCCATTGCCAATGAAATTGACGGTGTTGGGCAAATGAATTTCGGTGACCTTTGAACAGCTATAGAAACCATATTTCCCAATTTTCTCAAGGTTTTCGGGCATAGTGATAGAAGTGACCTTACTGCTCATGTCAAAGGCATACTCTCCCACTGTGGTCACTGTCGAAGGAATCACATAGGCACCTGAACGCGCCATGGGGAAGCGCAGGATTTCGGTCATTGCCTTATTGAAAAGAACACCATTCTCCGACTTATAAACGGTGTTGCCTTCAGCGACATTAACATCGGTCAAACCCGTACAATAGTTGAATGCGCTTGAGGCAATGGAAGTTACCGATGCCGGAATATCCATAGCAGCGATTTTCTTGCAGAAAGTGAAAGCAACGCCTTCAATCGTGGTAACACCTTCAGGCACTACAATCGAGAGCAGGTTGAGACAATCGGCAAAGGCTTCATAGCCCACAATTTCCACATCGCCTGGAATGGTAAATGTTTCGCCCAGGTGTGCCGTGGGATAACGCAGCAACTTTCTATCGACAGTAGAGTACAACACGCCGTCAATTGACTTCAATGAGGTGTTGGAGGCAGGCACGTTGATGCTCTTGAGATTGCCGCACACGCTAAATACCCTCTTTTCCACAGCCTTCAATGAGGCGGGGAGGGTCACCGTCTGCAATGCAGGGCAGTTGAAGAAGGTGTTGGTGTTGAGCGTGTCCTGCTTGGTGTAGAACTGGGCGTAAGTAGAATAGTCATACATGTAGGCAGCTCCACCGGGCACGATTGAGGCTCCCGACATATCCAAGTTTGACATCTTCCCCTGTGAAGGGGCTCCACTCTTGGTGATACCAGCCATTTCACGCAAGACGATGATATCATCGCCATTGAGAGAACCGGTAACGGTCAAATCAGTGATTACATTCTTTTGATCTCCAACAAGGGTTGCAAGAGTTCCCGGGGAGGTTACATTGATGGTTGTCGTCTGACTGAAGCCAACACTGGCAAACAGTCCCAACGTGATGAGGAGTAAAGAATTTTTCATTTTCTCAATTGTTTATGTTAATAAAATTATTTTCATGAGAATCGGGGATCCTGTCCTCACAAAATTAGACAACACGAAGTCAATATACAACAAAATCCGGCACCATTCTTTTGACATTTCTTTAAAATTGAAGAATTGTCAAAAAGAAAAGCGTAAATAAGTGCTTCATACACAAAGAAAAGTTGAAATCACTCGCGCGGACGCTCTTTCCTCGCCTCTTTTCGATATTGACCGGGAGGAAGTCCCGTTTTATTCTGGAAAGTCTTGTTGAAGACCGAAATTGAGTTGAATCCCAGCTCATCGGCCAGCTGTTTCAAGGGTACTGTATTATTGGGGTCGGAAATCACCATCACCGCGTCACGAATGCGCAAAGATGCAAGATAGTCACGAAACGACTGCCCCGAAAAACGATTGATCGCATTGGAGATATAGGTCTTGTTGGAGTTGAGCCTATCCGATAGCGAAGCCAGTGAAATATCCTTGTGGCGATAGATTTTCTCCTCCTCCATGAGCTGCTCTATCTTTCCAAATAGCTCGGTCATCTTGTCGCTGTCCTCCTGCTTGCTCTTGTCTACTGCCACAGGTTCGGTCTTGAGGCTGTTCAAGTACTTTTGATGCTGCTTGTAAAGCTGGTGGTACATGGCACGCTGCCTGCGGAAGAGCAGCAGCAGGGTGACCATGACAATAAAGAAAATGACAAGCGCGAAAATCACATAAAGGCTGCGGCGTTTCGCCTTCATCAATTCCAGCTCGCTGCGCTGAATCGCGTTCTCATACTTCGCTTGCTGATAGGAACGCATGAGGCTATTGAACCGCTGTTCCTGCTTCAAGGGCGCCAGGCTATCGAGATAAATCCAGTACCTATTGAAACATTCCACCGCTTCACGGTGATCGCCATTGACATAGAGCATGTGCGACAGGCGATGATAGAAGTCCTTTCGGAACTCGGTGTTGCCAAACCTGGACGACACCCACAAGCCTTTCTTGTAACAGGCAATGGCATGAGGTAAATCGCCCTGCTTCTCGAACAACTTGCCGTAGTTGAGAAGAGTCAGGCAGCGCGTGCCGTCGTCGGAGACAACCGAGTCGGCCAGGACATTTTCGTAATACTTTCGCGCTTCGCCATAGTCGTTCTTAAAGCGGTAATAATTGGCGTAAAGCAGTGAAATATCGGGCTTAACAATCTTGAGGTGTTCACGGCTGGCAATGCTGTCGGCAATCTTGATGTTGTGGAAAGCCTCTTCGTGCCTGCCTGCCAACTGCTGCATCATGGCCATGTTGATATAGACCAGGCTGCGGCGAAAGTCATCGACCGAGTTATGCTGCACCAGCGACAACGCCCGCTTGGCGTAATCCATGCCCTGCACATCGGAACGAATGAAAAAGATGTTGCCCATATTGAGCAGGAAAGAAATCTGTGTAGACGCTTTGTTCTCAATGTCATTGCTGAGCGAAAGGCGGTACCCCGTCTGGAACGCATCGAGGGCTTTCGACAAGTTCATTTCAAACTTGATGGCATAAAGCCCCTTAATGTTGGCAAGCAAAACCTTGAGCTGGACTTCGTCGCTGTGCTTCGACCTGGTGTCGATACAGTTCAGGTAGTACTTGACCGAATCGCTGTTTTCAAGGAAAAGATAGGCTTGCGAAATATAGGCACAGGAATAGAGAACCGACGCGGTATCGCCAGCCTGCCTTGCACGAGCCAGGCATTTCTTGAATCCTGATATATAGGTCTTGTAGTCGCCTTTTTTCAAGCACTTGTCGGACTGCTTCTTCTGCACTTGCCAAGGGCATTGCCGCCCATTAGAAAGAAATTTCATGGAGCCGCTATTGCCACAGCCACCTAAAAGCAGCAAGAAAGCCATCACACCGACGTAACTTTCCAACAAACGTGATACTATATTACGCATGAGGCTTCTGGTCATAAATTGGGGAGCAAGGGCAAGTTGATGATGCCTCTACTGGGCAAAGTTAGCATTTTTTCATGCACGCATGATAAAATTGGAGGAAAATATGAACCTAAAATCCGCAACTATCATCCAATACACGATTAAGGGTAGATTTATGAGTCGTTAGTAGCAGCTTTCAGTAAAAAGCAACAGCACAACATCAATATGTAGCCACCATCCCCTTACCCCACGATGCGACTTGAGGTAATACGCAGATTCAAACCGGAAAGAAAGGATTCTTATCCGAATTCTGTTTTGAAGGGTTTTGCATAAGCTCGGTTCTCTGTGTAGATATTCAGCACGTATTGCCTTGCAGTCATGATCCACTTGGCAGGTACGGAGATGAATCTGAAGACAAAAGCCTTTATGCGACTCGTTTTCTTGAGCCCAAAAGCCTTGGTGTCAAGCCTGCTCATGATGGTCTTGTAGAAATTGTGTATCAATGCAGTAAGCAGAAGAAAGACAGTATTCTCCGCCATGAATGACTTGGGGAGCCTGCTCCAACCGAATCCGTTGTTCATGTCGTCAAAGATACGTTCCTTGCCGCCACGCAGATTGTAGAATTCAACAATGTCCCTTGTCGATGACTTGTAATCGTTGGTCAGAATACAACGGTAAGTGTATTCGCCTTCCCACAGGTCAAGGTCGCCACTGTTGCGTCTTTGTCTCTGGATGACAAGACGATAGCACTTGCCTTCCCATTTCTCAACGAGAATGGAATTGAGTTCGAACTGGATGCCGTTAATCTCCTCCGTCTTCCATCCTCTCAGAGCAAAGATGTCATTGTAGAGCGAACTGCATCGGTTGGCACGGATGTAGAAATGTTTGCAATGCTTCTCTATCTCACTGACGATTTCCTTCGAGCAGGAACCGCAGTCTGCCCTGAAGCGATTTACACGGATGTTCTGGGATTCCAGAAGAGCGAAGAATCTCTTATGGGTGTCTGCCTGATGAAAACGCACATTCGTGTTACCATCGCTGTTCTCGATATAGACTATCTTGTCACCGATAACATATACGCCAGGCCTGTAGCCGAGGAACTTTTTGTAGGTCGGTTTTGCATCATACTTCTCCGTTTCAAGGAACTGATGGTCAAAGTCAACATCGTATTCCTCAATTTCCTTCAACTCGCCTGTAGAAACCAAAGCGTTTATAAGCAATGTGTTGAGTTTGTCTGCAGTATTGAAATCATAGGTCTTGCCTTGGTCGGAAGTATAGGAGATGTTTTCCTGTGTCAGTTCCTTGATGGCTCTGAGGATGGTATCAGAGCTGCATGTACGAAGGGTAGGATGATACGAGAGATGGCGCATCAGTTGTGACGTTACGTCTTCCACGCATGAGCCGCCACAGAAATAAACGCTCATCAGCGAACGGACTATCTCGCTGAACTGATATCCGAAGATACTGCTGCATCTCTGACCCAGTGTTGAGTCGATAACGGGTGAAAGCATGGAGTCAAATTTCTCCATGATTGAAAAAATTCCTCCAAAAGGTGTGAGTTTCTCAGATTTAATTTGTATTTTTGCCATGTCATATTAGAGTTTTGCTTGTTTTCTTTTTGCAACACTAAGATAAGTGAAAATTCTGACATGGCAAAATCCTGGGCAACTTTTTGTTGCTCAGGAACTTATAAATAAAGTTAAATTATAGTGTTGCGGAATTAAGGATGAACCATTTCTCTTGAAAAAAAACTATTTTTGCAACAAGAGCAATAATTCAAAATTCAAAACATCATGAAGAATATAATTATCTTTGACGACAATGATGTGAGGAAGCAATTGCTCCCCATCACCTACACAAGACCCATAACCAAAATAAGAGTAGGCATCACAACCATCGAGGAGAAGTGGCAGGCCCTGCTGGGAGGAGGCACCTATAGCTATCTCACGGCCTCCTACCTGAAGAAGAAGTTCCCCACCACGCTGCGCAGCCAGAACCTGCTGGTTGCCGGCCACGTCATCCCCACCCCGCAGCTGGCCCGGCAGGCGCTGGCCCTGAAAAGCGGAGAGGCCATCGTCGACAGCGAGGGGCAACTCATTGCCTTCAACGGCAGCGCGCAGGACTTCGACAACCACAACTATGCCACCACCCTGGCGCCAGTCGAGCCCCCCACGGCAATCAAGCACCTGTGGGATATTTTCGCGCTCAACGGCGAGGTACTGCGCAGCGACTATGAGCGCATCACCGCCGGCAGGCAGTCGCAACCCCTGCCGCCATCATGCACAGTGATAGGCGATCCCGGCCAGATATTTATCGAAAAAGGTGCCAGCGTCGAGGGCGCGTGCCTCAACACCAAAGGCGGCCCTATATATATAGGTGAAAACGTCGAGGTGATGGAGGGGGCATGCGTGCGCGGCCCCTTTGCCGCCTGCCACGATGCCAAGGTGCGCATCGGGGCCAAGGTGTATGGCGCCACCACCCTGGGACCCTACTGCAAGATAGGGGGTGAGGTGGAAAACACCGTGATGATAGGCTACAGCAACAAGGCTCACGAGGGATTCCTGGGCGATGCCGTGATAGGTGAATGGTGCAACATAGGCGGCGGCACCACGGCCTCCAATCTCAAGAACGACTACAGCGAGATTCGGCTATGGAACTATGCCACACAGCGCTTTGACCACACCGGGCTGCAATTTTGCGGGCCCATCATGGGCGACCACTGCAAGACGGGCGTGAACTGCATGCTCAACACTGCCACCGTGCTGGGCGTGGGCGTCAACGTGTACGGGGCCGGATTCCCGCGCAACTTTGTTGCCTCGTTTATGGAGGGCGGGAGCACCAGCGGGTTCAAAGACGTGAAGATGCGCCCCTTTCTGGCCACAGCCAAGAGGGTGATGGCCCGCCACGGCATAGAGCTCACCCCCGACGACTGCGACATGCTCGAAGCCATCTACAAACTTGCAAAGAAATATAAATAACACATAAAACATTACACAATCGCATGAAAAGAATTATCATTATCATGGCAGCACTCGTCATGGCCGTCACTTGCAGTGCATCGGGCAAGAGCGAGAGAGTGTGCCACAAGGGCGACGGCTCGTTTATCGTAATTTCAAAGCGCGACCTCAACTTGAAAGTGTACCGCCCCGAAGCCAACGGCGACACTACCCTGCTGGCCACATTCCCGGCATGCCTGAGCAAGCGCACTGGCAACAAGCAGCGCAAGGGCGACATGAAGACGCCCGAGTCGCCTGCCGGAAAGCCCTTCTACATCTCGATGATGCAAGACGCCTCGACCTGGAGGCACGACTTTCACGACGGCCGGGGCAGTATTCTGGCCTATGGGCACTGGTTCCTGCGGCTGGTAACTCCAGGGCACAGCGGCATAGGCATACATGGGAGCACCAACAACCGCTCCTCGGTGCCTGGACGCGACAGCGAGGGTTGCATACGCCTTCTCGACGAGGACATCATCAAGCTTCACGACCGCTATGCCTATGTGGGCATGCGAGTCTATATCAAGCATGAGGGCGAAGAGCTCTACCCGTGGGAAAAGCACGCCAAGAAGCCAAACAAATAAGGGTAAAAGCAATTTTTTGTTTATTTTTTAATAAATGGCCAAATTATTGTTTGGTCATTTATTTTTTATTATATTTGCAACTGAGTTTTATGGGCCTCGCGGCCACGGCCTGCAACAACGGCGAGCGGGCTGTCGAGGCAAAAAAATAGAATATATATAGAAAAGCATGAAGGCTTCCCATAAAAAATCTATCGACACAGCCACAACGGTTGCAAAGGCTCCACACCAAGAGCTTTTGCCACCCAGTATATATATTTATCACAACACAAAACAACATTATGGGACTATTTAATTCTTTTAAAGAAAAAGTGCTCAATGAGTTTATCGACATCATTGAGTGGACCGACGACACGGCCGACACCATGGTGTGGCGGTTTCCCCGCTATCAAGCCGAGATCAAAAACGGTGCACAACTCACCGTGCGAGAGAGCCAGGTGGCAGTGCTGGTGAACGAAGGTCAGTTTGCCGACATCTACCAGCCAGGCCGCTACCAGCTCACGACAAGCAACATGCCCATTCTCACCACGCTCAAGGGGTGGAAATACGGGTTCAACTCACCCTTCAAGGTCGACGTTTACTTTGTCAACACCAAGCAGTTTCTCAACCTGCGCTGGGGCACGTCCAATCCTATCACGCTGCGCGACCCCGAGTTTGGGCCCATACGCCTGCGGGCATTCGGCTCTTACTGTTTCCAGGTGCAAAGCGACCCCACCAAGTTTATGAAAGGCGTGGCCGGCACCAGCGGCAACTACACCACCGATATGGTGAGCGAGCAGCTGCGCAACCACATCATCACCAAGTTTACCGACTACCTGGCCGAGTCAAAGATTGCCGCCCTTGACCTGGCAGCCAACCTCAACGAGTTCTCCGAGGCCCTCAAGGAATACTTGAAAAAGGAATTTGACGACTACGGCATCGACCTCACCAAGTTTCTTGTCGAAAACATCTCGTTGCCCGAGGCCGTGGAAAAAGCCCTCGACCAGCGCACCAGCATGGGCATAATAGGCAGCGGCCAGGTAAACGCCGGCAACATGAACGCCTTCACGCAGATGCAATTTGCCAACTCTCTCGAGGATGGCGCCAACAACCCCATGGGAAGCAATAGCGGGCTGGCCAGCGGTGCTATGGGCATGGGTATGGGCCTGGCCATGGCACAGCAGATGACCAACCAAATGACGCAACCCATGCAGCAGCAGGCGCCAGCGATGGCTCCACCGCCCATTCAACAGCAGCCCAGCTACTACACGGCTGTGAACGGAGCACAGAGCGGCCCCTACAACATGCAGCAACTCATGCAGATGGCGCAGCAAGGCCAGCTCAAGACTGACACAATGGTGTGGACACAAGGCATGGCAGGTTGGGCGGCTGCAGGCACAGTACAGGCACTGTCGTCGCTGTTCACAAGCAACACGCCGCCACCACCGCCGCCAGCAATTTAACTGCCACGAGAAATCAAGCCATATCGCAGTCAACCATTACAAAACTATAAAGAACAATGAATGGAGACAACAATACAGAAAAGGAGAAAACCCCGATAGACAATGCCCTGCAGACGAAATGTCCATCGTGCAGCGGCACCATGCAATACTCACCCGAGAGCGGAACGCTCAAGTGCATATACTGCGGTCATGAGCAAGAGCTCGACATGACTCCCGTATCGCTCACCGGCCAGAGCCTGGATGAGTGCGCAGCCCAATGTGCCAGCAAGCTCAACGAGGGAATCAACACCACGACCGTGACCGAAATCAAGTGCCAGCAATGCGGCGCCACAACAACAGTGGCCGAAAATATCACATCGGCACGGTGCGCCTTCTGTGGCAGCAGTCTGGTGTTGGCCGACGCTCACGAGCGACGGGCATGGAAACCCGAGTACATGCTCCCCTTCAGCATTGGCAAGAAAGCAGGCCGCGAAGCCTACAAGGAATGGCTCAAAGGCAAGTGGTATGCCCCCAACGAGCTGCGCAAGAATGCTGCCGACACCAAGGCCTTCCAGGGCGTGTATATGCCTTACTGGGCCTACGACGCCGAGACCGAGACCCAGTACAAGGGAAAGCAGGGGCACAGAGCCACCAGGGTTAAAAGGGTGAACGGCAAGGAAGAAACGGAGAGCTACACCGAGTGGCGAAACGTGGAGGGTGAAGTGAACGTCGACTTCGAAAACCTGCTCGTGCCCGCCAGCGACACGCTGCCTGCCGGCATTCTCAACAAGCTTGTGAGATGGGACCTGGAAAATTGCGTGGATTACCGCGAGGAGTTTTTGAGCGGTTTTGAAACCGAGCTCTACACCAAGGATTTTGTACAGGCCGCCGAGATAGCCAAGCAGAAAATGGACATTGAAATCGACCAGGAAATCAAAAAAGACATAGGCGGCAGCGACCAACGCATCGACTGGCGCGACACCGACTATGGCGACATCATGTTCAAGCACCTGCTCCTGCCCATATGGATAAGTTCCTATACTTACCAGGGCAAAATTTACCAGTTTGTGGTCAACGGCCGCACTGGCGAGGTAGAGGGCAACTACCCCCTGAGCAAGATAAAGGTGGCCATCTCTATCATCATCGCCATCATCATCGCAGGCATTCTCGTCTACTACATGATGAAATAAAAGAAATAGCATAACAAATCAACAACTCATAAAACATAGCAAATATGAAAAAATCAATTTTAATTTTAGCAATTGCAGCACTCCTCACCTCGTGTTTCCAAACCAAAGACAAGGGAGGCATGGAAAATTCCGAAGCCAACAACAGCCCGGCTATGAAACTGCTCAACAGCGTAGACTTCACCAAGGAAGGGCTTGTGAGCATGGTCAAGAGCAAGGATGTGCTCACCGATGTTGAATATGAAGCCTTGATACTGGCCTACTCCAAGGTGGGCATCGACAAGGACCGCCTCGAACTCGACAACAACCCCGTGTCGAGTGCAACCTCCGAAGTGATGAAAGACCACAAAGCCCCCGCCAATGCCAACGAAATCAAGAAAAAACTCTTGAACAACGAGTATCCCCAAGTGAGAGGCTATGTGGTGAGCAGCTTCAAGTCGATCTTCGGCACCTCGAGTTCCGACTGCAACGAACTCGTGAAAATGCTCAAAGAGGAAAAAAACGACTATGTGATAAAATGCGGCATCAAGACTCTGGCCAACGAAATGAAAGAGCCTGCTGTGGCCGAGTTTATCTTCTCGCAAGTGGGCAACAAGCATCCTGCCATTCGCACCCAGTGCGCCTATGCCATAGGCAACTCGTGGACTGAAGGCGTGAAAGGGGCCAAAGAGGCCGTGCTGAAGCTGATGAACGACAAGGATCCCGACGTGCAGAAAGCCATGTACAGATCTTGCGGCAAGCTGCACGACCCCACGCTCGTGCCCGAAATCGTGAAGGCGCTCAACGACCCTGCCAAGGTCGACCTGCACAGCGACTGCGTGAAAAGCCTCTACGCCATGTGGTATGACTATCCTTTCCACAAGCAGACCAACAAAGAGGCCTATGAGGCCACTCTGGCTTACTTCAAGAAAACTCCGCGCACCGACAAAGACCCGGCATGGAACAGCGTGGGCGAACTTGCAACGCAGGCCGAATCCAACTATGCCCAATGGCGCAGCAAGGCCACCTATTTCAAGCCCGAAGAGTATGTTGCCGTGATGAGCGACATCGCCAAGGACATCAATGCCAACTGGCTGGCAAGAAAGGCAGCGATCAAGGTGATCAAGAAAATAGGCAAGCCAAGCGACCTTGAAGCTGTGAAAAAGGCTATCGAGAGCAACTCCAACGACAGCAAGAAAGATTTGGTCATCAGGGATTGACGCACGACACCCCCTGCACGGCACCCCTCGAGCGCAAGGCTGCTGGCATCTATATCGTGAATGGCATGAATGCTATTATTCACAAGCCACTTCATGAAACAAGAAAAAGCGTTCCATGACGTTGTTTTTTTTACAAAAAAATTCTTTTTGTAAAATTAATTCTTACCTTTGTGAGTGTCTCCTCAACAGCTGGAGACACTCATATTTTTTACCTAAAACTAAACGACACATGAGAGTGAGACTCCTTACCGCGGCATCGATTTTCCTCATCTTTATCCAGGCAATGGCAGGTGCCAACATCGACAGCGCCTACAATGCCAAGAAACAGCTCGTGGGCTTCAATCTCGACGAGAAAGGGCTGAACAACGAGGAGCGGCAAGCACTGCACTTTCTCTACGCCTACGCCCCGTTGTGCGACGTGACCGACTACAGCCAGGACTTCTACATCGCCAATGTGAGGCAAACCCTGCTCACCCGCGAGCAGATGCCCTGGGGAAAAACGATACCCAGCGGCATCTTCATGCACTTTGTGCTGCCGCTGCGCGTCAACAACGAGCCGCTCGACAGCGCCCGGCTTGTGTTTTACAAGCAGCTGAAAGACCGCGTGAAAGGCCTGAGCATGAAAGACGCCATACTCGAGGTGAACCACTGGTGCCACGAGCATGTGACCTACCAGCCCAGCGACTCGCGCACCTCGTCGCCGCTGCAGAGCGTGAAGACGGCTACCGGGCGTTGCGGCGAGGAGAGCACGCTCACCGTTGCGGCACTGCGCGCAGTGGGCATTCCGGCACGACAAGTCTACACCCCACGCTGGGCCCACACCGACGACAACCATGCCTGGGTCGAGGCCTGGGCCGACGGCAAGTGGTGGTTTATGGGCGCCTGCGAACCCGAGGCCGTGCTCAACCTGGGGTGGTTCAACGCCCCGGCATCGCGGGCACTGCTCATGCACACACGTGTCTTTGGCGACTATGACGGGCCCGAGGAGACCGTGCTCAAGACAAGCAACTACACCGAGGTGAACCTCGTGGGAAACTATGCCGAGACGGCCAAGATACAGTTCACCATCGTCGACACCCAGGGGAAACCTGTGCCCAACGCACGTGTGGAATTCAAGATCTACAACTATGCCGAGTTTTACACGGCAGTCACCAAGTGGGCCGATGCCGCAGGCCGCGTGAGCCTCACTGCCGGCAAGGGCGACATGCTCGTGTGGGCAAGCCGCGACGGCCAGTATGGGTGGACCAAAGCCACATTTGGCAAGGACACCGCGCTCACCGTCAAGATAGCCCGCCACACTGCCTTGCCCCGCTCTATCGACATAGTGCCGCCGCCCGAGCACCCCGTGCTGCCCGACGTGCCGGCTGCACTGACCGCCCGCAACAAGCAGCGCCTCGAGCAGGAAGACGCGATGCGCAATGCCTACACTGCCACCTTCATCACCCCCGACAAGGCCCAGGCTTATCCCGAGGAGCAACGCCCCTATCTGGTGAAATCGCGTGGCAACCACCAGGTGATACTCGACTTTCTCAACAAGTACAGCGGCCAGCAAGAGCGCGCGTTGAAGCTACTGAGCACACTCACCGACAAGGACTTGCGCGATGTGACCATGCAAGTGCTCGACGACAACATGACAGCCCGCAGCAACCAGCTTTCGCCCCGGGTCGAGGCCGAGCCGCTGCGCCCATTCAAGCATTTCTTTGAGCAGAAGTTTGCCGCCGAGGCCACACGGTACAAAGCCAACCCGCAACTGCTCGTGGAGTGGATAAAAAAGAACATACGACTCAACCCCGACACCAAGGCGCTGCGCTACGCCCAGTCGGCTACAGGAGTGTACAACTACCGCATCGCCGACGAGCGCAGCCGCGACATCTTCTTTGTCGACGTGGCCCGCAGTCTCGGCATCGACGCCCGCAAAGATGCCGTGACCGGCAAGGTGCAATACCGCAACAGCGGCAGCAACAGTTGGATCGATGTGAAATGGGACAAGACCGGCCAGGCCAAAGCCACGCCGCAGGGCACGCTTGTGCTCGACTACACCCCCATCCCGCTGCACGACGACTTGTCCTACTATATACACTTCACCATAAGCAAGATGACAGGCGGCCGCATGGTGCTGCAAAACTACGACGAGAACAACTGCACCTGGGCATCGACCTTCAAGAATGGCGCACAGCTCGACACGGGCACCTATGTGCTGGTGACTGGCAGCCGCATGGCCAGCGGCACCGTGCTGGCAACAGTGCGCGAGTTCAAAATCGAGGCAGGGCACACCACCACAGTGCCACTCACGATGCGGCAAGCCACGGGCGACCAGGTGGCAGTGATAGGCAACTTCGACAGCGAGTCGCGCTTCAACCGGGTCGACAGCAAGTCGTGCACCATTGCCTCAACCCCCGTGAGCTTGCTATCGTGCACTGGCCGCGGCTACTATGTGCTGGGCATCGTGGGCATGGGGCAGGAGCCCAGCAACCACGCCTTGCGCGACATTGCCAAGGTCGAAATAGGCCGCCCCGTGGTGCTGCTCTTGGAAGACGAAGCCGCAGTGCGCAAGTTCAACGCCAGCGACTTCAACCTGCCGGCCGAGGGCATCACCTATGGTGTCGACCCCGACCACAAGATACTCAACGCCCTCAAGAGCGAGCTCAAGCTCGCAAGCGACCAGATGCCCGTGTTTGTCATTGCCGACACCTTCAACCGCATCGTCTACTACAGGCAAGGCTACACCATCAACATGGGCGAGGAGCTGCGCACGATACTGGGCAAGCTCAAGTAGCGTGTAGGCATGCGTTGCCCGGCCAGGTCCTGGCAACGGGGCATTATGGCACGAGACACATGGCGAGTATCGTGCAGGCCAATTCTTTGAATCCCTCCAAAAAGGGAGAAATAAAACTTGTGAAATTGTAGAAGAAAAACTATATTTGCAACTAACTAACCTAATCTAAAAATTAAATTTAACAATTTATGCCAAAAATCAGAGGAGCTGTTACGGTCAACACCGAGCGATGCAAAGGCTGCAGCCTGTGTGTCGTTGCGTGTCCTAAGCATGTCCTGAGTCTTCAGGAGAAAGAAGTAAACAACCGCGGCTACCATTATGCCTACATGGCTGTGCCCGAAGAGTGCATTGGTTGCCAGAGTTGTGCGTTAGTGTGTCCCGATGCCTGCATCGAGGTATATCGGGTAGTTGAAAAGTAATTGCTTTAAAACATCAAGAAAATGAAAGAAGAAGTGAAACTCATGAAGGGCAATGAGGCCCTGGCCATGGCGGCAATACGCTATGGCGCCGACGGTTACTTTGGCTACCCTATCACCCCGCAAAGCGAGGTGCTTGAGAAACTCGAAGCCGAAATGCCATGGGACACCACTGGCATGGTGGTGCTTCAGGCCGAGAGCGAAGTGGCTGCAATCAACATGGTATATGGCGGTGCCTGCTGCGGCAAGGCAGTGATGACGTCGACCTCGAGCCCAGGCTACAGCCTGATGCAAGAGGGCGTGTCGTTTATGGCCGCCAGCGAGGTGCCGGCACTGCTGGTCAACGTGATGCGCGGCGGCCCGGGACTGGGCACCATACATCCCTCGCAGGCCGACTATTTCCAGGCTACCAAGGGCGGCGGCCACGGCGACTACCACATGATTGTGCTTGCACCCAGCAGCGTGCAGGAGATGACCGACTTTGTGGCACTGGGCTGGGACCTGGCCTTCAAGTACCGCTGCCTGTCGATGATACTGGCCGACGGCCTCATAGGGCAGCTCATGGAAAAAGTGGTGCTGCCCGAGCAACGTCCACGCCGCACCGAGGAGCAGATACGCAAGCAATGCCCCTGGGCAGTGAACGGAGCCAAGGGCCGCAAAAACAACATTGTGACCTCGCTTGAGCTCGACGACGACGTGATGGAAGCCAACAACAACCGCTTCCAGGCCACCTACCGTGAAATTGAGAAAAACGAGAAACGCTGCGAGCTCGTGAACTGCGACGATGCCGAGTACCTGATTGTGGCCTTTGGCAGCCAGGCACGCATCACCATGAAGACCATGGAGATCGCCCGCGAAGAGGGCATCAAGGTGGGACTTGTGCGCCCCATCACCCTGTGGCCTTTCCCCGACGAGCACCTGCGCCGCGCTGCCAGCAATGTGAAAGGCATACTGGTAGTCGAGCTCGACGCCGGACAGATGATCGAAGACGTGAAACTGGCCGTAGACTGCAAGGTGCCCGTTGAGCACTACGGCCGCCTGGGCGGCAATGTGCCCACCCCCGACGAGGTGCTCGACGCATTGAAGCAAAAGTTTAATATTGTGAACAAGTGACACAGGCCGCTCCTGCTTGTTACTTTACAGTTACAACTTAAAAATGACAAATATATGGAAATCAATGATATAATAAAGCCTGAAAATCTTGTTTACAAGAAACCAAAGCTTCTGAACGACCGAAACATGCACTACTGCCCAGGCTGCAGCCACGGCGTGGTGCACAAACTGGTGGCCCAGGTCATCGAGGAAATGGGCGCCGAGGAATATGCAATAGGCGTTTCGCCAGTGGGCTGCGCCGTGTTTGCCTACAACTACATCGACATCGACTGGGTCGAGGCCGCCCACGGCCGTGCCACGGCCATGGCCACAGGCATCAAGCGCCTGCAGCCCGACAAGCTGGTGTTCACCTACCAGGGCGACGGTGACTTTGCCGCCATAGGCACCTGCGAGTCGATACACGCCTGCAACCGCGGCGAGAGCATTGCCATCATCTTCATCAACAATGCTATCTACGGCATGACGGGCGGCCAAATGGCCCCCACCACACTGCTGGGCCAGAAGACGGCCACCTGCCCCTACGGCCGCCGCGCCGACCTCAACGGCTACCCGCTGGCCATCACCCCGCTGCTGGCGCAGCTCGACGGCACACGCTATGTGACACGCCAGGCTGTGCACACAGCCGCTGCAGTACGCAAGGCCAAAGCCGCAATACGCAAGGCTTTTGAAAACAGCATGGAGGGCAAGGGCACATCGGTCGTCGAGATCGTGAGCACCTGCAACACCGGCTGGAAGATGAGCCCGGTCAAGGCCAACGAGTGGATGGTCGAGAACATGTTCAAGAAGTACCCGCTGGGCGACTTGAAAGATGTGGATGCAACAAAATAAACAAGGGAGGACAACAAGATTATGAAAGAAGAAATTATCATTGCAGGTTTCGGTGGACAAGGTGTCCTCTCGATGGGCAAAATACTGGCCTACTCTGGCCTGATGGAAGGCAAAGAAGTGACGTGGATGCCGAGCTACGGGCCCGAGCAGCGAGGCGGCACCGCCAATGTGACGGTGATACTGAGCGACCAGCGCATCTCGTCGCCCATTCTCAACAGCTACGACGCTGTAATCGTGCTCAACCAGCAGAGTCTCGACCGCTTTGAGAGCAAGGTGAAACCCGGCGGCGTGCTCATCTACGACAGCTACGGAATCCACACCCCGCCCAAGCGCACCGACATCAAGGTGTACAAGGTCGATGCCACCGAGGCTTCGTTTGAGATGAAAAACGCCAAGTCGTTCAACATGATTGTGCTGGGCGCCTACTTGAAAGTACGGCCCGTGGTCACGATCGAAAACGTGCTCAAGGGCTTGAAGAAGTCGCTGCCCGAGCGCCACTGGGGCTTGATACCCATGAACGAGGAGGCCCTCAAGAAAGGCATGTCGCTGGTGACGACTTAGTCGCGCACACGCCGCCGCCACGCACCCCACATAGAGAGCGGTGCCCTATTGCGACAGCGGCACAACAGCACACACACACTTGAGCAGGGTGTGTCACGAGAACACGTCTCGATGGCACACCCTGCTTCATTTATATTGCACACAGCCCTCTTGCAAAAAGGGGGCGGCGGTCACTTGAGTATCAACCTGAGACTCTGCATGTAGTTGAAATAGTTCCACATCCAGTTGAGAAGGACAAAAAATTTGTTTTTCACGCCCAGTATCGAGCGCAAATGCACTACCAGCCACAGCAGCCAAGCTAAGGTGCCGCCCAACCTGGCGCTGCCTATCTCGGCAACAGCACGCCTGCGGCCTATGGTGGCCATCGTGCCCAGGTTCTTGTAGACAAACGGCTTCATCTCCTGGCCATTGTCGCTCTTAACAATGTTACTGGCCACATTGGCAGCCTGCTGCAAGGCAACCTGTGCCAGCTGGGGGTGCCCGAGCTTCCAGTCGGGATCACCCTCGACCAGGCTTTGGTCGCCTATGGCAAACACATCGGTCATGCCCTTGACGCGATTGAAACGGTCGCATAGCAGCCGCCCTGCATGGCCAACCGACCCCTCGGGCACGCCCTCGACCACATTGGCCTTGATGCCGCTCACCCACACCACCGTCGACGATTCCAGCGTCTTGCCATTGTCGATATACACCACATTGTCCTTATAGTCGGTCACCCGCCAGCCGTTGCGCACGTGCACTCCCATATTTTTCAACTCGGCCTCGGCCGTGCTCGACGATTTCTCGTCCATCGACTTGAGCAGGCGGTCGCTGGCATTGATGAGATAGATGTGCATCTTGTCGGCAAGGTCGGGATAGTCGCGAGGCACAATGTTGCGCTTCATCTCGGCCAAGGCGCCGGCTATCTCAACGCCCGAAGGGCCGCCGCCCACAATCACCACGTTCATATACTTCTGCCGCCTTGCCATGTCCTCTTCGGTCTCGGCACGCTCCAGGGTCTCAAGGATATGGTTGCGCAGTCTCATGCCGTCGACAACAGTCTTCATGGGGAAAGCATGCTGCTCGGCATTCTTGTTGCCAAAGAAATTGGTAGTGCCGCCCATCGCCAGCACAAGGTAATCGTAGTGTATTGGGCCCACCGATGTGGCAATAGCCTTCTCGCCGGCGTCGATAGCCTTCACCTCGGCCATGCGGAAGTAGAAATGCTTGTATCCCTGAAAAATGCGCCTTATGGGAAAAGAAATGTTGCTCGGTTCAAGGCCTGCCGAAGCCACCTGATAGATGAGTGGCGGAAACTGGTTGTAGTTGTTCTTGTCGACGATCACCACCTGGTAGCCCGAGTTGCGCAGGCTGCGAGCCAGCCTAAGCCCGCCAAGACCGCATCCCACAACGACGACTCGCTTCAAACCATTCTTCTTGATGTTTGCTCTCATAGTCTTTTACTTCCCCTTTTAGAGTTATTTACCCACTGTATGACAAAAAACGTGCCAGTCGCCCATTTCAACCCGCCATTGACTCAATCCACACTGCCATGCCTGGCACACACGCCAGATGTAACAATCTTGTAAAAACCATCACTCGCCTGGCGGCAGGACAATGGCGTTTTCATACCTTTGCAAAAAACAACAACACGTTGTCCCCTCGATGAAAACAGATAATGACAACACTGGCAAAGAAAGCCAAGTCCCAAAGCAAGATAAAGGCATGCCCAAAAGCAATCTCGCCCTCGGCATCGCCCTCGGCTTGCTGGGAGGATGCGCCATAGGCGCCATCTGCGACGACATAGGCACATGGATGTTGATTGGCTTAATGCTTGGCGCAGCCCTTGGCCTCGCCTCCAGCAACGACAGGCAGAAACCCAACAAAACCCAAGAAAAATAGCTGTTTTTGCTCTGATCAAATACATAAAAGCTGTCTGTCATAAAGGTTTATTTCAACCTGTCTTCATAAGCACGGGGAATAGAAATCCCTCTGACTACTCCAAAGCCAACACTTGAGCTTTTACTCAGTCCTATATATTGTCGGGTAAACAGGCGTTAGTAATTACCGTCAAGTCAAAGCCGTAAGATTTTATCCCTTTGCAATAGAGGCCGTAGCGTGGACCGATAGTGAGCTCAGAGGGCGTATTTCACTACAACAAGGGATTAAGGCTTCAGTTGACTTTGCTAAAAAAGCGCATGGGTTGTCTTTCTATTTGCCGATAAGGGCCTCTGCCAACAGGCAGGCGGTGTGGATGGGCGTTGTGGCAGTTTCGGTCCTGTGTATCACCTTGGGCACCATGAGCGATGCAAGAGCAATATGGGTAACAGAAGCCACAATCAGGGTAATGTGCAATTGAAGAGAAGCGCCTAAATTTGCACCGTACAACAAAGACAACAAACCAATGAGAACGATAATCACAGTCCTGGCATTGCTAATGATCATCATGGCTGCCGGGGCACAAAACACAAATGAAATGACACAATTGAAGATGACACAAGAGTGGGACAAGGTGTTCGCCAAGAGTGAGAAGGTGGAGCATGAGAAAGTTTCCTTTCACAACCATTTCGGCCTTGAGCTTGCGGCCGATGTGTACAAACCCAAGCATGCACAGGGGCACCTCGCCGCTGTGGCCGTGTGCGGCCCCTTCGGTGCCGTGAAAGAACAGTCGTCGGGGCTCTATGCTCAGGCTCTCGCCGAGCGTGGATTTCTGGCCATCGCCTTCGACCCGTCGTTTACCGGTGAGAGCAGCGGACAGCCACGCGACGTGTTCTCGCTCGACATCAACACCGAGGACTTCCAGGCAGCCGTCGACTACTTGAGCAACCGCCCCGACGTGGAAGCCAATCGCATTGGCATCGTGGGCATATGCGGTTGGGGCGGCATCGCACTGAATGCCGCTGCTGCCGACCCGCGCATCAAGGCCACGGTAGCCAGCACAATGTATGACATGCCGCGTGTGGGTGCATGGGGCTATTTCGACCAAGGCACTGCCGACGAACGCTACAAAGCCAAGGAGCAGATTGCGGCCCTGCGCACTAAGGAATACACGACAGGCCCAACGCAGCGTGCCGGAGGTTGCATACCCGTGGATCAGCTCACGGGCAAGGAGCCCGACTTCGTGCAGCAATACTCGGCCTACTACAAGACCAAGCGCGGCTACCACCAGCGGTCGGTGAACTCCAATGGCGGATGGATGCTCCAGGCACAGACGGGATGGATGAACAACAACATACTGGCTCATCCCGAAGACCTGCGAAATGCAGTGCTCATCGTTCATGGCGAAAAGGCCCACAGCCGCTATATGGGTGAGGACACATTCAAGAAACTCAAGGGCGACAACAAGCAGATCATCATCGTTGCCGGCGCTACCCACACCGACCTTTACGACCAGATGGATAAAATACCCTTCGACCGTATTGCGGCGTTTTTCAACAAGTACCTCAAATAAAATTGCATCACCTCGATGGCACGAGCATTAGTTGTTCTCCTCCTCTTGGGCCTGGCGCTGCATGCCAATGCTCAACCATTATCAAAACATCAATCAATCATCAATATGGAAAAGAAAACTATCAAACAGGACGCAGGCCGCAAGCAGCTGGGCGACTTCGCGCCAAAATTTGCCGAGCTCAACGACGATGTACTCTTCGGACAGGTGTGGAACCGACAGGACCAACTGTCGCTCCGTGACCGTAGCCTCATCACCGTGGTGGCACTTGTGAGCATGGGCATGACCGACAGCAGCCTGGCCTATCACCTGCAAAACGCCAAGGCCAACGGCATCACGCGGCAAGAGATTGCCGAGGCACTCACCCACATTGCATTCTACGCCGGTTGGCCCAAGGCATGGGCAGCCTTCCGTGAGGCCAAAGAGGTGTGGGCCAGCGATACCGCCGCCCCATGCGACGGCAAAGCACAGTTCCAGCGCGAGATGGTATTTCCCATAGGCGAGCCCAACACGGCCTATGCCAAGTATTTCATCGGGCAGAGCTACCTCGCTCCCATCTCGACCGAGCAGATACCCATACACAACGTCACCTTCGAGCCCGGATGCCGCAACAACTGGCACATCCACCACGCCACCAAGGGCGGCGGTCAGCTCCTCGTGTGTGTGGCCGGCCGTGGCTGGTATCAGGAGTGGGGCAAGCCCGCCCGCCTGCTGCTACCCGGCGACGTGGTGAACATACCTGCCAACGTGAAGCACTGGCATGGTGCCACACGCGACAGCTGGTTTGCGCATCTGGCCATGCCCGTTCCTGGCGATAATGTGAGCAACGAATGGCTCGAGCCAGTGAGCAACGACGAGTACGACCGACTCGAGGTAAAAGAATAGTGCCCTGACACGTGGTCGCTGGCCATTCAACCGACCGGTCCAACGCCTGCACTCCTCAATGAGGGCGATATCTTTTTAGTTGAAACATCTGCTGACATATACCAGCATGCTATCAGCAACCAAGAAGGGTCTATTACTTGTGGGGATTCGAGCTCTCGGCACCCACAAGGATTAGACCCCTTGGCTTTCAGCTTCAACCCCCCAAAAAGGTGAAAGACCCACGTCCTGGCACTAATTATTGGCGCGCCAAATATTGACTGCGTCTGTTCTTTGCTTTCTGTGATTTTCATTACCTTTGCGAGCAAATGCATTCATCACCTGAAACCGAGATTGAATTCATGAAGATACTGGGAAATATCATTTGGCTCGTCTTTGGAGGATTGGGCATCGCAGGGGAGTATTTCGTTTCATCACTCCTGCTGATGATCACCATCATCGGCATACCATTCGGCATAGCCACCCTTCGGTTGGGTATTCTCGCGTTGTGGCCATTTGGCTCACATGTTGTTGACCAGCCGCAGGACGGAGGATGTCTCAGTTTGTTCATGAACATTCTTTGGTTCTTCGTCGGTGGCTTTTGGATTGCCTTGACTCATCTTGGCTCTGGCTTGCTCCTATGCATCACCATTGTCGGCATTCCTTGGGGCAGGATGCACTTCCGGCTGATGCGTCTGGCACTAGCACCATTCGGGAAGGAGATAGTCAACAACGATTTCTAATATAAAGAAAACATAAAACGGAGAAATATGGAAAAAGACGAATTGAAGGAGATATATCTCGCCGGAGGTTGCTTTTGGGGCACCGAGCATTATTTCAAGCAGATTGACGGAGTGGTGGACACAGAGGTAGGCTATGCCAATGGCCGCACAGAAAACCCGACCTACAAAGAGGTGTGCACCGACAAGACCGGCTTTGCCGAGACCGTTCATGTCATGTACGATCCCGCCAAGGTATCGTTGAATTTTTTGCTGGAGATGTTTTTCAAGGCTATCGACCCTACAAGCATCAACCGGCAGGGCCATGACACGGGAACGCAGTACCGCACCGGCGTGTATTACACCGACAAGGATGACGAGACGGTAATCAATGAGGTCTTTGCCGATGAGCAAAAACACATCAACGGGAAGATCGCCGTCGAGAACCTGCCGTTGCGCAACTTCTACAAGGCCGAGGACTACCACCAGAATTATCTCGACAAGAATCCCAACGGCTACTGCCACCTGCCGCAAAGCTTGTTTGAGTTTGCGCGCAAGGCAAGAGACAATCGTGCAAAGACGCAGTAATTTAATGAAACAACAACTTCCCGATTATGATTGACGAAATACTGAAGAACAACCGCCGCTTTGTTGCCGGAAAGGGCTATGAGAAGCATATCACCGATGGCAAGCCGTCGGGCAAAACGCTTATCGTCACCTGCATGGACACCCGCCTGAGTGTGATGCTGCCTGAGGCATTAGGCATCAAGAACGGTGAGGTGAAGATAGTTAAGGTAGCTGGCGGTGTCATCCTCGACGACTACGATGCCGTCATGCGATCGATCATCGTGGGCATCTATGAGCTGGGCATTGAAGAGATCATGCTCATCCACCACACTGATTGCGGCGCCGGGAAGATGACCGGCGTGCACATGAAGCAACTGATATGTGAACGGATCGGTGCTGACAAGGTAGCAGAAGTGGAGCGGCACATCGACCTCAGCCAGTGGCTCGACGGCTTTGGCGACACTGAGAAAAGTGTACGGGCTACAATGCGACGGGTGAAGAACCATGCGCTCGTCCCCGGTAGCATCACTGTACGCGGCTTTATCATCGACTCAACCACAGGAGCACTCACCGAGATAGGCGAATAAGAACAAAGGGATTGCCGCGATTGTCAGCAAAGTGTAAAAATTTTAAGCATTGCGGACAATGATGGCACGATTTGTCACCAATTGTTTATAGGCACGGATATTGCATTGAGCTCAGTGACGTTCAGGAAAGATCCTTGAGAAGGCTGAAAAATTGAGGGAGGGGTAGTGTCGACTATGGCAATTACCATGGCATCTGGTATCTCAAAAATGGGCTATGTTTTTACGTTTACCCAATTAAATCCTTGATATTTTTTGATTGTTTTGTTAATCTAATCAGAACCGACTTAGCTAAATTATCATCTAATGAATTGTATCTATTGATTAAAAAAACCTTCAATACAGAGAAGCTAATAGTCTCACCACAATCCTCAAATATCAGTTCATTTTTATTAAAATGGATTATTGAATTTATAAAATTTGATTTTCTTTTTCCTATTATTTTAAATATATGTCCATTTTGGTCAACATATTTTTGATTATTATAGTATTTTTCAAAGATACTATTATCGCTAGGATAATCCCATAAGTCTCCAATATGGGTTTCTTCCAAATCCTGTGAACTTAAATTACTTAAGGAAATATTAAGTATAGGGAATTGTATTGACATAATTAAAATATTATTATGGGGGTGTATCAAAATTCTGGTTCATGTGGATCATTTATCTTTTGATAGGCCAACCGCTCATCACCGTCGAGCAGATGGATGATGCCACAGTAGTGAAATTCCGCCTTTGCCAACGCTCCTTGCATGGGCTTGTTATCCCGGTGGGTGTCACTGCGGATGTTACCGGTCTTTGTAAAGCAATAATCAAGGATGCTTGCCATGATCCCGTGCTGACCATGCGCACTTGCCACGCGATGAAGGACATAATAAGGGCTGTCGGTGTCAATCCAATGTACATCGTAAATGACAGCGTAGGTGACATCGGGGCCAGGAATGAACGCAAAAGTGGCTATGGCTCTGCCGTCCTCCATCAGCAAGTAGCTGTGACCATTAGCTATGTCATCCTCTATTTGTCCTACTGTCGGGTGACTGTCTCCCCATTGATGCGGATTTCCATTCTCTCGCATGATCCTCCGTCCACTCTCTATGAGGTCGAGGACCACCGGCAGGTCAGAAGCAATGGCCTTTCTGATTATGCGCTCCATTTCACTGAATCAACTCCGGGTATTTCTCCCGCAGTTTGTCCTGCAGATTGGTAAGGTTGTCGAACAGATTCATCTGATAGTCAACGAGGATGAAGACTTCAGATGAAGGCATCTTCACGGCAATGATACCTAACACCTCCCGATAGATAACTGGAAGACGGACGTCACCATAGGCGAAACTCATGGACTCGCCGTTCCGCTTATACTCTTTTATCTCGTTGATAAAACTTTCTTTATTTATTGCCTTCCCAAAATAGTTTTGCAAATATACTGCAAAGCTTTCAATTATCCGAAAAACTTTGTCTGTTTTTGTACTCACTTCCTATCTAGCGCAAGTGCCATAGCTTGAAGTTTGAGAGAAATTTCGCTGATGATATTATTGGTCGATGCACCTTTGACGAATACACATATCGGCCATTTGCTCCCATCGCTAAGCAAGTATATTCCGGCATCACCTATATCAGTCGTTCCATCCTTATTGGTATACCCCGAGCCTGTCTTGTGCAATAGCGCAGCTCCTTCAGGATTAGCAGCAGGCAGCCTATCCATGCCAGTCTCACATTTCATCATCGTTTCCCAGATGAACTGAAGAATCGGCGTGTCTGAATTGTGACTTGAGAACCACTGCAACAACAAGGTCATATCTTTGGGTGTAGCCTTGTTGTATCTACAGCACGAATGATCCTCACGCATTTGCCTTTCAGTCTTTCGGATATGAATCCTCTTAAATCCAAGTTTCCGGATGTATGCTTCTACTGTTTTCGGATCACCACATCGCTTGAATAGAACATCACACGCATTATTGTCGCTGAGCATGAGGGAGTAGCTGAGAAGTTCTGCATAAGTGAATGACTTGGATGTCTGTATGTCTCCCAACTTGGGCGACCATGTGCCCTCTATCAATTCCTCTTTGGTAACTTTGACAGAGTCAGAAAGACGAATATTATTTCTCTGCATCCAGTCTGCCACGAACAATGCTTGAGGAAACTTCATGACACTGTTCATTGGAAAATAATTATTCTCATGGATGCCATAGAATTGTCCGTCCTTTATCAAACAAGCACCATAATCATTTCTTGCAGATACAGATAAAGAAAGTAAAATGAACACCACAAGGAGAACAATTCTCGCCAGAGGCGATTTAGCCTTCATACCCCCCCAAAAAAAAATATGTAATCTGATTTTATTTTCTTCAGCCATTGTAGTTTCAGTTAAACAACCCGCATAAGTTATCAGCAATCTTTTCCAGTCCTTCCTTGTCTTCCTCATTGAATATGTTCAGACCGGTACTGTCAACATCTAACACGGCTACGACCTTGCCATCCTTCTTAATTGGCACGACGATCTCCGAACGGGATTTCGATGAACAAGCGATGTGACCGGGGTATTGCTCCACATCAGGAACGATAATCGTCTCCGCCTTATCCCATGCCGTGCCACATACACCTTTGCCTTTGCCGATGGTGTAGCAGGCAAGCGGTCCTTGGAACGGCCCAAGCTCCAGTTGGCCGTTTCTCACGATGTAGAAACCAACCCAGAAGAAATAAGGCAGCGTGTCATGGAGCAAAGCAGCAATGTTGGACAGTGCACCGACATGATTATCAATGCCATCTATCAAAGATCTGACTTGTGGGATTAACTCTGCATAGAGTTGCTTTCTCTCTATAATATTGGGGTTACTCATACTATCACGTGAATTTTCCGACAAAGGTACAAAAATTTCTTGGATGATAGAGGGTTGTTAGAAGAAATAGTTAAATTTGTAGGCGATTAATATTAAGGTATCTTCATCTAAAAGACAGCTAATATGAAAGAAGGGGGAAAAGCAATGAGCCTGGCCACAGGCATTTCCTTAGGTGCAATGTTCGGTGCAGCCGTTGCTGCTATAGCTAAGAGGGATATAGCCTTAGGTATATCAATAGGAATGCTTTTTGGTATTGCCTTCGGTGAAATTGCTCCGGAACGCAAAGATAAGTCATCAGATGAAGATGCCAAAAGAGACTTAGGAAGCAAGTAACATGGCCAACGAAGCATTACAGTCAGCACTCAAGGCATTACAGGGACAAATTACGATTGCCGAAAACGCTTTGAAACTCTATCGTTCCAAGCTTGATGCCTTGGAGAAATCTAATAGGAAGAACCCCGTCGAATATCAACAGACAATTGACCGTGCCAACTCCCTCCAAGCTCTCATAGATCATTATCGTTCCATCTATGATGAACGTAAGGAGTTGCTGGATACGCCGAAGATTGAAAAGCGGAAGAGAACCAAGCACTGAATAGGCCATGATAGTAGAATCAATTCTTTCTGAGCAAATTGTTCATTGTCAGCCCGGTATGCGTCCATGCCTATCCAGTATTTGGCATTGCCGTTATAGGGCTTGCTTATCCAGTCGTAATGTTCCTCCAATTCCGGAATACTGTCCGGGTCGCACTTGACCGTCACATTGCTCAGATCATTGATGTCGAAATAGCAGAACATGTGGCCCGAGATATAGAATACCAGCACATCCTTGGCATATTTGAAGGCCGTGAAGGGGAATTTCTCCACCACGTCAGTGTCGAGAGAAAGACAATATGACCGCAAATCCTCTACGTTCATCATTTCCCTAATTCTTCTTCCAAAAACTCACACGCATCCGCCACGCACAGCGGACAAGGACGGAGCACCACGTGGGTGTCAACACCTTTCAACTGTCTGCACTGGGTGGCATGATTGCGGTCCTGAAATTTCTGCATGATTGTCCGCATCTGTTTCATCGTCTTTGCCTTGTCCTTGTTGACCAGTCCGAGAACCATGTCTGCGCCAATCAGTGCACCGCATGTGCCCTCCATATTGGTCATTCCGGCAGCAAAGCCGTCGGTCATGCTAATGGCTGTGGCTTCGTCAAGTCCCGTCAGATCACCGTAAGTCGTCAGCACCGACTGGGTGCAATTGAATTTGAAACTCGCTTTCTTCTCTGCTGCAATATCTTTTCTTGATTCCATTGTCATTGTTTGATTAATTCGTCTATCGGATCTTCCCTGACGATCTGTGGTTCTGCTTTCCCTTTCAGCACCATCACTATCTTGCCATTGCGGTAAATATGGAGCTGGCGGGAACGGACGAACGCCGTCAATTCCGGATCGTCTTGTATCGTCTGCCAAATAGGATGATAGATGCCGTCAGCATCCATCAGCTTGTGTCGCAGGTGCGAGCACATGTTGGTTATGTCAATGTCTGCTGTGTTCATTTCTCAAAACTATATTTATCTCTCAACCGCTTGGGCAGTTTACTGAGTACGAGCAGATAGGACTGATTAATAAGGTTCTTCACCATATCACCATCAATCTCATCGAGAAAAACATCATTCCAATGCACCTTATTTAAGTGGTAAGCCGGACGGATGCCGTCATAATGGTCGCGCAGCGTCTGTCCTTGCTCGGGAGGAAGTTTCACGGCGCAGGTCGGTTCCGGGGCATTGAGCCATATATGCAGGAAGATCTTTCCCTCAATACGAAACAACACCCAATCCGCACCATAAGCCTGGTCTTCCGTAGTCCCGGGCAGGGACAACGCATATTCACGAACTTCCTCGATATTCATGATCAGATAATATTATATCAACAAAGGTACATCTTTATATCTACAAGTACGACGATTTGATTGAGAATAATTGTTATGGCATCAGATTTAAGGGCTTTCTCAGCCGTGAAAGATCACCTTTCGATATGCGGTTCTGCAGCTTACTCATTTTTCTATCCTACAGTTGCACTTCAACACCTGCCATGACTGTGGCACGCGGCATGGGGAAGCCGGCGTTGACCTCATAGTGCTGGGCAAGGAGATTCTCGCCATGGACGAAGAATTTCAAGGCACGGCTGACATGCAACGAAGCCGAGAGATCCCACAGCCAGAAATTCTCGGTCGTAGGGTTGTTGTCGGCAGTATGCAGACCATCGATCCATTGCAATCCGCTATGCAGCGTGAAGCGTCCAGGCTGCCAGTCAGTTCCCAAATAAAGCTTATGTTTCGGTGCAGCCGTTAGCGTGCGGCTGGTATGAAGGAAACTGTAGTTGGCATCCAGCTGCAGATGTCGCATGGGCTTGTAAAAGGCAAGGAACTCGAATCCTGAGTTCTCCGTGTTTCCTGTGTTGACATTCAGCGGGCGGCCATCGACCATCTGCGTGGTGATGAGGTTATCGGCATTGAGATAGAAAACGTTGAGGCCATATCCGAGACGGCCGTTGAGGAGCCGCTGGCGCATGGAGAGCTCATAGTTCCACAGGCGTTCCGGCGCAAGGTCGGCATTGGCGGGGCGGAACATATAGAGTTCACGCAGTGTAGGGTTGCGGAAGCCTTTGCCCACGATGGCTTTCAGCTCCATGTTGTGAGGCAGGCGGGCAGTGAGCCCTCCTTGAGGCACCCACTCCGATCCTGACACGCTGTGGTGGTCAAGACGCAGGGCCACGTCGGCGGTAAGCCACGACAGCAGTTCCTGGCGAATGTCGGCATAGCCCGCTACCTCATTGACGGTGCGGTTGGCAAGATCCGTGCGACTGCCGTCGGCAATCGCCTTCTGCCAGGCATGTCCGCCGAAGTGCTGGTAGTCGAAGCCCAGCGTGATGCGAGTGGTGGAGAAAGGAGCAAAGCTCTCATAGGCAGAGACACCACCCATGCGATCATTATGTATGTAGTAGGCGGCCTGTGCCGGACGCGCAGCGGCATGTCCGTCGTTGATATGATGATGTCCCCAGTTGTAGAAGGTACGCACAGCACCCGATACGCGACCGTAGTCGTTGGTGAGCGAGAGTGCTGTCATACCACGGGTGATGAGCATGTCATTGTCGATGAGCGGTGCCGTGATGGGTCCCGGGTTCGACGACTCCTGATAAGCGATGTTTGCGGTGCCATCGATCTGCCAATAGCGCGAGAGGTCGTAGCCGAGTTTGAGAAAACCACTTGTCTGACTGAAGGCTGAGTTTGCACGATGACCGTCGGTGCGCTCATAGTTCAGTGCGGCAATAGACGAAAAGCGGCCTTGTCGCACGCGGTTGGTAGCGGTGCCGATGAAGGTGCCGTAGCTGCCTCCCTGTAGGTTGATGTCGGTCTGCACACCGTTGGACTCCATCCTGCGTGTCACGATGTTCACTACTCCGCCCATGGCATTGCTGCCATAGATGGCAGAAGCCGGACCACCCACGATCTCCACGCGGTCGGCCATCATCGTTTGATAGGTATCGGCAAGCGGATGCCCATAGAGTCCGGCATACTGTGGCAGCCCGTCGATGAGCACGAGCAGGTCTGCCGAACCACCGACACCCCTCATCTTGATGGTCCCTGCCGCACCAGTGCTAAGCCCATAACCGAGGATGCCGCGAGTAGTGACGAAGAGTCCCGGCACTTGCTGGCTCAAAGTAGGGAGCACTGATGGCTGATAGGATGCTGTGAGCTGGGAATGGCCGATAACCGAGACGTCGAGAGGCAGATGGCGGATGTCGGAACGATAGCGCGTACCGGTGACCACCACATCGCTCAGACGCACTGAGTCGGTTTGGGCAAACAGCGTGCTGGCCGCACCCATGAGTGCGGTTGCCAAGAGTATTTGTTTTATCATAAAAGATAATTTTTGAGTAATGCCTCTTGAACAGAGGACAAGAGTCTAATTGATCTATTTGTCGATGTTGACAATTGTGTATTTCTTCGAGCCCAGTCCTATCTTCTCAGCCCAGTCGATGGTGTGAGTGCCGTGCTGCTTGTCGATGCGCTTAAGCAGGTCGGTAGGATCGTTCTTCGCCGTAACTTTCTGGTTGTTGATGATGTCGACACAGGCCTGGTCGAGGGCCACGGGGTCGGTGCTGGCGAGGATGCCATAATCTTCCAACTTCACGGGAGCAGGATGGTCTACACAGTCGCAGTCGATGCTCATATTGTTCATCACGCTGATATAGATGATACCATTCTCCTTCTGAAAATAGTTTACCACGGCCTGAGCGGCAGCAGCCATGCTCTCCAAGAAACCGTCCTGGTCGCCGATGTACTTCGGGGTCCACAGTGAGTCCATATTGAGTTTGTTCATCTTACCAGCCGAATGGATGTAAGCCTTTCCGTTGGATGAGGCGCAGCCTATGGAGAGGTTCTTAAGTGCCCCGCCGTAGCCACCCATGGGATGACCCTTGAAATGGTTGAGACAGATCATGAAGTCGTAGTTGGCAAGATGTCCGCCCACGATATCGTAGTTCAGATGGGTATGGTCGCGCACGGGGATGCGTATCTCATCGTATTCGTCCATGATATCGACGGGAAAATACTTGGTAAAGCCATGGCGGTCGATGACCTTCCAGTGATTGGCAGAGTTATTGCGCACGTCGTTAGGATCACCACCATAGGCGGTGTTGTTCTCTACTATAGTACCGTCAACGTCATAGACAAGATCCTTGATGAGCTCGGGCTTGAGATAGTTGGGGTTGCTGCCCTCGCCGGTGCTTATTTTCACGGCCACACGTCCCTGGGCTTTCACGCCTAATGCCTTGTAGATACGGACGAGCGAGGCGGGAGAGATCTCGCGTGTAAGAAAAACCTTGGACTGAGCCCAAGCCGTTGTGCCCATAACAAGCAGTGCGGCTACCGCAAGGTAACGGAGATGGAAATGTTTCATAATCAAAAACTGTTATAGTTGTTACATATTGCAAAGATATGTGTTTTTTCTCAATACCGGTTTATACAAAATATCGCTTTTCTTACCTTTCTTGCTGTTTTTCTCTCGTGTGTAACCCAACCTCAAAATAGGGGGCTATTGGACGGTGTTGATATGAAAGGCGTAATCCTGCATCTGTCGGGCTCCATGCATTAGCGATTACGCTCAACCCACTTCAGCAAGTCACCCTTCGATGTGTGGTTCAGCAGCTTACCTTCTTTCCAGTTTATTTCAGGATAGGCTGCTTCTAAATCGGCACAGGCTTTCTTGATGCTGCTTCCACCGGAAGTGGCAAAGGGGATTACTGTCTTGCCCTTGAAGTCATAAGTCTCCAGAAACGTGTTGATGATGGTCGGCGCGGTGTACCACCAGATAGGGAAACCGACATACACTACGTTATACTCATGCATATTCTGCAGCTTGCCGGTGATGGCTGGCCGCGAATGCTTGTCCTGCATCTCTACCGACGAACGACTTTGCTTGTCATTCCAGTCCAGGTCCGCATCCGTATAGGGCTGTTCCGGCTTGATTTCATACAGGTCAGCCCCAGCCACTTCTGCCAGTTGCCGGGCTGCGGCCTTGGTCGTACCCGTAGCAGAGAAATAGGCTACCAATACTTTCTGTTCCATTTTTGTATCTGTTTTCTTTTGGGAGCAGGCACTCAGACTGATGGTCAGCAGTGCCAAGAGCGTTAACACAATCTTCTTCATACTCATTTTCTATTTCAATGTCTCACCATAAGCCTTACCCATCTTCACGCAGTCGCCAATGATGTCGCCTGTGCGCAGATACTTGTAGGTAGGCATTTCGAAGAGTACTGGCTTCAGCTTTGAATAGTCGGGCTTGCCCTTCTCGTCAAGTTTGTCCTCATCGACGTAGGTATTGAGGATGTTGCAAATGTAGTTCTTGAAGCCGTCTATCTCATAGGTATCCACGACCTCACACTCCATCACCAAGGGTGACTGCTCAATAACGGGCATGCCTGCCTCGCCAACATGATAGGGGAAGATATCCGACTTGTCCACTTTTGCCCCGCTGACCGTACCTGTGTAGTCGGCTGCGGCAACGAATGTCTCGTCGATGATATTGACAGATAACTTGTGCTGCTCATAAATTGCTTTCACACTGTGGTGTGACGAGTGGACACTTAACAGTAGTTTCGAGTGACTGACAATGCCGATGTGTGCTATGAGCATCCAGTTTACCTTCCCATCTGCTCCGACAGTTCCTACAACTGTGGCTGGCGTGGGATAGAGTGCCAGTTTCTGCCCGATATTCTTTTTCATAATCTTAAATGTATGGCTGTATGGCAAAGCCGCTGTTTCATCCAAAAGGGTGCTCGGACTTTGTGAAATGAATGTTGATGGCGGCACCTAATGTCCACCATAAGTTATCTTACGATTTTCTTGCCATCCTTGATGACGATGCCTTTGTAGCTGGCAGGTGCGGGTGCACCACTCAGCATATATGCAAGAGATTCTGACCCTGCGGTGTTCTGGCGATTGTTGCTTACATCGCTGATGCCTGTCGCAGCCGAAGTGAGCGAAAGGGTGACGGTAATGTTGCTTTCACCAGCTTTCAGGAATGTGCGCAGCTGGCTTTCCGACAGGCCTTCAATCTTGCCCAGACGGGTGTAACTCCATGAGTTTGAGCCATAGAAAAGGCAGATGTTACTGCCGTTGTAGAGGACGACGTCTCCTGGTTGTGCCATCATCTGCTGATTGCTCGTCGGGAGCGAGAAACCAAGCGGCCCCCATATTTCAAAGCCGCCACTGGAGTTGAGTGTAACTGTGACAGCGCCGTTGTGTAGCCTTGTCACGAGTTCCTGCGTGGCCGCATTATTGGCAAGGACCACACTTTGAGTCTGTCCTGCGATGGTAATATACATTTTCATATCGTTTTCAGTCTGCAATGTCTCAGCCTGCGTTCCACCGTCGGAAGAGCAGGCGACGAAGAGCATTGTCAAAAGTGTCAGTATATATTTTTTCATACACACGCTCATTTAAAATTCTTAAGGAAGAACAGTGCCATCTTGTCGTAGGGGGATGATACCTGCCACGTCGTCGTAGAGGTCAACGTGCGAAGCTCCGAGGTTGACGTAGAGCTCCTTGGCGCCCTGTCGCTCAACGACGTGACGCACCCTCGTGGCTCTGATGATGGGCTGCATGCCTTTGGCAATGGCCCAGGTGCCTAATGCAATCTTTGTCATATTATGATATTTGTTTGTTTCCGGTTGCAAAGTTACGAGTCTCCTGGCAGTTGGTTGTTACCCAGAATAAGGCAGCTATAACCCTTATTGCTGAAATCGTGTCTACACGCCTGCGTGAACAGAATATCTCAACTAAGTGTGTGCGTGTGTAAATATAAATTCAGACAGATATGAGCATCAGCAGGTGCATCTTCTCCAAATCCGGTTTGGCGACCATCGTCTCAGTCGTTGCGAAAGCTACGATGAAGTCGCGATTGGCATCGAGCCATATATGCAGGAAGATCTTTCCCTCAATACGAAACAGTACCCAATCCTCACCATAAGCCTAATCTTCTGTAGTCCCCGGCAGGATCAACGCATATTCACGAACTTCCTCGATATTCATCAGCCTGCTTTATTTGATTTTTTTCAAATTATTCTAAAATTGTTGCTACAATCTGCCTGCTGCCTCCGTCGTTGCGGAACTCGCCGAGGTAGATACCCTGCCAAGTGCCAAGATTGAGCCGTCCGTCGGTGATGGGAATGTTGATGCTCACACCCGTGATGATGCACTTGGCGTGTGCGGGCATATCGTCACTTCCCTCAAGTGTGTGCTGGTAGTAGGGTGCATTCTCTGGAATAAGCCTGTCATAAATGCTTTCCATATCTTCACGCACCGACGGATCCCAGTTCTCACAAATGCTCAGTGCACAGCTGGTGTGCTGCACAAAGAGGTTGAGCAGTCCCGTCACTGGCAACTGCGGCAGCTGCCGGAGCACTTCGTCCGTTATCAGATGAAAGCCACGTCGGCGGGGCTTCAATGTAAATTTCACCTGCACCGCCATCAGAACCTTATCTCTTTCGTCGGAGCAGAGAACGAGCAGAACTGCGCCACACCGTCAGTGATATAAAGCACAGCCGTATTGTCGTCGTCGGCAGAGTACATTCTCTTCAGTTCCGGATTCTTGTCAAGTACATAGGCCTTTGCCTCGCGGCTGTCGTCGTTGACGAGCTTGCCGCTGATGCGAATCCACTCCGCGCCCGACGGCTTCACGGCAGTGATCTCAAACTTCGGGTTGGTCATCATCTGCTTGAACACCTTTTTCTTCTTACCCGTCTGGATGTAGAGCTTGCCGTTAAGCACCTCGGCCACGCCGAACGGGCGGACACGAGGCTGGTCGCCATCCTGAGTTGCAATGTAAAACACACCACACTCATGGAGATAGTCTCTCACTTCCTGCACGGCGCTCTTCGTCTGTGCGTTTACTGCCATTGCAGCCAATAGCATGAAAAATAGCAACAGTTTTCTCATCATAATATTCATTCTCACATAAAAGCGGATAACCTCATATCTGGCTACAAAAATACGCTTTTTTGCAGACAGTATGCCATTTTGAGGGTTCAGAATCTACATTGCATATTTCTTTCGGTGCCTTATGATGGCACCCATGTTTTCCAACGACCAATCCACCAATTGGTTGAGTAGCGGGATGAGCGTCAATCCGCGCTTTGTCAGTTTGTATTCCACACGCGGCGGCACCTCGGGAAAGATGGTCCGCGACACAAGATCGTCTGCCTCCAGATTACGCAACGTTGCAGTGAGCATCTTCTGTGACACATCGGGTATAGCCTTGCCAATCTCGCTGAAGCGCATGGCTTCTGCTTTATCATGCAGGGCAAGCAGCACAAGCAATGACCAGCGGTCACCGATACGAGAAAGTACGTTTCTGACCGGACATTGGGAAAATAACGGGTCGACTACCTGATTTCTGATCATCTTCTTCATTTCTTATAAACGTGCAAATACCGTCACAGGCAAGCAATTCTTGTCCATGACGGTAGAGAGTGTTGATATGCTTCCTCAGTTTACCATTTCACCTGGTCATTCAGGATAACGCCATCGGCAGCATCGTCCTGCGTGAAAGGCGTCTCACGGTACTGCACGCAGAGCACCACCATCGGCTCAGTGCCGTTGTTGTGAATGGTGCGTTTGCCCTTTGGAGAGACGCGCACCACACTGCCTTCCTGCAAAGGAATGTTCTCGCCGTCAACCTGATATTCTCCTTTGCCGCTGAGAACGAAATAGAGTTCTTCGTGGGTTTTATGCGTGTGATAGAAACCGCCTTCCTGACCAGGAGCGTAAATCTGAAAAGAGAACTCAGCGCCTTTGGTGCCGAGAGCCTGTCCGCCAAACACCTTGCCGGGAATCTTTATATCGCCCATAGACAAGACATAGTCACCCAACTCGTTCAACTTACCGAAATCTACTGCACTGAAGTTCTTGCCTTCAGCAATTTTTTTAACCTCTTTCATAATGTTCAAATATGTGTTACTTACTTACTTTTATTTCGTTTACGGTTGCAAAGTTACCTACTGTTTCTAATTCCTGCAAGAAGGCACTTGAAAGTAAGACACTTACCCCGAGGTAACCATTGCTGATACAGTGCAAGTTACAAACCCTACCATTAAGATTGTTTAGCTCTTTTCGTTCTCACAACTCCACCGGCGCAATTCGCCTCTTCAACCCCGCCACGTGCTTCTTCTGTGCTTCCCCAATGTCCTTCTCGCTGCCAGTGAGGTCGGCGACAAGGCGAGAACTGGGCAGCACGGTTATACCTGCTCATGCGTGCCACTTTGCTCAAACGACAAACCACAGCAACTATCGCATAATTGCTGATACAGTGCAAGTTACAAACTCTACCATTAAGATTGTTTAGCTCTTTTAGTTCTCACAGCTCCACCGGCGCAATGCGCCTCTTCACCCCCGCCACGTGCTTCTTCTGTGCCTCCCCAATAGCCTTCTCGCAGCCAGTGAGATCGGCGACAGGGCGAGAACTGGGCGGCACGGTTATACATGCCCATGCGTGCCACTTTGCTCAGACGACAAACCACAGCAACTATCGCATAGAAGCAACCTTGTTGTAAGTGACGTTGCGCTCGTCACCCTAATTTATATAATGCAATAATGAGTCCACTTAAAAATAGAGAGATTATTGATTTTCCGATTGTACCCCGATATTACGTTTTGTTATTCCTCGTATAAAAGCAGTATTGGAAAAATGCCAATGACCCTGAAGACCCATATTCAATAACGAAGTGCAAAATTTCGTTCTGAATGGCCCTACACACATTTTTGTCGTTCACGACTTAATGGCGGATTGGGGATGGGGCTTCACATGCCCCCAGCCCATCCCCAATCCGTTGTTAAGTCGCGCAAAATGTAACTTTTAAATAGCAATACAAAAAAAGGAGACCGAAGTCTCCCCGAGATTAACCAACTTTGTATTGCTATATGTATTATCAATTAACCTCGCAGCAAAGGTCGCAAATTTTCGCCTTACTGCAAAGAAGGACTCCGAGAAAAGTTATCGCCTCGATAGTGGGGTGCAGTCAATCAACACTCAGCCGCGAAATAAAGCGCAACTCGACAGAAAAGGGCAACTACCTATGGTCCAAGGCCCACGATATGGCAATGGCACGCAGGAAAAGGTCTACTTCCAACCGAGCAAAGGATCCGGCTATCGTTTGGGAAGCCCTTGAGCTGCTCAAGGAAGAGGATTGGTCTCCCGAACAGATCTCTGCCGACATGAGACGCAGGGGGAAGCCCATATCCCATGAACTAATTTATCGACATATAAGGGATGATGAAAGCGGATTGCTGGCCTCGCACTGCAGGCACAAAATGAAATACAACCGACACGGACGCCCCGACCGTACTACCAAAGTAAAGAACATACCCGAGTGGGTGAACAAGCAAGAGCCTCCTTTTTCATAGAATTTTATTATATTTGCACCAAATTACAATCAATTATAGCATCATGGAAATCTGAATCGTATAAAAGTAGTTCTCGTTGAGAAAGGGAAAACTGGCAAATGGCTTGCTGGAGAGGTTGGCAAAACACCTTGTACTGTAAGCAAATGGTGCAGTAATAGTATTACCAGACTTGCAAACTTAAGATAAAATCGCAAAGCCCCTTGACGTTGACGTGAAGGATCTTCTAAACTCAACAAAGTAACAATCGATAATTCTTTCCATATATGATTACAAAAGATAATCTCAGAAATCTTCTTACTTGTCTTGGCTTTCAGCAATCTGATACTGTGCAAGACAAGATGGCAATGCATTTTAACAACACCAACTGTACTGTTGCTGTTGATTTCACAAATGAGAAGATTATTTATCCAGAAGGTATAGAAGCAGACCGAGACACAACAAAGAACTTCTCTGCCAATGAGAACTTTGTTGTTTTGGAGTGTGTTGTTGGATTATTGGCCCAAGGATACAAACCTGAGAATATAGTGTTAGAGCCTAAAACTCCAGGTGGAAGAGAAGATTCTCATTTCTATTGTGACATCCTGATTCGCGATAACGATAAGCGTCCATATATGCTTATTGAGTGTAAGACAATGGACGGAAAAGAAGATGATGAGTTTAGCAAAGCTTGGAAAAAGACACTACAGGATGGTGGGCAGTTGTTCAACTATTATAACACTTATCGCCAAGCACAATATCTTGTTCTTTATGCATCCGATTTCGTGGATGGTGAACCTCGTTGCAATTATCGTCTGATTACGATGACCGACAACAAGGAGTACCTTGAATCTACCCCCCAACTGCTTAGTTTTGAAAAGGTAAGTGCAGATAATGGTACAAGAGACGACTTCTTCAAAGTATGGTCTGAGACTTATGGCAAGGATTTTGCCACCAATGGAGCTTTTGAAGTAGATGAGGTTCCCGCTTTTGGCGTGACTAAGAAAAAACTGACCATTGACGACCTTGTTATTGTTGATGGTCAGGACATACAACGCAAATATCATCAGTTCGCCCAGACACTTCGCCAATACAATGTTGCCAGCCACGAGAATGCTTTCGACAAACTGGTTAATCTATTCTTGGTGAAGATTGTGGATGAAGTGCGTAATCCAAAGGATTTGCAGTTCCTATGGAAAGGTGCAGCCTATGATGACTATTATAGTTTTCAAGACCGATTGCAGAAACTCTACCAAATAGGCATGAAGGACTATTTGGGAGAGGATGTTACCTATATCGATAATGCAAGTATTGAGAATGCATTCCGTATGCAGAAGAATGACCCTGATGCCATCAAGGACACTATCTTGGAATATTTCCGTCAGTTGAAGTTCTATAGC
Organism: Sodaliphilus pleomorphus; assembly: GCF_009676955.1. Taxonomy (GTDB): domain Bacteria; phylum Bacteroidota; class Bacteroidia; order Bacteroidales; family Muribaculaceae; genus Sodaliphilus; species Sodaliphilus pleomorphus. Next base: position 2,887,703 of record NZ_CP045696.1, on the reverse strand, counting down.
AATAGCGATTTTGGTTTTCTTGATGTGCATAACAAGCAACTCTTTGTTCAGAATGCTGTCATCCTCAAAGCAATGGTAGAGATGCTTCAAGACATGCGCCTTAAAACTGAGCAACAAAATCAGTTCCTCGGAGACTTGTTTGAGGGTTTCCTCGACCAAGGCGTAAAGCAAAACGAAGGCCAGTTCTTTACTCCTACACCTATAACTCGTTTTATGGTCAGTTCCTTGCCTTTAGAGCAGATTATACGCGACAATACCGATATTCCAAAAGCCATTGACTATGCTTGTGGCGCAGGTCACTTCCTCAATGAGTATGCTTCACAGATAAAGCCATTTGTGGAGCAATACAAGGGTGTCCAATCCCTTCCCGACTATTACAAGCAAATCTATGGCATTGAAAAAGAGTATCGCCTCTCAAAAGTGTCTAAAGTATCATCATTCATGTATGGCCAGGATGGAATCCAGATTGTCTATGGTGATGCACTTGTACCTCATGATACAATTAAGGATGGCGACTTTAAGGTGCTTGTAGCCAACCCTCCATATAGTGTAACAGGCTTCCTTGCTACACTTAGCAAAGAACAACGTGATGCCTATGTGCTGAGTGCTGATGTTGACAGCAAGCAATTAGAAACAAACAATAGTATTGAGACATTCTTCATTGAGCGTGCAAAGCAATTGCTGGCACCAGAGGGAGTGGCAGCAATTATTCTTCCTTCAAGCATCTTGTCTAATAGCAGTAATATCTATGTCAAGACGCGTGAAATCTTATTACAATATTTCGATTTTGTGGCTGTTGCTGAGTTTGGTAGTGGAACATTTGGCAAGACTGGCACCAATACTGTGGTACTGTTCCTTCGTCGAAAGAAATCCGAGCCAGAGTTAGCAACACATTATCGCAATCGTGTGGAAGCATGGTTCTCAAACAATCACGGTCAGGATCATCGTTATGAAGATGCGGATGCCATTGAGCGTTATGCCCAGCATATAGGCGTGCCATACGATGAGTATCTTACTCTACTTAATGGCAATCCTTCTGAGGATTTGATGAAGCATGAGATTTTCGCTGCTTATAAAGCTAAGTTCTCTAATAACACAGTGGCAGAACATATCAAGAAGAAGAGAGTAACTGCTCGTTATACCCAAACTATGAAGGATGCAGAATTGGCGAAGCATATTTTTGACTCTATCCGAAACGTGGAGAAAGATAAGCTCTATTACTTTATGCTCTGCGAAAGCAATCCACAGTCGGTAATTGTGGTAAAATCTCCTACTAAGACATCTGAAACAAAGAAATTCCTTGGCTATGAATGGAGCAGTCGCAAGGGTAGCGAGGGTATAAAATACCTTGGTGCTGTCGTGGAAGATGACGACAATGAAATTGCTGCCAACAAAGGAATACAACAGATCGAGACTCCTCTTTTCGATCCACATAATCTATTCAATGAAGAAAAGATAAATACCCTTATCCGCAAGAATTATCTTGGTGAAGATGTGGATGTGCCAAAGGAGATAGGAGTGTATGTTGATTCCTACCTACTTGAGGATATGCTTGATTTTAAGCGAGTGGATTTTGACAAGGCAATCAAAACCACTCCAATTCTTGTTTATCCCAAAATCGAGTGTAAAGAAGGAACATCTACAGAAAAATTGTCAGTAGTTGCTCCTTATGTAACTACCTCAATTAAGATGTCGAGTATATCCGTTTCCGACTACATATCTACGGAGAATATGCTGCAAAATCGTGCGGGGGTTGTTGCCTACAAAGATGTTCCAAACATAGATTCTATCACAGCATTTAAAAAAGGTGATATTCTTGTTTCAAATATTCGTCCATATCTGAAGAAGATTTGGATGGCTGACCGTGACGGTGGTTGTTCAAAAGATGTCCTTGTTTTTAGGAACTCTAAGCCTAAGGAAGTATTGAATGACTACCTAAAAGTCATTATGTCAACAGATACGTTCTTTGACTACATGATGGTAGGTAAAAAGGGTGTAAAGATGCCACGCGGAGATAAAAAGATTATTCCAAATTTTGACATTCCCATACCTTCTCCGGACATTCAAAAAAAGATAGTAGATGAATGTAAAAAGGTGGATGATAAACAAAAAGAAATTGGTAAACTCATACAATCTATCCTCGATAAATATCTAAAGTAATAGCATTATAATCATGAACGAAAAATTATATTCAACAGCCCTTTTCAACTACAAGAAATGGTCAAACAGCAATAAGGCGGAAGTAGAAGCTGAATTCAATGAGCGTCACGCCATGTGTAAAGAGATGCAATCGTACACAAAAGAACGATTGCAGAACCTGTCAGAGGAGGAGTTCTTCAATCTTATAGCACCTCTGTGGGCTATGCGCATGTGGGGAAATAAGAAGTATTACCTCGATAATGTCATTGAAAGCAATGGCATAGACTTGATTCGTAAGCAACTTGTTAATCTGTTCTACGGGAAAGCATCCATCGAAAACCGATGGGATGAGTTCCGTGAGAAGATTAAGGGCTTGGGGCCAGCTATCATCAGCGAGTTGCTGAATAAGTTCAATCCAAATGAGTTCATTCTTTGGAACAAGAAATCGCTTACAGGTTTCATAGCTTTGGGTATTTCTAAAGTTCCTAAATATAATTCTGCTCTTGATGGTAAGAAATACGCTTATCTCTCTAAGGTTGGTCGTGAACTTGTGGAGTCAGCAAAGAAGCAAGGTGTCAGCGAAATCGAAGACCTACTTGCCTTAGACTACTTCATTTGGAAAGACCTGCAGATAGAGCCTGCAGATACAGCTGTTCCTGTGGAAGAGAAACCAGAAAAAGAAACAGAGAAGCAGAAGGCTTTTGTCCATAATGATGTAAGAGACAGAATCAGGGACATAGGTTCTTTCCTTGGCTTCAAGGCAGAAGTTGAGAAGAAAGTCGCTGATGGTGCAGTTGTTGATGCCATCTGGGAAGTTTCAGTTGGTAATATGGGAAGAATAACATACGTGTTTGAGGTTCAAACCAGCGGCAGTATAGACAGCCTGTTGCTAAATCTGATGAAGGCAAAGAACAACCCGTCGGTACAAGGCATTGTTGCCGTTTCTGACGCCAAGCAATTGGAGAAGATTAAGAAGGAAGCATCTTCTTTGAAGGCAATACGTGACGAACTCAAGTTCTGGGACTACAACGATGTGTTGAAGGTGTTTGATTCGCTTTCCAATGCCTATGAGTCTATTAATTCATTGGGGCTTGTTCCATCGGGACTTTTCTAACACAAACGTAAGACGTATGACTATAGAAAGCATTGCGGACATACAATTTTTGATAGACAATTCTGTGGAGGAATCTACCGAGTTAGAATACAAACGTTCTTTTGCTAAGGCGAATCCAAAGTGGAAAGAAGAATTGGCAAAGGATATTAGTGCTATGGCAAATGCTAATGGAGGTATCTTCATCTATGGGCTTGCTGAGAAAAATGTTTCTAACGGTCTTTCTCTTCCAGAGTTAATTACGCCTATTCCATCGACAGAAATGACAAAGGATCAGTTATCACAACTTCTTTCGTCAAACATAACTCCAAAGATAAACAATATCGAAATTTCCGTCTTACCTCAAGAAGGTGGCAATGTGTTTATCTTACATGTACCCAAAGGAATAACTGCACACCAAAACAAAATAAACCATTTGTACTATATCAGAAGAAATGCAACTGTCGAAGTCATGGAGGACTATGAGATCCGGGATGTCATGAACAGACAAAGCAATACTCCTTTGGAGATAGACGGTTGCGGGTTATACAAAACAAAGAATGACCCTTATAGCAACAAAGTGGAATATACATTTATGGCTAAAATTCAGAATGTTGGTCATTCTGTATGTGAGGTGTATAAATTGAATGTTTATTTCAACAAAATATCTCTTCACTGTGAGTTCTCATTTCCTTCAAATGAAAATTTCTCATATACAGCTCTGGATGCTGAAAGATTGAAAATATCATGCAGATATCAAGAGCCTATCTTTGGGGGAGAGACTTTGGAAATGGGTCATTTCGTTCTTCATATTGATAAAGACCATGAAGAAGAGTTTCTCGATGGTCTTATCATTGATATGATTTTATTCTACCCAGGTGGTTCCTGTGATGTTGCGTTTATTCCTTCTGAGCAACGATATGTTGAAGGAAGGGATAAAATAAACACATTATTAGGACGAGACAAAAGAATAGACTATCCTATACTTGAAGTAGATTCCTTCAAAAAAATTGAGAAGAATTAACCTGTTACAAATTAAAAATATCCAAACATGAGTAATCCAAGCGACAATATACGAACAATAAGGCATGACTTATCCCCTTATCTCTTTAATTATTTAAGGGATGATAATGCACCTGCTATTCTTCACGAGATTCTAACTACAGGCACTCTCCGTTCTATGGAACATGATTATATATGTTTTACAGATGCTCCTATTACCTGTTATCTATCTAATCTAAAATATTTCGACAGTTTTAAAGAAATGGGGCGTAAAGCCATGTTTTCCCCATATGGAATAGGAATATCCAGAGATTGGCTTTATGAAAATAAAGGTGCAAGACCTGTTATATATGGACAAGCTGATGAAATTAATCTCTTGGATGAATCTATTCGATGGAGATTCCTAGAACTTGATATTCATAAAAGAGATTATTCATGGTTGAGAGAATGGCGTATTCCAATGAAAGAACTGAATTTATATGATATTCCTCGAGAACATATTATATTTATTGTGCCAAAGGAAGAAGAATTAAAGGGGTATGCTGTCGATTGGGATTTCGATGTTGATGTTGATTTTGATTATGATCATGGAGAAAGTCATCCATATTTAATCGAAACTCCCAAAGAAACTCGATCTTGGAAGGGTTTTTCAATTGATCAAATAAAAGAAATAGAGAATGATTTTGTGTTGAGTGCTCGTACAAATACCCAAATCATAGGTGAAAATTTATAATCATATCACTTAAACAGAAAACACCCAGCTTTACATTTTTGGGTGTAAAATTGGGTGTAAATCTTGTAAATCACTGATAATCAAGTGATATTGCGGAGAGAGAGGGATTCGAACCCCCGGAGGTGTTACCCTCAACGGTTTTCAAGACCGCCGCGATCGACCACTCCGCCATCTCTCCAGTATCAATCACCCCGGTCATCAACTCGCGCCAGGCATGAGCCTTACACTTGTTGCAGTGATTGATGGGTGCAAAGGTAAGCACTTGTTGTTGTTTTTGCAACTTTTTTGAGAAGAAAAAAACGGTGTCATGCCGCGGCAGCAGCTGCCTGGGCAGATGCAAGTGGCCGTCAATCGTCGTCGAAGACGTAGTTGAGGAAATCGTGCATGGGCTTGAGCACGGGCAAGGAGGCGGCCACCCGGGCCACCCAGTCGTCGACATCGAGGTAGCTGGCTGGGCAGCGCTTCAAGAGCAAGTACTCTTTCATCTTCAAGAAGCGGGCCATGGGGTGAGCGGCGTCAAACCCCTTGGGCACTCGCTTGAGCGAGTCGCTGTCCCACTGGTAGCCGGCATCGAGAGCGGGCTGCACGGCCTTGAGAAATTCATCGGGTTCGGCATCGATGAGGCTGCGCAGCTTGTCGAGCACAGGCCTGTCGGGGCACCAGATGCCGCCGCCCAAGATGATGTTGCCAGGCTGGAAGTGCACGTAGTAGCACGACAACTTGGTGTGTCGCCCGCCCTTGCCCAGCACGCCCGAGAAGTAATTCTTGTAGGGCGACTTGTCGTTGCTGAACCGCACGTCGCGGTAGATGCGGTACACGCAGTTTTTCACATTCAAGCCGCACACCTGGTCGTCGACCTGTGCCATGAGCTCGATGAGGCGCTCCATGTCGTGTTCCCAGGCTTGCCGCAAGGCGTCGTACTGAGCCTTGTGCTGCATGAACCACGGGCGGTTGTTGTTGGCCTGCAGCTGGCTCAGGAAAGCCAATATTTCGGAGATGTTGCTATAAGATTTCATGTGGCAAAATTACTGCAAGTCGAGCGCAATGCAAAATCAAAAGCCCGCCTTTTGAATTTTGAAATTGCCGAGACGCAGCGTAATTAAGGCGTGAGCCAACATTACTGCAAGTCGAGCGCAATGCAAAATCAAAAGCTCGCCTTTTGAATTTTGACATTGCCGAGACGCAGCGTAATTAAGGCGTGAGCCAACATTACTGCAAGTCGAGCGCAATGTAAAATCAAAAGCCCGTCTTTTGAATTTTGACATTGCCGAGACGCAGCGTAATTAAGGCGCGAGCCAACATTACTGCAAGTCGAGCGCAATGCAAAATCAAAAGCTCGTCTTTTGAATTTTGAAATTGCCGAGACGCAGCGTAATTAAGGCGTGCAGGCCCGTTCTCACCACAACAAGGCTAAAAATCACTACAAGTAGTGATTGTGCGACAATGTTAAATCATGTAAATTTGCAATGTGAAATATCGTAGAAAAATAGGTGTACTCATCATGCTATGGGCTGTGTGCAACGGCACGGCAGCACTTGCAGCAATGGAGCCGGCCGACAGTGCCGCAAGCACTCTGGAGCCCGACACCAGGCATGTCACGCTGCAAGAGGTGACCGTGACAGCCATTAAGCAAACCAGTGACCTGCGCACCCAGGCCACGGCAGTGACAACAATAGGGAGAAAAGAGATCGAGCGCAACCACATTGTCTCGACCAAGACCGCTGCCTGCATGGTGCCCAATTTCTTCATTCCCGACTATGGGAGCCGCATGACGTCGACCATCTACGTGCGTGGCTTGGGGGCTCGCATCGACCAGCCTGCCATGGGCCTCAACATCGACAACATCCCTGTCATGTGCAAGGAGAACTACGACGTCGACCTACTCGACATCTCGCGCATCGAGATGCTGCGCGGCCCGCAGAGCACACTCTACGGGCGCAACGCAATGGGCGGCTTGATGAACGTATACACGCTGTCGCCGCTCAGCTATCAGGGCACTCGGCTGCTGGCCGAGTATGGCTCGCACAACGCTGTGAAACTGGGCGCAAGCACCTACAACCTGGTGAGCAACAACCTGGGTCTATCGGGCAGCTTCTACTACACCTCGACCGACGGCGAGTTTCGCAACGACTACAACGGCAAGAAGGTGGACTGGGAGCACCAGGGCAGCCTGCGCCTCAAGGCCGACTGGCAGGTATCGCCCAGCATGCGCATCGCCAATGTGCTCTCGGGCTCGACAAACCGACAGGGAGGCTACCCTTATGAATACACGGCAACGGGCAAGATCGCCTACAACGACACTTGTTTCTACAAGCGAACCAGCGTGCTCGACGGACTCACGGTCGAGAAACGCTTTGACACGTTCACCTTGTCGAGCATCACCAGTTACCAGTATATCGACGACAACATGACGCTCGACCAGGACTTCACCCCCGATCCCTACTTCACGCTCACACAGAAGCGACGCGAGAATGCCATTACCCAAGACTTGATTGCCCGCCACAAGAGCAACGGCTATGAGTGCATCACGGGCCTCTTCGGTTTTTATCGCCATTACAACATGGATGCTCCTGTCACTTTTAAAGACACCGGCATCGCGCGCCTCATCGAGGAGCACGTGAATGCCGCCACGCCCAGCTATCCAGTTGCGTGGGACTCGCGCGAGTTTGTGCTGGGCAGCAATTTCAAAAACGACAACTGGGGCACTGCCTTCTACCACCAGTCGAGCTATGACTGGCACAACTTCACGGTGGCGGCAGGCGCCCGCGTCGACTACGAGAAATCGACCCTGCGCTACCATAGCCACACAGCCACCGGCTACAACATCGTCGACGCCGCTGCTGGCACGCTCTATGCTCACGAGGCCGTCAATATCGACGAGAGCGGCAAGCTTCACAAAGACTTCTTGCAAGTGCTCCCCAAGATCTCGCTCACCTATCGCCTGCACGGCAAAGCATGGCACACCATATATGCCAGCGTGGCCAAGGGCTACAAGGCCGGCGGATTCAATACACAGATGTTCAGCGACGTGTTGCAGCAGAAGCTCATGCGCTTCATGGGCATTGGATCCAGCTACGACATCGACAAGATCGTGGGCTACAAGCCCGAGAAAGCATGGAACTATGAGTTGGGAGGGCACTTCGAGTGCTGGGAGCAACGCGTGAAAAGCGACATCGACGTGTTCTACCTCGACTGCCGCGACCGCCAGCTCACCGTGTTCCCCGACGGCACCACCACCGGCCGTGTGATGACCAATGCCGGAAAAACCCGCTCGTGGGGAGCCGAAGTGACCATGACCGTCACCCCCTGGGCCAACACCGGGCTCACCGTGAACTACGGGTATTGCAATGCCAAGTTCAAAAACTACAACGACGGCAAAGCCGACTACAAGGGCAACTACGTGCCCTACAGTCCAAGCAACACCCTCTATGTCGACGCCTATCACACCATCGACCTCGACCGTGGCAGCAAAGTCTTCAACACGCTCACCCTCGATGCCAACATGAGTGCGGCCGGGCCCATCTACTGGAACGAGGCCAACTCGTTGAAGCAACCCTTCTATGCCCTGCTGGGTGCCAGCGCCACGCTTGCCGGGCAGCACTACAGCCTGGAGGTGTGGGGCCGCAACCTGACCGACACCAAATACAGCACCTTCTATTTCGTCTCGATCAAGCACGAGTTTCTGCAGCGAGGCCGCGGCTTTGCACTGGGAGCCACGTTGAGGGTGAACCTGTGAAATAAAATTTTTTTTGAAGACACTTATTTTTAAAAATCACATAGCACAATGAAAAAATTACTATCACTCCTCGCCGTCATGGCGATGCTCATGGGCTTCACTGCCTGTGGCGACGACAACAACGAGCCCCTTGCACCCACAAGCTCCACTACAAGCATCGAGTCCCTGAACGTGAAAACAGTGACAGCCGGCAACGTGAGCAACGAGAGCAGCTGCGCAACCGACATCACTGTCGACCCGTCGAAGGGCACCGTGAGCCTCACCTTCAAAGGCATCAGTTTTTCCAGCCGCATGCCCGCCGTCACTTTCTCGCTCGAGGGCATGAAATACACCACGGGCAAGAACAGCCGCACCGAGTATCACTTCACAGCTTCAACGTTGACCCCCATGCCAGGCTACACAGTGACCAACGTCGACGGCTATGCCAACCCCAAAGACGGGGTGCTCTACGTCTCATATGTGGTCAACAACACCTGGACCGTAAACATTTCGAGCCAACTCTACTACTCGGCACTGAGCGACGGCAAGTTTAGCTACAGCACGACCAACGAGAAATATATCACCTATTTCCTGTACCAGGCCAACTCGGCATGGAAAGGCGACATCAAGATGTTCAACATCCAGTTTGCGCCTCAAATGCCAACGCTCAAGCAAATACGCATCCCGCTGGCCGGCGTCACCATCACGCCCACAGCCACAGGCTACAGCATGAGCGGCACCGACATTGTGCCCTACTACACCACTGGCACCACCGAGGCTCCAATGAAGGACCGCACTATCACCGACCTCACCGGCAGTGTCGACCTGGTGACCAAGAAATACACACTGCAATTCACCTGCTTTGGCCTAACGGTGAGCTACAACGGCAGCCTGTACTACCCAGCCAACAACTAAAGAAGAAAAGAAAGCAATTAAGTATACACACATTTGAATGAATCACGACAAGGCATGGATTGCGACGATTCATGCCTTGTTTTTTAGACAGGCAAAAATAATTGCACAGATTACAAATTAAAATTAATTGTGCATAATTCATAACAAAGTCACCACATGTTTAATCTCTTAAAAGTCACAATTTGATGAAATCTTTTTACACAACTACTCTACTGCTCTCGGTCATGGTCATGGCGAGCTTGCCAGCCCGTGCCAGCTTTGAGAGCAACGGCATTACATTCAACCCGCTCACCGACAGCACCGCCGAGGTGGTTGCAGGAGCAACAGCCTACAGCGGCGACATCGTGATACCCGCCACCGTGACCAACGGCACTACTGCCTACAAGGTGGTGCAGATAGGCAAAAAAGCCTTTGCAAAGTGCAACGACCTCACCTCGGTGAGCATACCCGAGGGCGTGACCACCATCGAGCAATGGGCATTCAACGCCGATGCCAAGCTCACTGCAATCAAGCTGCCGTCGACCGTGACAACCATAGGCAACTATGCATTCTACAAGTGCAGCGGCGTGACCTCGATGACTGTGCCCGAGGGCGTGACCACACTGGGCAACTACACCTTCTATGCCTGCAACGGCATGACCCAGGTGACCCTGCCCAGCACACTGCAATCGCTCGGGCTGGGTGCGTTCTACGGCTGCAAAGCCTTGAAGAGCATCTCCTTCCCCGACAAGATGACCTCGCTGGGCAAGATGGCACTCATGGGTTGCTCGGCACTCGAGACCGTGCACTTCGGTGCCGCGCTCGAGAGCATGGGCATGTCGCCCTTTGCCGCCTGCTCAAGCCTCAAGTCGTTTACCGTCGACGAGCGCAACCAGCACTACACCAGCATCGACGGTGTGCTCTACAGCAAAGACAAGACCGAACTTGTGGTGTTTCCCGCACTCAATGCCGAGAGCTATGTCATACCCCAGGGCGTGACCAAGGTGGGCGACTTCGCCTTCTACCACGCGCCTGTCAAGAGTGTGACCCTGCCCGAGGGGCTGACCACCGTGGGCGAGCTGGGCTTGTGCGGAGCCGGCCTCACGAGCCTCAACCTGCCATCGACACTCACCACCACAGGTCCTTTTGCCTTTGAAGACCTCGACAACATCACCGAGGTAACCCTGCCCGGCAGTCTCACCGACATGGGCCGCGGCATGTTTTCCAACTGCGACAAGCTGGAAAAAGTGAACTTCCCCTCTACAATCACCTACATCGAGCTCAGCACATTTCTCGATTGCATCTCGCTCAAAGAAATCACACTGCCCGAGAGCGTGACACAGATAGGCGGCTTCGCCTTCCAGGGCTGCAAGTCGCTCGAACGGGTGACCCTGGGCAACAAGGTGTCGCGCATCGACCCCTACGCCTTCTCCAAGTGCACCTCGCTCAAGGCCTTCGCCATGCCCGACAGTCTCACGACCATCAACGAGCACGTGTTCTGGAACGACAGTTCGCTCACCAGCGTCGACTTCAACAAGGTAAAAGAGATAGGTCCCAACGCCTTCACCTCGTGCGTGAGCCTCAAGAGCATCGACCTGCCAAAGAGCGTGAGCACCATCGAGGGCTTTGCCTTCCAGGGCACAGGCCTCGAGCAAGTGACCGTGCCTGCTACAGTCGAGAGCGTGGGCGAGTATGCCTTCTCGCGCTGCCGCAGCCTCAAGAGCATCAGCCTGCCCGACAACATCGAGACCCTCTCGAACGGCATCTTTTGGGACGACTCGGTGCTCACCGATGTGAAATATTCCAAGACACTGAGTGTGATAGGCGAGAATGCATTTCTCGACTGCATCAACCTGGGCCATGTGCTCCTGCCTGAGAGCGTGATAGGCATCGAGAAGAGCGCCTTCGAGGGCTGCAAGTCGCTTGCAGGCATCGACTGTCTGGTGCCCGAGCCCATCGCCATCGACACCACCGTGTTTGCCGGCGTCGACAAGAGCAAGTGCACACTGCACGTGTTGCCCGCCAGTGCCAGCGCCTATAAAGCCGCCGACGTGTGGAAAGACTTCCTCATTGCAGGCGACTACACCGCAGTCGACGAGTTGAACGTCAATGCCAAGACTGTGGCAAGCCGCACCTACTATGACCTGCAAGGCCGCCAGAGCCACACCCCAGTGCCCGGCACTGTCAACATTGTGAAGACCGTCTACACCGACGGCACCACAAGCACCGCCAAGCAACTGGTGAAATAGCACAGGCTCACCCAGCCACCCATCGCGGCGCGCCGCCCTTGCCACATGCTGCGAGGGCGGCGACGCTTGCATGAGTAGCGGTCACACACTTCTTCAATAGTGGTAATATTTGCCCAAGTCGCTTGACAGGAAACTTAGAAAACAGTATTTTTGCATCAAATAAAAAACAACACAAGCATGATGAAAAAAACACTTGCATTACTCATGACGCTTGCCGTAGTCTTGCTGGGCATGAGCAGCTGCAGCGACAACGACGAGAAAGACCTGCTTTCCTTCTCCTTCAAGGGAGGCACGGTGAAAGCCTTGGGGCCCGATTCGCTCACCTATGATGCCAACTGCAATGTCGACATCACTGTAAGCAAGGACAACCGCTTGACAATGACCATATCCAACCTCACGCTCAGCGCTAAAAACAGCAAGTTGCCAGTGACCTTGCAGCTCACCAGCGACCAGCTGAGCGCCAGTATGCGCGACATCAACTATATTGCTTTCAAAGGCGACAAGATAGCAAGCAACATCTTTGTCATCACCAATATCGAAGGCAATATCAACCTGGCCGAGCACTCGGTGCACGCGACATGGTTGCTCAACGGCAGCCAGCAAATGACCTTCGACAGCAAAATCGACGTGCAAGCCTTGCTCAACTACCTGGCTCTCATGCAAAACCGAGGTTGAGCCGGCAGGAGAGGGCAAAGACGGTGAATTAAAAAACATTAAAAAAACCACGGGGAGAAGCAGTATTTTGCTTCCTCCCGTGTTTTAATTGCAACAATGGCTTAATTTTGTAAACAAAATACAGCACAACCAATGATGAGAAAGATTATTTCGGCAGTGGCACTCACTGCATTAGTTTTCAGTACAGTGTCGTGCAGCGACAACGACAATGACAACGGACTCGACCGCACCAAAGAGCGCACATGGAACGTGCAGCTGCTCAACCACGTCTACGACACCAGAAATGACGACAGCGCGACGGCTGCCAGCGCCTCGATCAACGACCAGAAAATCGTGTATCGGTTCTCGACCGACATGTTGAAGCTCTCGTTCAACCCCACCATCGAGACCACACTGGGTGGTATCCCACAACAGTTCTCGTGGACAGGAGTGAATGCAAGCAACAGCGAGGAGAAAGCCAACATCTACTCATTTGCCACCGATGCCCCTGTGAGCGGTCTCTCCAATTTCACAGGCCAAATCGACCTCATCGACCAGAACATCTACTGGAGTTACACCGCCACAAGCCCGCAAAAAATTGTCTACAGGGTGATATCGACCTTGCCCACCATCTCCACGTCGACCAGTACAGTGACCACAAGCGTGTGGAGCGATACCACTGCCACACATCAGCTGCCCATGTCGTCGTTTGCCATCAACCCGTCGAAGATGACAGCCACCTTCACCATCAGCCAGTATACCGATGTGAAGATACCTCGCACCTACATGAGCATCGTGGCTGGCAATGCCACCCTCGCCATCACGCCTAAGGGCTACAGAATAACGGGCACCGGCCTTGCCGCCGTGGGCACCTACGTCACCAGCGCAAGCACCAAGTACCAGACAGCCAAAATCACCATCGACAATCTTGATGCCACCATCGACCTGGAGAACAACAGCATCCACGCCACATTCAACATGCTGGGCGCCAAGGTCACCGTGAGCGGAACGATAAGCATCTAATTCACTAAACAAGAAAAACAGCACACATGCGACTCATCACCATCATCACAACAGCAGCAGCACTCGCTATCACCATGCTCGGCTTGAGCTCATGCAACAACTCGAGTGGAGGCAGCACCTATTCCTATTCAAGCGTGGCCTACAACATCGCAACACGACAGGGAGCCGACAGCAGCACAATCTCGAAGTCGGCTGTGAACTACGCCTTCAACTCGGGCGACAACACGCTCGACATCGCTACAACAGCCACCCCCTACACCAGCTCCAAGACCGCCGGAGGCACTGTGAGCTTCAGCACCACTGTCGACATGACCTATGACCAGACCAAGGGCTACTTCACCTTCAGCACATCCAATGTAAAAGCCACCGGTGCAACCGTGTCGGGGCTGAGCGGCAGCTTTGACTACATCACTGGCACACTCTATCTTGAGTATACCGTCAACGGCACCTACACCGTGAAGAGCACCTCAAGCCTGGCCTACCCCTACACCGAGACGCAGATGATCGATACTGCCCACACCACCTCGGCATGGACACAGAACCAAGCCGTCTACCTCTTCGATGTGAACACCAGCACCAACAAGGCCAACATAAGCATCTACTATATACAGACTGAAAAAGATGGCCAGAACCACGTGCTGCAATACAGCGGAGCCCAAGTCACCCCCACGCGCACAGGCTATGTCATCACTGCCGACACGCTCAAAGCCATATCCGACTACAAGGTGTACTACCTGCGCAATGCAAAGTTCACCATCGACAACAACTGGCACTCGCTCAACGGCACCTTCCAGCTCGACAAACAGCAAGCCACCGTGAAAGGCGGCCTGTTTAACTAACGAACAAACAAAAAATAGACTATTACATAGAAATTAAAAATGAAAAAAATTCTCACTCTTCTCCTTTGCGCCACCATGCTGCTGGGCATGACCTCGTGCCTGGACAGCAATGACAGCGACAACAACAAGCAAACCCTGCTTGCCACCATGTACAACCGCGTTGTCGACGGCGGCAGCAGCACGACCTACAGTTCATCGACCTACAGCATCACGCTCAACTACTCCAACGGCACCATTCAACTCTCGCCGAGCATCGTGATCGACGGAGCCAACATCACCTTCAACACTCCCGAGATGCAGCTCAACTACAACAACAGCGACAACTATTATGCCTTCTCGACGGCAACGTTCACAAGCAATAGCGGTGTCACCGTGTCCAACCTCAACGGCCAGTTTGACCTGAGCAACGGCACGCTCTATGTGTCCTACACAATCGACGGGCAGCGCGTCTTTGCCACAGCCGGTCTGTTCTATTCCAAGACCATAACCCTGTGCTTCAACGACTCTACCCCGAGAGACGAGTACACCACCACAGCCTCGACCTATGCTTTTGTCATCGACAATCCCACAATGACGGCAACGCTCACCATCAGCAACTTCGGCCTCGACAACACCATTGCTGCACGTGACCAGTACATCACCGTGAAAGGAATAAAGATTGCCCCCACTGCAAGCGGCTACACTCTGAGTGCCGACTCGGTTGCTGGCACACTCAACAACTATGAGCAAGAAAAATTCACCTTCAGCGGCCTCGAGGGCACAATAGGCAACGACGGCACTTCGCTCTCGCTCAAGTGCAAGGTCAACGGCCGCAACTTGCAAGTGAGCGGCAGCATGTTTGAGACTGCAACCAAATAAAGAAAAACATAGCGTAATACCGATATTCTGTCGTCGCCGGGAAGCCACGTGCCTCCCGGCGATTTTTTTGCGATTGATGAAGTAAAGTCGTAACTTTGTAGAAAATCAAAAACGAGAGCAATGAATTGGGAATATGTACAGCCGGTGCGCATCATCTTCGGCAACGGCCAAATCAAGAAATTGACAAGTGAAATTGCCAAACTCAACGGCAGCAATGGGCTTCTTGTGACGACAGCCGGATTTGTGCGGCGCGGCATGGCTGCACGCATCCTGCAACTGAGCGGCGGCACCATCAAGCAAGTATACTCGGCTGTGTCGCCCAACCCCACAGTAGAGGAGTGTGACAATTGCTCAAGCATCCTGCGCGACAACCAGTGCGACTTTGTTGTGGCCCTGGGCGGCGGCAGTGTCATTGACTGCGCCAAGGCAGCGGCCACCTTCGGGCTCACAAGCTGTGCCGCCACCGATTTTCTGGGCACAGGCAAGGCCATTCCCCAGCAGCACCTGCCCATTATCGCCATGCCCACCACATCGGGCACGGCCAGCGAGGTCACCTGCGTGTCGGTGCTGAGCGACCACAACCGGGGCATCAAGTCGCCCATGAACTCCTACGGGTTCTACCCCACTGTGGCCATTGTCGACCCCGAGCTCACCCTCACCGTGCCACCGCACTTGACGGCAACAACGGGATTCGACGTGCTGTGCCACGCCATAGAGGCCTACTGGAGTGTCAATCACCAGCCAGTGTGCAGCACCCTTGCCGTGCACGCGGCTCACTTGGCGCTCACCAATCTCAGACAGGCCTACAAGCATGGCGACGACCTCGCGGCACGCGAAAACATGGCCGAGGCATCGGTCACTGCAGGGCTTGCCTTCACACTGCCCAAGACCACAAGCGCCCACGCCTGCTCCTACCCCCTCACCAACTTGCTGGGTATCGCCCACGGCGAGGCTTGTGCAATGACCATCACCCATTTCATACGTTTCAATGCCAACCATGGCTGCGAGCGCGTCGTGCAACTCGCCCACAAGCTGGGCTATGAAGACGCCGAAGCGCTGGCCAACGCCATCGATGGCATGAGAGAAGACACAGGCATGTTGCTCGACCTCAAGTCGTTTCATCTCGACAACACGCAGCTCGAACAGCTCATACAGGGCAGCAAGCACCCCAACCTGCGCAACAATCCAGTGCCAGTGAGCGAGCAAGACCTGCGAGAGATGTATGAATCGATGATATGACCATCACTCACCACACACACATAGGAGGACAACATCACACATAATTGCAATAATTTCAAAAAAAACAGCTAACTAACAATGAAACCTACACGTATCACAACGCTATTTGGCATCAAGTATCCCATCATTGCAGGCGGAATGGTGTGGTGCAGCAGCTGGCGCCTGGCATCGGCGGTGACCAATGCCGGCGGCCTGGGTTTGCTCGGTTCGGGAAGCATGCACCCCGAAACGCTCGAGCAACACATCGAGAAAATGCAACAAGCCACAGCCGGCAAGCCTTGGGGCGTGAACATACCGCTCATGTATCCCGAAATCGACAAGTTGATAGAAATCATCATTTCCCACAAGGTGCCAGTTGTGTTCACCTCGGCAGGCAGCCCCAAGAAGTACACTGCCACCTTCCACGCTGCCGGCATCAAGGTGGCCCACGTGGTATCGAGCAGCAAGTTTGCCCGCAAGTGCGAGGAAGCCGGAGTCGATGCGGTAGTTGCCGAGGGCTTTGAGGCCGGCGGCCACAACGGCCGCGAGGAGACTACAACGATGACGCTCATCCCGCAAGTGCGCCAAGCCACCAGCTTGCCGCTCATCGCAGCCGGCGGCATCGCCAGCGGCAGTGCCATAGCCGCAGCCATGGCACTGGGGGCCGAAGGCGTGCAGATAGGCACGCTGTTTGCCTTGAGCCAGGAAAGCTCGGCCAGCGAGGCCTTCAAGCAACGCTGCATCACCCTCAACGAGGGCGACACCATGCTGGCACTAAAAAAGATATCGCCCACACGCATGATCAAGAACGCACTCTACGACAAGATACATGCAGCCGAAGACGCTGGTGCCGATGCCGACAAGCTGCGAGAGATACTGGGCGCAAAAGCTGCCAAGCGAGGCATCTTTGACGGCGATCTCGACTCGGGAGAACTCGAGATAGGCCAAATTGCATCGGCCATCAAGGAAATCAAGCCTGTAGCTCAAATTATGGATGAGCTTGTGGCCGACTTTGATGCCACCGTGCAGAAAATGGCACAGTTGTAGAAATCGGGGTAGCAACAACCATGTAATGCACGAGCCGCGAGCACATGTGTGTTGCCCGCGGCTCGATTGTTTTTTCCTCTTTGATGTCGTGTCGTCAGAAGTACAGGCGGTCCATGTACTCCTCGTAGCTGATCGTGCGCCCGCCCATCGACTTGAGATGAGGCGTCTCCAGCTGGCAGTCGATGAGCTTCCCGCCACATTGCTGCATCTTGCGGGCAAGGTATATCAACGCCAGTTTGGAAGCACTGGGCACAAGCGAGAACATGCTCTCGCCGAAGAAGCTGTCGAGCAATGTCACCCCATAGAGCCCGCCCACAAGCTGGCCGCTGGCGTCCCACACCTCGACGCTGGCAGCCAGGCCACGGTCGTGCATGCGACGATAGGCCGCAATCATGTCGCTGCCCAGCCAGGCTCCAGCCTGCCCGCGCCGCAGCCTGCTGCAATTTTCTATCACGCGGTCGAAAGCCTGGTCCCAAGTCACACGATAGCGATGATGATTGATGAGGGTGCGCATCGAGTGGGAAACGTGAATCTCGCCGGGGATGATGACGAAGCGCTCAAGCGGACAATACCACATGGGCTCGGGGCAGTCGGCATAGGAGTACCACGGAAAGATGCCGTGCTCATAGGCCAGCTCCAGGCGCTCCACACTCAAGTCGCCGCCCACGGCGATGAGGCCGTCGTCGTCGCCGCCGTAAGGGTCGGGAAAAACAATGGGACTTATGGGAATGTGATATACCATAGCTGAATAGTGTGAGGGCACTGTCACTTCTTGAGTTCCAACTCGTCGCCAACGACCACGACACGCGCCCTTCCGCCGTCCTTGAGCGAACCAAACAATATTTCTCGCATGAGCACCGTCTTGAGGCTGCGCTCGATGGCGCGGTCCATCTCCCGGGCTCCATATTCCTTGCTGTAGCCCTGCTTGAGCAAGAAGTCGTGAGCCTCCTTGCTGAGCTGCAAAGTCACATTTTTGGCCTTGAGCAGCGTCTTGAGCTCGCGCAACTTCTTGTCGAGAACGAGACTGGCCATGTGCTGGTCCATGTCGTTGAAGACGATGATGCCGTTCAGGCGGTTGAGAAACTCGGGCTTGAACGTGTGCTTCACCTGCTTGAGCATAGCACTTCCGGCAGTAGTTGTCGAGGCAAATCCCAACGAGGCTTGGCTTGCATACTGGGCACCGGCATTGCTGGTCATGATCAAAATCACGTTGTGGAAGTAGGCCTTGCGCCCCTTATTGTCGGTGAGCACGCCGTAGTCCATGACCTGCAACAGAATGTCGAACACGTCGCTGTGGGCCTTCTCTATCTCGTCGAGCAGCAACACGCAATCGGGGCTGCAGCGTATTGCATCGGTGAGCAGTCCGCCGTCGTCGTAGCCCACATAGCCTGCCGGCGAGCCGATGAGCTTGGCCACGGTGTGCTTCTCGACATACTCGCTCATGTCGAAGCGCACGAGCTTCACACCCAGCTCCCGGGCCAGAACACGAGCCACCTCGGTCTTGCCCACGCCCGTGGGTCCCACAAAGAGCAGGCTGGCCAGCGGCTTGTGCACATCGCTGAGCCCGGCCTTGGACAGCTGCACAGCCTCGACAACGCTCTTCACAGCCTCGTCCTGACCGTAGATGAGACTCTTGATGTGCGGCATGAGCGATGCAAGCACTTGAGTGTCGTCGCGCTGCACGGCAAGTGCGTCGATATTGGCCACACGAGCCAGCACGCGGGCCACAAGCTGCTTGTCGACCACCTTGCTCCGGGTTTTCTTCATCTCGACATAGGCACCAGCCTCGTCGATGAGGTCGATAGCCTTGTCGGGCAGGAAACGGTCGTTGATGAAGCGCGCACTTGCACGCACGGCATAGTCGAGCGCGTCGGCAGTGTAGCGCACGTGGTGAAATGACTCATAGTTGGGCTTGAGCGCAGTCACAATCTTGATGGCGTCGTCGACGGTGGGCTCGGCAATGTCGATAGTCTGGAAACGCCTCATCAGGCCCTTGCTGCGGCCCATGAAGCGATTGTACTCCTCATAGGTTGTGGCTCCGATGAAGCGCACCTCGCCTGCCTCAAGATAGGGCTTGAGCATGTTGGAGGCGTCGAGCGAACCCTCGCCCGTCTGGCCAGCGCCCACGATATTGTGAATCTCATCGATATAGATGATGGCATTGCCCTCGGCGGCAGCCCCCTTCATAATAGATTGCAGGCGCTGTTCAAACTCACCTCTGAATTTTGTGCCCGCTATTGCCGTGCCCATGTCGAGTTGATAGATGCGGCAGCCCTTCAATCGCGAGGGCACCTCGCCAGCCTCGATGCGGGCAGCCAGGCCATAGACAATCGCCGTCTTGCCCACTCCTGGCTCGCCCAGGTGAAGCGGGTTGTTCTTGTCGCGGCGGCACAACACTTGGATGGTGCGCTCCAGCTCGGCAGTGCGCCCTATGAGCGGGTTGTGGCCTGCGAGGTGGTCGTTGATGCACAGCACATAGGCTTGCCATGCAGCCTGGCTGCCAGCTTCCTGCTTGGGCTGGCGCGATGCCGTGGGAGCATCGTCGCCAGTGTGCTCATAGCTGTCGAGCAGGGCTGTGATGAAACTGCCCTCGTTGCCATCGATAGCCTGAGCAAGGCAGTAGGCCGCCCATGAGTGCTGCAGGTGGAGCATGGCATTGGCCAAGTGGGTGACGTCGATGATACTGCTGCCCGCTTGCTCGGCCTGTGTGATAGCCGCATCGATGAGCTGCTCCATCTGGTAGCTGCTCTTTGATGCCACATCCCTGCTATTCTTGCAAGGGGCCTCAGCCTTCTCGACCTGGCGCTCGAGGGCATTGCGCATCGTGCCCGGCGCCGCCTTGCTGCATGCGTGCAAGGCGTCGACAAAGGGTTTCTGCTCAAGAAAAGCCAGGAGCAGATGCTCGGGGGTAACGTGCTCCTGCCTGTTGAGGCGGGCCTGGGCACTTGCTCGCATGATTACCTTTTGGGCTTGGGGGGTCAATTGCATCGACATGGGGAAAAGTAAATTGAGCGTGTAGAAGTGTGTGTGTGTGTGTGATTATGCCTGCTCCACAGTGATGCGCAACGGGAATTGCTGCTCGCGAGCCATGTGGGTGGCCGTTGCAGCACGAGTCATTGCCATGTCGTAGGTATAGGTGCCCACCACGGCGCAACCCTGCTCATGCACCTGCAGCATGATTGCTTCGGCCTGGGGAGCTGTCTTGTCAAAGACGTCTTCAAGCACCATCACCACAAAGTCCATTGTCGTGAAATCATCGTTGTGGAAAAGCACATTGTACTGCTCGGGCTCGCAGGTATTGACTCGAGTCTCCGCTGCCGGAGACGAACCCGACTGCTGATTGCTGCGTGGCATAAAAATGTATGATTATTGATTTTTCTATATAAGTTGATCACACGAGTGTAGACCGATACCAGGCATAGAGCGCCTTCACTCCGTCTTCGACCTCCATGCTGTGCCGCCAGCCCAGGCTGTGCAGCTTGGTCACGTCGCACAACTTGCGTGGCGTGCCGTCGGGCTTGGAGGCGTCAAAGTCGATACGGCCCTTGAAGCCCACTGCCTGGGCTACCAACTGGCTGAGCTGCCTGATAGTGATCTCGATGCCCGTGCCCACGTTGATGTGACAATTGCGTATCTCGCCCAGGGCAGGAATGGCGCCGCCACGCCCCGTCGAGGTGTTGCGGTCGATGTGCCCCCCGGTGGTGGCGCCGTAGAACACGCTCGAGTACTTGTCGATGCCTATGATATCCTTAAAATCCACATTGAGCAAGAGGTAGACGCTGGCGTCGGCCATGTCCTCGCTCCACAAGAATTCGCGCAGCGGCCGGCCCGTACCCCACAGCGTGACGTGATTGTCGGCTATGCCGTAGTCGGCAAGCACACGCAATATCTCGTCGTGGCTGGCACTACCGTCAACGCCCTTCACCGGGCGCTTGTTCATGTCGGTTGCGATAGCCTTCCAGTTTCCCTCGTTGATGAGACGCGCCAGGTATATCTTGCGCATCATGGCAGGCATCACGTGGCTGTTTTCAAGATGGAAGTTATCGTTGGGTCCATACAAGTTGGTAGGCATCACGGCGATATAGTTGGTGCCGTATTGCAGGTTGTAGCTCTCGCACATTTTCAGGCCCGAAATCTTGGCCAGCGCATATTCTTCGTTGGTATATTCCAGGGGCGAAGTGAGCAAGGCATCTTCCTTGATGGGCTGAGGGGCATTTTTGGGATAGATGCAGGTCGAGCCCAGGAAAAGCAGCTTCTTCACGCCATGCCTGTAGCTCTCGTCGATGACGTTGCACTGTATCTTCATGTTCTGCATGATGAAATCGGCGCGATACAGCGAGTTAGCCATGATGCCGCCCACATAGGCAGCCGCCAGCACCACGGCATCGGGACGCTCCTGGTCGAAGAAACGACGCACAGCCTGCTGATCGGTGAGGTCGAGCTCGCTGTGGCTGCGACCCACGAGATTGTTGTAGCCCCGCTTTTCAAGATTTTTCCATATTGCCGAACCCACGAGGCCGTGGTGGCCGGCTACATATATTTTTGAGTTTTTGTCAAGCATGATACGGTTTCGATATTATTTTGCTTTGTCGTGCAGATGTGTTGTCACTTGAGATGATACACTTTTTTCACGTGCTCGAGGTCGTGCTCGACCATGATGCGCACAAGCTGGTCGAAGGTCGTAGAGCGCGGATTCCATCCCAGCACAGTCTTGGCCTTGGAAGGATCGCCCAGGAGCTGCTCCACATCGGTGGGGCGGAAGTACTTGGGATCAACCTCGACAAGCACCTTGCCGGTTGCCTTGTCGATGCCCTTCTCGTCCAGACCCTCGCCCTGCCACTCGAGCTCGATGCCGGCATAGTGGAAGGCCAGGGCGCAAAACTCGCGCACGGTGTGGTGCTCGCCCGTGGCGATGACAAAATCGTCGGGCTCGGGCTGCTGAAGCATGAGCCACATGCACTCCACATAGTCCTTGGCATAGCCCCAGTCGCGGCGGGCGTTCAAGTTGCCCAGGTAAAGCTTGTCTTGCAAGCCGTTGACGATGCGTGCTGCAGCGACGGTGATTTTGCGGGTCACAAAGTTCTCGCCACGGCGCTCGCTCTCGTGGTTAAAGAGGATGCCGTTGGCGCAATACATGTGATAGGCCTCGCGATAGTTCACCATGATCCAGTAGGCATAAAGCTTGGCCACGGCATAGGGGCTGCGGGGATAGAAAGGCGTAGTTTCGCGCTGCGGCGTCTCCTGCACTTTGCCAAAGAGCTCGCTGGTGCTGGCTTGGTAAATCCTTGTGCAATGAGCCCTGCCTGCTATGCGCACGCCCTCGAGCAGGCGCAGCACCCCCAGAGCATCGCTCTCGGCCGTGAACTCGGGCACCTCAAATGACACCTTCACATGGCTTTGAGCTGCTAGGTTGTAGATTTCGTCGGGCTTGATTTCCTCGATGAGGCGTATCAGCGAGCTGGAATCGGTCATGTCGCCATAATGGAGATTGAGCAGCCTGCCTCGCTTCATGTCGCGCACCCACTCGTCGAGATAGAGGTGCTCGATGCGACCCGTGTTGAAACTGCTGCTACGGCGCATCACGCCGTGCACCTCATAGCCCTTATCGAGAAGGAACTCGGCCAGGTAGGAGCCATCTTGCCCGGTGATACCGGTGATTAATGCCACTTTCTGATTATTCTTGTTCATGTCGTAATCATTATTATCTATTGCAAAGTTACTAAAAAGATTGAAATTGCACCCCTACGATACCCGGCTTTCTCCTATGGTTCCCTAACCAGGCTGAAAATAATCGAAAGCAACCCATGGCACAGTTTTTGCAACATTGCAAAAAGGGCTCATTTAGCATGTTTCTACACAACCCTTTAGATCTATAGAGATCTAAGGCAAATACAATGTTATCGACTTCGAGAGAACGTAACTCCTCGTCTATCATTGCATTCTTTTTACGACAGGAAAGCACTGCTCGAGTCCTGTATCGTGACCTGGGAGCCAGATACCAACATAAAGTAACAAGACAACATTAAACAAAGCACTACCATATCATTATGAAACTTTACGACCAACAACAAGCCGCCCTCGAGTCGGTGAAAAACTTTCTCGACGACGATGACAAGCAAATCTTCATTCTGCGAGGCTATGCCGGCACTGGCAAAACCACACTCATCAACCCCATTGCAAGCACAGCCCTGGCAAGCGGTCTCAACCCTGTACTCCTAGCCCTAACCGGTCGAGCAGCCAAAATCCTGCAAGAAAAGACAGGAATGAGAGCTGCTACCATCCACAAGACGATTTATCATTACACGGGCATCAAAATGACTCCCGACGAAAAAGATGACAAAACCGAGAGATACAAGCACGTGGAAGTGCATTTCGAGCTCAATAGTGCTGCCGACAACTCCACTGGCAATCTTTTCATCATCGATGAGGCCTCGTTGGTGAGCGAGAAAAATCAAAAAGGCGACATCCTGCATTTCGGTTCAGGCAGCCTGCTCATCGACTTGCTCAAGTATGCCCGCCTTGACCTTGGCAACAAGATTTTGTTTATAGGCGACCCTGCACAGTTACCCCCAGTGGGCGAAACCTACTCGGCTGCCCTCGATACTGCCTATTTTCAGAAGCACTCGCTGGCAGTGGCCGAGTTCAATCTCACCGAGGTGATACGACAGGCCAATGGCAGCGCCATCCTCGACAATGCCATACTACTGCGAAACCGGTTGAACGATACCAAGAGCGGTGAACTTAAATTCCAACGCAAGCCAGGCGAGGTTATGGACATAGAATCGTGCAACGTGGCCAACACCTACGTCAAGATATGCCCAAGGCCCACTATCGACAAGAGCATGATTATCGTCTACTCCAATGCCATGGCCGCCTACTACAACCGTAAGATACGCAGCATCTACTACCCTGGTAAAGACACCGTGCAATGTGGCGACGTGCTGCAAGTGGTGAAGAACGCCTATGGCACCGATATGGAGCCTGCCTATTACAATGGCGACTTCGTTGTTGTAGAATCGGCAAGCGACAACGTGGAGCATCTGCCTCAAAACAAATATGCCGATCAAAAGATTGACATCACATTCCGCACCGTGACCATCAGAGATCAAGATGGCAATGAGAGACAATGCAAAATCATCGATTCCCTGCTCAACAACGATGTGGCATCGCTCACCCACGACGAATGGGTAGCACTTTATACTTCGGCCAAAATACGTTTCAACAACTTGAAGAAGGCCCAGCCTGGCGACAATAAGCTCAAATGGGAAATCTATATGTTTCAAGACCCCTATCTCAATGCCTTGCAGGTGAAATATGGCTATGCCATTACCTGCCACAAGGCACAAGGTGGCGAGTGGGACTCGGTGATTGTAGACTACACCCGCCGATGCGGCCTCAATGCCGATTCTCTGCGATGGAGCTACACTGCCACCACACGCGCCAAGCGCTGCCTCTACGGCGTGAGCATGCCCAACATAGGCTACCTCAATTTCAAGTTGAATGTTTCCAGCTCCATTGTCACCAAGAGCAAGCCCAGCAAAGAAGCATTTGCCTACAAGCCCATCCCCGGCATCTCGCTGCTGCCGCGCAATGCCAGCCCAGCCCAGCAAAACCAGTGTGCCTCGGCCATCGCCAATCTCGAAGCACACGGCTACACGCTCACCCAAGTGAAATGCAGTTCCTATCTCGATACCTACACGATTGCTCTGCCCGAGGGAGGCACGGTCGTTTTCGACTGCTACTACGACAAATCGGGCATGTACACCCGTTTTTTGCCAAAAAAACAACAATATTCACAACGAGGAGTTACTACAGTTGCTCAACGATCAGTCAGAGGCCATGTACGACATCGACTACCAGCCTGCCACTCAGGCGCTGAAACAATTTCACGCTGTCATCATCTCGGCTTGCGACACGCTGGGTATCACCATTACCAATGTGGTAGACCACCGGGCAAACTATTACGTGCTTTACTGCCTACGCACATCAGCACCGTTTGCCGACCTCAAGTGCAACATCGACAAGAACGGTTTTATTACCTCCATTCAACCCAGTTCAAAATCAGGCAGCGATGACACGTTGCTGCTACAACTCATTGCGATGATCAATCATTCAGCAAAACAATAAGGCAAACCACCATGACCAATTTACAACCGCTCAAGCAAAACCAAAGGCCCATTTCACAGCCCCGCACTGGAGAAATATTCCACCTGCGCAGCCTCGGCCATCTCGAAGAGGCCTTGGACATAGCCAAAGAAGACTATGAAAATTTCCCAACCGACAAGCGGGTGAATAGCGCCTACTACTGGGTGCTCTATTCGCTGTGTAAAGACCGTTACCTTGATAGCACCGATACCACTACCCTGGTTCAAAGTCTCAACGTGATGAAACAACTCCTGCCCCAGTTGTACGACCAGAATGGCTATGCCAAACGGTGCTATGATTTGTTATGCAGCCGTGCCCTGCCTCACGCCACGCTCATCCACAACTGCAACGCAGCTTGCAAAGAGCACCCAGTTGAAGCCTACACCCAGTTGCGGAGCCAGGTGAGAAGCGCGCAGGACTTGGATCCATCTCTGCACACCAGCTACGCATGGATTCTCTACCGCTACCTTCAGGCCGTCAACAATTCAGATATGACTCGGCAAGAAGCTCAAGCCAATGTCTCTATCTACCACGAATACTTCACCCTGCAAGTAGATCGCCCCAGCAGGCTACACTCTTGCATGCTGCGCTCGGCCCTGCGTTTCAAGGAGAATTTAAACAAAGAAAAATACGATGTAACTTTCAGCATCGTCGCCTTTCTGCGAGAATGGGATGTGGCTAATTTCACCGAAGAGGATTGGCAGCAAACCCCCAATCCCAAGGGTGGAAATTATTCTTCCCTGGCCGAGAAGGCTGCCAAGGCCTGCTACGACGAGATTAAAGACAATCATCATCGAGACCAAGCCGATGTGCTGTGGCTCAAATCAATTTATAAGATGGTACTCCAGCACGTGCCCGACGATGACTGGCTACTGCGTCAAAGCATAGGCATCGACACATGGATGGGCGACACTTCTCAGGTCATCGACCGCTACAAGCATTTACTGCTCAGCAAGCCCGATAAGTTCTTCCTGTGGAATGAGTTAGGTGATTTCATCACCAACAACGAGAAAATAAAAGCAGGCCTCTATGTGCATGCCCGCAATACTGGGAGCAAAGAGGAGTTTGTAGGGAAAATTCATCTGAAACTCGCCCGTCTCTACCTGCGCCACCAGTCGCCAGCTGCATCCCTTGCCGAGTTGGAAGCCTACAGCCGCTGCTACACACGAAATGGATGGAAGCTCAATGACGACTACAAGCAACTGCGCGACCAAATCCCGCAAGGCACCGTGGCAGCGCGTGACTTTGCGATGGAGCGCCGTTGCGAGGACGCAGCACTCGAGATGGTCTACAGCGATATTGAGTGGAAGCAACGCATCTTGGCTGAAAGGTGGACCTCTCCTGGCGACAAGAAAGAACGTTGCATGCTACTTGCACCCGACGGCACCCAGGAGAAAACCAAGACTGCACGTTTTCCCATCTTGCATAAGCTCAAAATGGGCACTGTGATCGAGCTGAAAGAAATTACACAACGCAGAAATGACGGCAATCAGAGCAAACCAGTCAGCACAATCCTGCTTGTAAGGGCCACCTCGCTCGAGCCTTGGTCGCTATTGCCTGCCACAACGGGTGTGGTCACCTTCTCCAACACCCAGAAGAAATTCTCGCTTATCAACAGCACCGATAGCAAGAAATACTTTTATCCTGCAGCACCAAGCAACCTACCCAAAGGCACCATTGTCACCATGCGCGCCTACAAGGAAATTTCTGACAAAGGCTCTGGCTACAAGGCCGTCTTTGTCACACCTTGCTCCAATCGAGACCAAGCACTTGCCGAGTTTAGGCACTGCATCGCCGTGGTGAGCTGGGTAGATGAGGCACAAGGCAAGTTCCACATCGTAGATAACGACAAGAAGCTGAGTGAAACTTTGCGCTGCTGCGACGCAGGCCTACAGCCCACGATGGGCCAGAAGCTGCGCATCGCCTATTGCTACGAGACCGACAAGCATGGCCGTTGCCATTTCTTGCCTGTCGATGTAAAAACATATAGCGACTGAGGCTTTTCACATCTCTATAAAACTGTAACCCCCCAAAAGACGGCGTAGTTCCTGGCTTTTGGGGGATTACTATGAAATTGTCTTCGGCCACTATGGCTTGGGGGCGGCCTTGATGAGGGCGCCGGCCGAGTGGGCGGTGAGCTGGGGCGCATACTGGCACTGCACCGTGGCAATGCCTGCGGCATACTCGCCTGCACTGGCGACATACACATCATAGCCGATCACATGCGTGCCCTTGGGCAGTGAGGTGAAGAAGAGATTGGTGCGGCTGTCCTTGGTCTCGATATAGTAGAACAAACCGTCGGTCTGGCGATAGCCCGAGAGCTGGTCGACTGGCTCAAAACAGGCCCCGCGGTCGTCGCCCACAGTCACATAGTCCATGTCTTTGTTGTTCTTTATCACCACACGCACCTGCACCTTGTCGCCCACGCGCAAGCGGGCAGGATCGGCCTGGTGTATCTTGCCATCGGGCCCGTAGGTGTAATACTCCTTGTGTATTGAGAGCTCGGTGATGGCATTCTCGTCGACGATGGTCATGGGGGCGTTATACTGTGCATAGACGGCTCCCCAAGCTGGACTCGTGCCCTGGCGCGAAATCTCGAGTTTGGCACCTGGCGCAGCAGCCACAGTGGTGCGCGCATAGCCCAGGTAGCCAGTCATCTTGCCCAAGTCTACCGGTTTGCCATCGATCGTGATGATCGGAGTGGCGGGTTGCGAGAGCCACTGCGAGCCCGTAGAAAGAATGGAATAGACGGCATCGGCAGCAAGACTGCTGCTGCCCCAGTCGTTGCTCTGCTTCATCAACAGAATCCACTTGCGTATCAAGTCGATTTCCTGCTGTTGGGGATCGATCTCGTTGATGGCTTGCAAGATGGTACTCGTGACAGCCACCTTGTCGAAGTAGCGCCAGCCCACTTGCAAGTTGTCCCAGTACATGCCCAGTTCGGGCTTGGTGATAGCAAACTCGCGTATCGAGGCAATGATGTTGCGCGCCACGGCCTGATAGCCATTGCGATTGAGGGCCATTGCATAGAATGCCTTGGTGCCCAGGTCGGCATGTTTCCAACCGGTGGTCATCGCCGAGAGGCATTTCTTGATCATGGCAGCATTGTCGGGGCCAGGCTTATAGCCAGGGAAGAGCGTGCGCACATACACGTAGCTGGCAAAGCCGCTATAGTTGCGCTTGTTGCGCTTGGTCTGCTCCTTGAACAGTCGCAGGTTCTCGCGGTCGTAGTAGCCCAGGGCTTTCTTGACCATGGCGTTGATGGCAGCATCGTCGTTGATGTAGCCCAAGTGCTGCAGCTCGCCTATGATCTCAAGCACCTCGTGGGTGGTCCACAACGAGCTGCGGCAACCCGGGTAGCGATACCAGCACCAGCCGCCGTCGCTCATCTGCAAGTCGTTGAGGCCATCGACAATTCTGCGGTATTCGGCCATCGACCGCTCCTCGTCGAGCAACTCATCGAGCTTCGACATGCGCAGGGTCTGGCGGTCGGCCTCGGCCAGCCAGGGCGAAGCCAGCAGCGTGCCAATCTTCAAATCCTGATTCTTGGCCAGCATCGACACAAGCACACTGTCCTCGCTGTGTTGCTTCCAGTAATTAATGGCCTCGGCCACCTTGGGCTGCGACTTGGCAATGCCGCGTGCCAGCACTTGGGCATAGAGGCTATGGGCAAGGCTCGAGGCCACCTGGTGGTTGTCGCTGTAGATGGTGGGCAAAGCCGTGAGGCAGTACCACACGGGGTTGTCGCAATACTCCAGTGTGAAGCGAGCACCATTGCGAACCTGTGGCGGGAGCGACACGGTGAAATGACCTGTGCCAGGGTCGATGTAGAACGGCTTGGTCTCGATCACAGGCGACACGGCGCTGAGCACCGGTATCAGCACTTGCTCGCCGTCGCCATAGTTGCCACCCACAGCCTTCACACGGAAGCCCACAAAGGGCACCGAGTCGGGCACACTCCAGTCGATCGACACGGCACTTGTGCCCTTGGCCGGGATGCTTGGCGAGAAGTTGCGCGAAGCATAAATCTGGCCAGTGCGCGGGTTGAAGAGCTCGATCACAGCCTCGCACGTCAGTGCCTGAGCCGTGGCATTCTGCACTGTGGCAGCAAGGGTGACCTTGTCGGCCTGGCGCAGGAAGCGCGGCACGCTCGACTTCACCATCACCGGTTTCTGGGTCAACACCTCGCGAGAGAAGTTGTCGGAAACAAGGCGGGCATTATAGGCGATACCCTGCACAATCCAAGTGGAATTGTACTCGGGAGCTTCAAACTCGACCGCGACGTTGCCCTGCGCATCGCTCACCAGCAACGGGCGCCACAGGGCCGTCTTTACGTCGGCCGTGCGCACCTTCACCTGCCCGAGACTTGAGCGTGGGGCACTGCCGGCGACTGCCTGTGCAATTGGGGCTCGCTTCATCGACATGGCTGCATGAGGTGCCTCGTCTTTCACGACAACAGACTCGCACAGTTCATTGGCGTATACACCCCCTACACGCGTTCGTGCACCGTATAAGAGAATTTCTCTATTTAAGAAGAAATCCCTGTCGTAGAGCCACAACTGAGGAGCCTGGTAGTGACTGGCCGCATATTTGGCCGCTTGTGTAAAGCTGCAGTAGTTGGTCCACACCCCCCACGGGTTGAAATAGCTGTCGATGGCAAACATCCTGGGATAGTACACACGAGGGCTGAACGACCAGTGATTGGAAGCCAAGTCGTCGAGTGCCTTGTCATACATTTCAAGCATCATAGCCCCCTTCACTGGCTTGTTGTCTTTGTCAAGCAGCTGGAAAGTCCACTTCTCCTTATTGCCGGGCACAAGCTTGTCGCGGAACGAGACTACCCTGGCCTTGAGCTGCTGGCGGTTGACAGGGGAGCTGAGAGTAAACGTCTCCTCATTCTTCTCGCCGTTGTAGAAGTTGATGAAGTGGAAAGTGATATCCTCGTCGGGCTCATTGGGCACTTGCACCTTGAAGTCGTGCATGCCCCTGCCCATTTCAAGCCAGCCTTGCCCCAAGATGCGCTTGCGGCTGGCGGCAATGTAATAGATGTGCGACTTGGGCACCGAGATGCCTATGAGCACGTGAGCCACATTCTTGCTGTCGACATAGCGGCTGGGCCCGGGCAGCCACATCGCCGCGTCGACGACAGGAGCGGCCTTGTCGGCAGCACGGTACAAGACGACACTTCCGCGGGCTCGAGTAGACGTGTCGCCTATAACCTCGACCTCCAGCTTGTATTGCCCCGACGGCACACGGGTGAGGTCGAGCGTGGTGTCGCTCGACTGGAAAGTGCCCGTGGCAACCACACGATTGCGGGCCTTGTCGTAGAGAGTGTAGGTGCAAGGCACGTTTTTGTCGTTCTCGTCGGTTGAGTTGAAGGTCACAGGCATCTTCACTGGCTTGTCGTTGAGCAACGTCACCTCCTCGCTCGCAAACGTGAAGCCGCGATGGCGACCGATGATGAAATTGGTACTCGACTCGTGAGTCTCGCCCGCCACATTGGTCACTTGTGCAGTCAACTGGTAGCTGCGCCAGCTGTCGACATCGATCTTGCCGCCAGCAGCATCGGCATTCTCCTTAAAGAGATGGGCAGGATACTCGACAGTAAAAACACCTTGGGCATCGGTCACCACAGTAGTGTCGTTGACCTCGTCGTCATCATCGTCATTGCCATTGTTCCAGCGCCACCACCACGACCAGCTCTTGGCCACGAGCCGCAGCTCAACCTGGGTCCCTTGCACGGGCATGCCCGAGTAGGTCTCGACCTTGCCTGTGATTTTCACAGGCTGCTTGCGCACATAGGCGTCAGTTGCATCAGGGAAACTGACTGTAAACGTGGGTGTCTTGTACTCGCTCACGTTCACTGTCACATAGCCATAGGACGAGTGCCCCGATGTACCGCCGAAGGCTATCGACCAGCGGCCGTTCATGCGGTCGGCAGGTATCTTGAAGCTGCCCTCGATGCGGCCAAACTCATCGGCTGTACACCACATGGAATCGACCAGTTTGCCATTGGGGTCTTTTAAAGAAGCCTTCACCTTTTCACCAGCAATCACCTGGCGCAAGTCGCCACCCGTCTCATAAACAACAGCAGCAAACTTCACAGTCTCGCCCGGGCGGTAGATGCCCAAATCGGTGTAGCCGCTTATCGTCTTGGTAGGCACTGCATCGTTGTAGTAGAAATGGACGCAATTGGCTTTAGAGCCATACTTGTCGCTGCCCTGGCTCAAGGTGTAGGTGTAGATATCATCGGGCACTTGCAGGCTGCCATCGCTGGCAGTGGTGCCCGAAAAGCCCTTGTCACCTTTCACCTTCACACCGCCGCGGGGTGCTCCCGTCTTGAGTTCGACAGCAAAGATGCGGTCTTTCTCTCCTGCCTGGCCAAGTGTGAAGCTGGCAAGGTCGCTCACAATGTACAAGTTCATTGCATTGTAATCGCCGTCGGCAACTGTTTTGCCCCCAGCCTCAAACTCAGGCAACACAGTATATTTTCCATAGGGCAACGGGGAAAACTTCACAACAGCCTCTCTTTCAAAAGGCACCGTGCCCGCAATGTCGACCTGCTGGGAGGCCACCAGTTTCAATTCCGACACAGGGCGTGAATAATGACGTTTCTTGAAGCTGGCACTGTTGAGCACAGCATCGGGCACGCGATACAGGTTGATCGTGGCACGATTCACATTGCGGGATGAGATTTTCACTGTCACGCTATCGGTAGAGCAAATCTCTTGCCCGAAGTCAACAAACACATTTTTTCTCTCGATCGAATTGATCTTGCGTTCAATGTCGCCCGCATAGCGCGAGTTGCCCTTGAAGCGGGTCATGTAGCTGGTGAGCTGGCTGTACTGGTCGGTCCAGGTGCATTGAGCAAGCAGCAAGCCGCTGTACTCGCTGTCCTTGTATCGCTCATACACGTCGCCGAGCGACTCGTCGTAGGGGTTGGCCGACCCGTAGCAATACATGATGGCCGGAATGTTGCCCTGCTGCTTCTCGTAGTCGAGCCATGCCTTGCCCCAGGCCGCCTTGTCGGCCTCACAATTGGAAAAGTTTATGTTCCACGTCGTGATGGCTTCATAAAGCGTGGGTACATACAGGGACCCCTGGAGGTCATACTTGAGCACACCGCCATACTGGCCCACCGGGCACTTCTTGAGCGCAGCCTCGTCGGCCAGCGCCAGGCGCAGAAGCGAGTCGACGCGGTTGTCAAACTGCTTGCGGTCCCACTCGCTGTAGTCGGTCGAGAGCTGAGCCTCGTCGTTGCGACGATCGTAGACTGCACACTGGTCGCGATAGCTGGCAAAGATGCGGGCCTCGAGGCTATAGAGCAGTGCGCGATAGTCGGGCCGTGTCTCGCGAGCGATGACCGAGTCGACCTTGGCCACAATCCCGGCCATGTTGTCGCTGGAGATGGAGCCCTGGGCCAGGGTGTAGCGCACAAGAGCATCGACGGTCTTGTTGCCGTCGCCAGCCTTAATGGCAGCATTGAGGTCGGCCAAGGCCGTCTTGCTCACAGTTTTGGGATAATCAAAATCGGGGGTCACGGCCTTGCTTCCGGCCCACATGGTGAGTGGCAACAACAGTTGCACAACGATGCCCAGCGACTTGAGCAACAATTTCAAGTTGCGACGCCAAGCATGTAAAAACAAGCGATTGTCGTGGTGTGAATTTTTCATAATTGGAATTGCACTCATCTCTTTTCTTTAAAAAAAATTTATTGTTTTACACAAAAGTACAAAAACAATGCCACTGCATCAAAGGATTTCATAAAAATTAAGTTTTACCCTTCAACGCAAAGTAGCGCCACAGCGGTGCGGCCATGAGGGCTTGCTTCATCTCGTCGGCCACAAGCATGTCGTAGACCTCTCGCTCGCTCTTGAGCACGACCTCGATATCCTCGCTGGCATCGAGGTGCTGACTGCCGACCTTCTCGACACCCTGGGCCAGGAAACAATAGGTGAGATTGTTGCAAGTGCTGGGGTTCTGGCCTATGGTCATCGTGAGCGTCCACTCGCCGCCGGCATAGCCCGT
Source organism: Sodaliphilus pleomorphus (assembly GCF_009676955.1). Classification (GTDB taxonomy): domain Bacteria; phylum Bacteroidota; class Bacteroidia; order Bacteroidales; family Muribaculaceae; genus Sodaliphilus; species Sodaliphilus pleomorphus. The sequence goes on along the minus strand of NZ_CP045696.1, from coordinate 2,854,069 downwards.
CTCCTCGAGCAGCTCGCGCCGGGCAGCCTCGACGGGCTGCTCGCCTTTCTCGCTCACGCCGGCACACAGCTCGTCGAAGACGTCGTCGAAAGCATGGCGGTACTGCCTGACGAAGACAAACTTGCCCTCGGCAGTGATGGCAGTGACATTGACCCAATCGGGATATTCAAGCACATAGTGCTCAGGGTTGATGCGCCCGTCGGGCAACTGCACACGGTCGACCCGGGCCGTGAGCCATGGGCGCCTGATGATGTAGCGGGTGTCGAGAGTTTTCCATTTTTCGATTTTCTTTGCCATGAGTCATGTGATGTATTTACTATATCGATAACGTGAAATGGAAATAAAAATTTCGCCAACACGGCCTCAATTCCACATTTTATCCATAAATTTGCACAGCGATGGAGAGCAAATCTGAAGAGAACAAAGTGTGGTATGCGCTGCGGGTGACCTACAACCGCGAGCTCAAGGTGAAAAGCGACCTCGAAGCGAGAGGCATCGACAGTTTTGTGCCCATGCAATACAAGCGCATGGTGCGAGAAGGCCGCATGATAAAGAAGCTCGTGCCATCGGTGCACAACCTCATCTTTGTCAACATCGAGCCTGCACGCATGGCCGAGTACAAAGCGAGCACAGCCCTGCCCGTGCGCTACATCATGAACCAGGAGACCCACAAGCCCATCATTGTGCCCGAGAGGCAGATGAAGAGCTTCATCGCCGTAGCAGGCACCCACGACGAGCAGCTCATCTATCTCGACCCCAATCCAGGCGACTTCAGCCAGGGCGACCGGGTGCGCATACTGGGAGGCCCGTTTGAGGGTGCCGAGGGCATATTTGTGCGAGTGAAGGGCGACCGGCGTGTCGTGGTCAACATTCCAGGCATTGTGGCGGTGGCCACCACTTTTATCCACCCGTCGCTCATCGAAAGAATCAACCAATAGACGTTAAACAACAATCAACTTCAGAAGACAAAAAAAAACAATGAATCAACAGTCAATCAACAAGAAACGACGCATCGAGACTTTCGACCTGCTCAAGGGCATTGCTATCTTCATGGTCGTCATGGGCCACGCGCTCACCATGTGTGTGAGGGGCATCGACTCGGCCTTCCTTTTCAAGCTCATAGGTCAGGTGCACATGCCCATCTTCTTCTTTGTGAGCGGGTATTTCACCTACAAGGCCATGTTCAAGGCCCCCAGCATCAAGAAGCGTTTCATGCAGCTCATCGTCCCGTTCCTGGTCATCACCCCGCTATGGGTGCTGTATTTCCCGCACAGCGGGCTGCAGTCGCCCTTGAGCCACGACCTGGCAGGCTTGTACCGATCCTACTGGAAAGACGGCTACTGGTTCACGCTGTGCCTCTTTGAAATGTCACTCCTGTACTACGCGCTGAGCTATGCGCTCTCAAGGCTGAAACGCGGCTGGATGCACGCAGTGCTGCTTGTGGCGGTGTATGGCGCGCTCATAGCCCTGAGCATGGCTTTCTCAAGCGAGGAAAACAATGTAGACTACGCAGGTGTGGGGCTGCTCACGCGATTCTTCCCAGTGTATGTCATGGGAGTGTATGCCCACCGCATGAAAGCGGCATTTGACCGCGCCAGGCACAACGACTGGTGCGTGGCAGCCGCCATCGTCGTCTTTGCCCTCACCTTCTATTGCACCGTGTATCCCTGGGACATGCCATGGTGGATACAGGGCTCGGGCAGCGCCGTCGACAGTGCCAACGCCATGCTCTCGCAAGAGCTGTCGCTGGCAACAACACCGCTCATGCACCTGGCACTCATCGTGATTGCACTGGCCATGGTCGAGCCATGGGGACGGCACGAGTACCACACCCAAGGGCACACCCCTGGCGTGGCCGCCCGCTACTTCGACTTCCTGGGTCATGAGAGCCTGGGCATCTACTTGCTGCACTACTTCTTTCTGTTTCCGCTCACGGCCTTGCAAGAGCCGCTCAAGGCCATGGGTTTGGGCATGACGCCCCTGGTGGTGCTGAGTGCTGCCGTGGCCTTCTGCGTGATTGCCGTCACGCTGCTTGCAATCTATGCAGTGAAGCGCAGCCGCATCCTGGCCATGCTGCTCACAGGCCAGCCCCTGGGCAGCTAACCGCCCACGAAGCAGCAGCAATATATACAACTAAAATCCCGTGGCACTTCGCACACCGAAGTGCCACGGGATTGCAGGTATTGAGAAAGTTAGTCTTAGAAATCTCAGAAATGATTATTGCCTATTCTCTCTTAAATGCGTTTTCAGCATGCTTGCCTGAGAAAAATGAACTTCACAACTTGAAAAAGCGTGCATGCACACCGTGCGAAGAACATGTCGTTGCGCTGGGTGTATCGTTGCCCTCACCTGGTGAAAGCAGCACTGTGCACGATACAGCAAGAGAAAAATGACTGAGAAGGCGAGGCACCGTGCCCCACGTCTTGTTCACTCAACCCGGCCGGCCATCATTGTGCCACCTTGAGCGGCGCATTGTCGCCAGCTGTGCTGCCTGCCTCGATGCTGTCCTTGTAGCTCATCTTGGCATTGTCGGCAGCCTTGGCAGCCTTCACCGTGTTGAGGTCGCCCTTCACGCCACTGGCCATCTCGGTCTTGGGAGAGACCTTGCCGGCTGTGCCGTTGTAGATGTCAAACACATGGAACATGCACCAGATGCCGGCAAACATGGCCGCCATGTAGACGTAGGTGCTGATGCGCGACCACAATGTGGGCTTCTCCTCTTCGGTAATGTGGATTTCGGGGAGAGAATCTGTCAAATTCTTACTGAAATCGGCAAAGTAATTGTCCGGCACCTTGAATCCCGGATTTTTACCCAACTTCTTTAATATTTCAGAATCTTCTTTTTTCATTGCGATAATGTGACTTGAGAAAGCAACAAAAGTTTAATCACTCTCAGAAAAAAAAGCCTCGATTTTCTTAACTGCATGATGGTAAGAAGCTTTGAGCGCCCCTACCGAAGTGCCCAGAATTTCGCTCATGTCTTCATACTTCATCTCGTCGTAGTAGCGCATGTTGAACACGAGCCGCTGCTTCTCGGGCAGCTTGGCAATGGCCAGCTGCAGTCGCTGCTGGGCCTGGTCGCCGTCGAAGTACTTGTCGGCCTCGAGGTTGTTGACCAAGAAAGAGTCGTCATCGTCGATCGAGACGTTGTTGAGCGCTTTTTTCTTGTTGATGAAAGTGATACTCTCGTTGATGGCTATCTTGTAGAGCCAAGTAGAGAGCTTGGCGTCGCCGCGGAAATTATCAATGCTCTGCCAGGCCTTGATAAAGGTGTTCTGGAGCACATCGTTGGCATCGTCGTGGTCGATGACCATGCGGCGTATCTGCCAGTAGAGCGGTTGAGAGTAGTGCTCAATCACCCGGCCGAAGGCCTGTCGCACAGTGGACTGATGGTGCAACTCGTCGATGATCCTTTCCTCGTCGTAGATATACTTAGATGTCATAGTTTGGCAAAGTTACTCCATTATTTTCTATTTTTGAAGCACCGGGGCCAACTTTGTCTCGATTTTATGCATTTTTTTGTGTTTACACGCCTGCTTGGTGCAGCACGCCAACGCAACGAGCATGAAGTGTTTCGGGCAAGTGAAAATATTTTGATTGTATCGCTTGGCCGTGTCGAGAATTTTTGCGTACTTTACACCCGCATCTAGTGACGGCCAGCTGTCGTGAAGGGGCTGGCAACCATCGCTAATATACAGAAAATCGACATAAAAAGGTGCTTGAATGCACAAAACATAACAACTAAATAACTTCTAATAAATACAACTTTATTAACGCAAAACATGCCACAATTATCTCAACGCACTCTCAACATGCAGGAGTCACCCATCCGCAAGTTGGCTCCCCTGGCAAGCGCTGCCAAGCAGCGCGGGATAAAGGTGTACCATCTCAACATCGGTCAACCCGACCTGCCCAGCCCGCAGGAGGGGCTCGACGCGCTCAAGCACGTGACACGCACAGTGCTCGAGTACTCGCCCTCGCAGGGCTTTGCCAGCTATCGTGAAAAGCTGGTGCACTACTACGCCCAGTACAACATCAACATCACGCCCGACGACATCATCGTCACCACAGGCGGCAGCGAGGCCATTTTCTTCTCCTTCCTGTCGACATTGAACCCTGGCGACGAGGTGATCATCCCCGAGCCTGTGTATGCCAACTATATGACCTTTGCCAAGAGTGTGGGCTGCGTGGTGCGCACCATCACCACCAAGATCGAAGACGGTTTCAGCCTGCCTGGCATCGAGGAGTTTGAGAAGCTCATCACGCCCAAGACACGGGCCATCATGATATGCAACCCCAACAACCCCACCGGCTCGGTATATTCCAAGCAAGAGCTCATGCAACTGCGCGACCTGGTGAAGAAATATGACCTCTACCTCTTCAGCGACGAGGTGTACCGCGAGTATGTGTACACAGGCACGCCCTACTTCAGCGCCATGAATCTCGAGGGCATCGACGACAACACAATCCTCATCGACTCGGTGTCGAAGCGCTACAGCGAGTGTGGAATACGCATAGGCGCCGTTGTGACCAGGAACGCTGCCGTGCGCGGTGCCATCATGAAGCTGTGCCAGGCCCGACTGAGCCCGCCACTGCTGGGCCAAATCGTGGCCGAGGCCTCGCTGCAAGCCCCTGCATCCTACTTCAAGCACACCTACGATGAGTATGTAGCCCGCCGCAACGTGCTCGTCGAGGGACTCAACAAGATACCAGGCGTGTACTCGCCCATGCCCAAGGGAGCCTTCTACACCATGGCTCAGTTGCCCGTCGACGATGCCGAGGACTTCTGCAAGTGGTGCCTCACCAGTTTCAGCTACGAGGGCGAAACCCTGATGATGGCCCCTGCCGCGGGCTTCTATGTGACTCCCGGCGCCGGCAAGAACCAGGTGCGCATCGCCTACGTGCTCAAAATCGAAGACATGAAGCGCGCAGTCTTGCTCCTCGAGAAAGCCCTCGAGGCCTATGGCAGCCGTCGATAGCCACACGCACACGCCATAACAACAAAGCCCCCACCGCTGGTAAAAGAAGAAGTATGCAGCGGGGGGCTTTTTTGTGTCGCGGCGCCCTCGCATCCAGTCGCCCTCGTGCCAGCAGTTGCATAAACGCAAAATTCGGAATCAGTATAGAACATGAAAGCGTTTTTCCGCATTCTGGGCTTACATGTAATTGCTTTTTGCTTTTTACAAGAGAGTAGTGAAACGTGCCAATGAATGTTTTCTTCCGGCAAATCGCTAATTTTGCACTGGCCAGTTGAGAGTAGCCATGTGCCTGGGGGTAGATTTTGCAATGCAAAGCGACATAGTCTCGGTTATTTTTCATAACTTTGCCATTCGCACAGAGAACAATACAAAAAAACTCCAATATGAGAAAAATATTCTACTGCCTCACGATAGCAGCCACGGTGGTCCTGCTGCGGTTCAACGCCAGTGCCTCGGCACCGGCAGGCTACTACAAATCGCTCAACGGCTTGAGCGGACAAGCGCTCAAAGACGCCGTGCACAACCTGATAGCACCTCACACGGTGGTCACCTACAACTCGCTGTGGTACTACTTCCCCTCGACCGACCACATGCCCGACAACGACAGCCGCGTGTGGGACATGTATAGCGACAACGCCTATTACTACAACGGCAGTGGCTCGGCCGTGAAAGGCATGAACCGCGAGCACTCCTTCCCCAAGAGCTGGTGGGGCGGCGCGGTGGTCGATGCCTATACCGACCTCAACCACCTGTATCCCAGCGACGGGCCTGCCAATCTGGCCAAGAGCAACCATCCGCTGGGCGAGGTGTCGAGCGCAACGTTCGACAACGGCGTGAGCAAGGTGGGCACGCCAGTGAGCGGCGAGGGCGGCGGCAGCGGCACTGTATTTGAGCCCGACGACCGCTACAAGGGCGACTTTGCACGCACCTATTTCTACATGGCCACCTGCTACCAAGACTACACCTGGAAATACACCTACATGGTGAACAACAGCACGTGGAAAACGCTCAACGACTGGTCGATTGCCATGCTCATGAAGTGGAGCCGCAACGATCCTGTGAGCGACAAGGAGACCAGCCGCAACGATGCCGTGTACAAGATACAGAACAATCGCAACCCCTTTATCGACCTTCCGCAGCTTGCCGAGTACATATGGGGCAACAAGGCTGGCCAGGTGTTCAATGCGAACGACACCACAGGTGGCGGCGGCGGCACGACCAGCAAGCCCGAGCTCATCACGCCCACGCAGGGCACCTCGCTCGACTTCGGCGAGGTTGCACTGGGCAAGAGCATCGACTACACCGTCTACATCAAGGGCAAGAACCTGACCAACGACTTGAGCGTGCAACTCTACCGCTACAACTATGAGATGTTTTCGACCAATGTGACCAAGATACCCCGCGATGCAGCGAACAGCAGCGAGGGATATCCGCTCACAGTGACCTATGCTCCCACCGCGCTGGGCAGCCACAAGGCCAAACTGCTGCTGAGCGACGGCGGCCTCACAGGAAGCATAGGGGTGGAACTTGCCGCCACTTGCCTGCCCGTGCCCAGCCTGAGCGCCGTGAAAGCCCTCCCGGCCACCGACATCACCGACTCGAGCTATGTAGCCAACTGGGAGGCCAGCCCCGACACGATCGACAGCTACCTGCTCACGCGCACCGTGTATGACGGCAACGGCAACCTCACTTCGAGCGAGACCTACACCATGACGCCCGACCAGACGAGTTACCCGTTCAACGACCGCAAGGCCGGGGAGAAGCACACCTACTATGTGCAAACATTGCGTCTGGGCTACACCTCGGCTGCAAGCAACGTCATCACCCTCGACGTGAACGGCGTGACCGGCGTGAATGCCGACAAGCCGCTGGCACTGCTGCACATCGACGGCGGCGTGGTTGTGAAATGCAGCGAGCCGCTGGGCCAGGCACGCATCTACAACACCGCAGGACAGCTGGTGAGGACCATCGCCAACCTGTGCAACGATGACGCAATCATCCTGCCCGAAGGCGTCTACATCATGACCACAGCAACCAGCAGGCAGGCAAGCAAAATCGTAATACGCTAAACAAGTTAAATATCGAGACATGCCCTATTTTTCAGTAATCGTACCTGTATACAACCGTCGCAGCGAGGTGAGCGACCTCATGCAGAGCCTTGCCGGGCAAAGCGACAAGGACTTTGAGGCGATTATCGTCGAAGACGGCTCTACCGAACGCTGCCAAGACATTGTGGAGAAATACACAGGTGCGGTCGACTGCCGCTACTATTGGAAGGAAAACGAGGGCCGCAGCATAGCCCGCAACTACGGCATCGAGCGCGCCCGTGGGCAGTACTTCATCTTCTTCGACAGCGATTGCGTGATTCCTGCCGACTACTTCAAGACACTCAAGCACGAGCTGGCCCAAAAGCCAGTAGACTGCTTCGGCGGCCCCGATGCTGCCAGCAACGACTTCAACGACACGCAGAAGGCCATAAGCTTCTCGATGACGGCCTTTCTCACCACAGGCGGAATACGCGGCGGCAAGGTGCAGCTCGAGAAGTTTGTGCCCCGCTCGTTCAACATGGGCTACAGCCGCAAGGTGTGGGAAACGGTGGGCGGCTTTCGCGAGATGTTCAGCGAGGACATCGACATGAGCACCCGCATACGCAAGGCCGGCTTCTCGATCACGCTGTTTCGCGACTGCTATGTGTATCACAAGCGGCGCAACACGCTGCGGTCGTTTGCCCGGCAAACCTACGTGTTCGGCATGTCGCGCATCACCTTGAAGCTGCTCTATCCCGACTCGTTGAAGCTGGTGCACACGCTGCCCGCAGTGTTTGTGGCAGGAAGCGCGCTGCTCATTGTGCTGGCCATCGCCTGGCACTGGTGGTGCGTGCTGCCCCTGGCACTCTACATCGCCATGCTGTGGGTGAGCGCCGCCGTCTCGACCAGGAGCTTGAAAATCGCCTGCCTTGCCGTTGTGACAAGCCTGATACAGCTGGGCAGCTACGGCTGCGGCTTCATCAAGGCCTATGTGTGGAAAATCATGCTTAGGCACGGCCGCAACATCGACGAGGAAATAGCCCTGCGCAAGGGAAAATAAAATAAAAACACCTGTGCCATGCAACAGCAACAAGTCGACGACAACACCAGCCTCATAGGCACACGCACCCTCAAGGTGCACATGGCCCCCGACGACCGACCGCGCGAGAAAGCCAAGCGCTCAGGATTTGCAGCGCTATCGATAGCCGAGCTCTTTGCCATCATCGTGGGCAGCGGCTCGCCGGGCGAGAGCGTGGTCGACCTGTGCCAGCGCATCTTGAACGACAATGGCGGCAAGCTCTACAACATTGCCCGACGGGGCTACAAGGAGCTGATGAGAAACTACAAAGGCATAGGCGAGGTCAAGGCCCTCGAGCTTGAAGCAGCCCTCGAGCTTGCACGCCGCTACCAGATAGAAAAGGTGGAGCAACGGCCCCAAATCACATCGAGCGACGATGCCTATCGCTACCTGCGCATGCGCATGAAAGACAACACCAACGAGCAACTGTGGGTGGTGTTTCTCAACCGCTCCAAGCATGTGCTGGGGCTCAAGTGCATGAGCCAGGGCGGCACCAGCGCCACCGTGGGCGATGTGAAGATGATATTGAAGGCGGCCATCGAGGAGCTGGCCGACACTATCATCATAGCACACAACCACCCGAGCGACAACCCCACGCCCAGCCCCCAAGACGATGCTCTCACGCGAAAGGTGGCTGCCGGGTGCCAGGCTGTGGGCATCCCGCTTGTCGACCACATCATCGTGTGCCAGGACCGCTACTACAGCTATTGCGACAAAAACCGACTATAACTTCAACTCACACAACATCATGCTAAAGCAAGCCAGCAAGACACGACATGGCAACGCGGGCATCCTCATTGCACTGCTTGCAGTGGCAATAGCCTGCATGTACGCGCTGCACCGTTGCAGCACGTCGAGCCCTGTGCAACAGCCAGCCACAGCCGGCACGCATCACAGCGGCGGCGACACGCTCGACATTGCCATCGCCTACTCCCCCACTTTCTACTACAAGCGCGGCGACAGCCTGGTCGGATTTCACTACGAGCTGCTGCACACGATAGCCTTGCGCAGCAAGCGACCCATGAAGTTTCACCCCATCGTGACCCTTGCCTCGGCCCTGCAAGCCCTCAACAAGGGCTACTACGACCTCGTTGCCGCCGAGTATCCGGTCACCAGCGAGAACAAAGCGCGGTTTCTCTTCACCGACCCTGTCATGCTCGACAAGCAGGTGCTCGTGCAGCGGGTGCTGCCCTCGGGGCAAGTTGCCATCAAGTCGCAGCTCGACCTGGCCGGCGACACCGTGTGGGTGGTGAGCGGCTCGCCCATGGCCGACCGCGTGGCGGGGCTGAGCCGTGAGATAGGCGACACCATCGTTGTGGCCAGCGACAGGCAGTATGGGCCCGAGCAGCTCTTCCTGAAGGTGGCCTCGGGCGAAGTGAAATATGCCGTCGTCAACGAGAGCATTGCCCGAGCCCTGGCACGCAGCTATCGCGGCAAGGTCGACGTGGGCACCGCCATCAGCTTCACCCAGTTTCAGTGCTGGGTGCTGCGGGCCGGCAACCGCAGCCTGCAAGCCTTCTTCAACAGCTGGCTCAGGAGGCTCAAGGCCAGCGGCGACTACGACAGGCTACGGGCCGGCAGCATGAGCACAACAATGCAAGCCGCGCCCATGCAGCACAACGGGTGATTTTTTGTTGAAAAAAAAAGACTATGTGTATTGTTGCGGCGGCTACTGCTCGGGCTGCTTGCCAGGCACATGGTCACCCCCGGCAGCCCGACGGCTGTCGCGCTTGTGCTGGATAAAGGCCAGCTCATCGATAGCATAGTCACGGTTTTCGGGCTCGTTGAGCATCTGCTTAAACTCGCTCTCGGCCACGTCGAGCTCGCCGAAGGTGATCAATGAGAAGGCACGCCGGCGGCGCATGAAATCGACAAAACGCTGCACACGCTCGGGCAGCTCCTCGTCTTGGTCATACTCCTCCTTGATGTCGCCCATGATATCCTCGATGAACTGAAACACACGCAGGTCGCCGGCATTGGCCATGACGTTGATAAACTCACTCGTGAAGTCGATCTTGCCCATGTCGCCCACCAGGTCGAGATAGTAGTAGGCCTTTTCATAGAGGCCCAACTCGCAATAGCCGAAGCCTATGAAGTAGCACAGCCCGTAGAACATGCTCTTCGACTTCTTGTCCATAGCGAAATAGTTGAGCCGCATCGCGTTGTAGGCATTCTTGAAATAGAGCACGGCCTCGTAATAGCGCTCGCGGCACATGCACTCATGGCCCCAATACATGTTGAAGGCAATATCGGGCTTCTTGACATCGGCCACAAACTTTTGCGTCTCGCTGAGCTCGCTCTCCTTGCCCTCCTTGAGCTTGATAGCAGCATCTTTCCACATGTAGTCAAACTCTTGGCGCTTCTTGAGCGTGGAGGTGAGGTCGCGTGCAACAAGCAAAGTAATCGTCGACGGCATCACGTCGTCGCTGGCCGAGTCCAGTGCGTTGCGCAGGCTCGTGTCGCGAGGCTCCACAAGCACATTGATGCGATAGTAGAGCGTGTCGCCGTCGCTGCCCTCGTTTCTCAACATGAAGGTGATTGTGCGCTCGGTCTCGCCAGCAACACCCGGGGTGATGTAATGCAGCACAACAACGGCGCTGTCGCAAGCAAACTTAGCCTGGCTGCCTGTACCGTCGATCAATGCGGTCGACAGGTCAAAGTTCTCGATGGCTTCTCTGTCGGTAATCTCATTGAGCGTGCCCGTCAACACCTGCAGCCTGGTGAAAACGAGCGGGGCGCGGTCGAGCAAGTTGTCGACCAGCTGCCCAACGGTGAGATGCTCAACATCGTTGGGGCGGAACTGGAATTGAGCACTCTGGCTGCTGAACTCCATGTGCCGCAGCAAAAAGGTCTCGCGCTCGTCGGCGGCAAATGCGTGTCCCAGGTCGGCACCATTGTCGCGCTTGGCCATGCCCAGCTCCTGGTCGAAAGCCTCGCCAAAGGCACGGGCGTCGGCAAAGATGTGCTGCAGGTTGTCTTCAAACGTCAAGGCATCGACGGTCTCGGCAAAAAACGACATGTGCACCGTCACCATTTTTTTGTCGTCGTCGAGCTCGTAGCTGAACTTGTAGCGCAGACTCAGCCGGTTGAACCGGTTGCACAAAGAGAGCACCATGGTGTAGTAGCCCATCTCCCCCTCGGCAATGCAAGGAAATATCACCTCAACGCCCTCGGTGTCGCGAAACAAGCGGGCCACAAAGTGTCCGCCCTGGAACACAAAGCTGTAGTTCCTGAACTTGCCGCCATCGAAGTCATGTGTCGTAAACTTGCAATTGTACAGGTCAAAAAACGAGAGGAGTGCCTTCTCGGTAGCCGACTGCTCCCACTTTGTTTTCTTTGTCTTGCGTATTGGTGCCATTGTCAGAAAAATTAGTGTGCAAAGTTAGTGACAAAAAATAATATTACCAACGATTCCCAAAATCGTGTCACAACATTTCAATATAGAGGGCAACATAGCTTCAATCCCAACTTGGCGACGGGAGCCTTGTGAGGTCGTCCAAATCGTATAGGTCGAGGCTGGCTGAGTGTCAACATTTTTTGCTACCTTTGCAGCATCATGTATCGCAACAGGCAACACAAGGGCGGAGTTCCCCGCGTCGACACCAAGTTCACCCAGTTTCTCTCTCGAGAGAACATGGGGCTGCTCGACTTTGTGATGAAGAAACTCGACGGCATAAGCCGCAACAAGGCCAAAGCCATCTTGAGCGGTGGCGGCGTGATGGTGGACCACCAGGTGCAGACGCGTCACGATTTCCAAGTCGTGCCCGACATGCTGGTCGAGATAAGCAAGCACCCGGGGCCGGAGACGCGCACACGCTTCGACTTTGGCAAGTACTTCAACATCGTGTATGAAGACGACGACGTGATTGTCGTCGACAAGGCCGACGAGGTGCTCTCGATGGGAGTGGGGCGCAACAGTCTGAACATGAAGGACCTGCTCGACCGCTATTTCATTGAGACCCACCAGCGCTGTCACGCCCATGTGGTGCACCGCCTCGACACGCGCACCAGCGGGCTCATGGTGTATGCCAAGAGCGTCGAGGCCCAACAGCTCATGACGGCCGACTGGCACAAGACGGTGATCGACCGGCGCTATGTAGCAGTGGTTGAAGGTCCCATGGAGAAAGACCACGGCCACATCGAGAGCTGGCTAAAAGACACTCCAAGCCTGAAAATCGTGAGCAGCCGCACCAACAATGGCGGCAAATGGGCAAGCACCGACTGGCGACTCATCGAGCAGAACGATGCATTTGCCCTGATTGAACTCCACTTGCACACGGGCCGGAAAAACCAGATACGCGTTCACATGCAGGTGCTGCACCACCCCATCGTGGGCGACTACAAGTATGGCAGCACGACCGACCATGCACGCCGGTTGTGCCTGCATGCCTTCAGACTGGCCTTCTACCAGCCGCGCACACACGAGCCCTTGAGCTTCGAGACGCCGTTTCCCAGCTATTTTCTATCGTTTTTCAGGCATTGACGCCCTCAATGTGCCTCGCCAGCAGCCGACAAGAATAAACTTTTTCAACACATGCAAACTATGCAAACCCCTGTATTCTCTCTTGAGGATGTGAGCAGCATCCTGTATTCGGGCAAAACCATCGACATGGCCTCGCTACCGCTCGACGATGTGGAAGCGTGCTATGAATTTTTAAAGAAATTTGCAGCCGATAAGGTGATCTATGGCATCAACACCGGTTTTGGCCCCATGGCGCAATGGCGTGTCGACGACAAGCATCTCAAAGACCTGCAATACAACATCATACGCAGCCACGCCACTGGTGCAGGCGCACCACTCGACGACACGTGCGTGAAAGCAGCCATGATAGCACGTGCAGGCACGCTGCTGCAAGCACGCTCGGGCGTGCACCCCGACGCCGTGCGCCTGCTGGTGCAATTCATCAACCGCGGCATTTTTCCTTTCATTCCCGAGCATGGCTCGGTGGGTGCGAGCGGCGACCTCGTGCAACTGGCCCACATGGCGCTCACGCTCATAGGCGAGGGGCAAGTGCACTACAAGGGCCAGTGGCGCGACGCCGGCGAGGTGTTGCGCATCAATGGCCTGCAACCGTTACAAATACACATAAGAGAAGGGCTTTCGCTCACCAATGGCACCTCGGTGATGACTGGAATAGGCATAGTCAACCAGTTCATGGCCGAGCGGCTGCTCGACTGGAGCATTGCTGCGGCAGTGTGGATAAACGAGATAGCATCGTCCTACGACGACATGATGAGCGAGGAGCTCAATGCGGCCCGACGGCACGAGGGGCAACAACATGTGGCCCGCTGCATGCGCAAGCTGGCACAAGGGAGCCAGTGCCTGAGGAAACGCCAGCACGAGCTCTACGACAGCAGCCACCGCGATACCACGACCTTTGAGCACAAGGTGCAAGCCTACTACTCGCTGCGATGCACCCCACAGATACTGGGCCCCATAGCCGAGACACTTGCCTGCTCGCGCCGCGTGCTCGAGGAAGAGCTCAACTCGGCCTGCGACAATCCCATCGTCGACCCCGTCGCAGGCGATGTGCTGCACGGCGGCAACTTCCACGGCGACTACATATCGCTGGAACAGGACAAGGTGAAAATCGCACTGGTGAGGCTGGCCATGACTGCCGAGCGGCAACTCAACTACCTGATGCACGACCGCATCAACGGCATCCTGCCGCCCTTCCTCAACATGGGCACGCTGGGGCTCAACTACGGCATGCAAGCTTGCCAGTTTACCGCCACATCGACCACGGCCGAGTGCCAAACGCTGGCCATGCCCAACTATGTACACTCCATTCCCAACAACAACGACAATCAAGACATCGTGTCGATGGGAACCAACACGGCGTTGCTCACCAAGCGAGTGATTGAGAACTGCTGCCAGGTGATGGCAATACTCTACATCGCGCTGGCCCAAGCCACCGACTGCCTCGACATTGCCGCCCAGCTGGCACCGGCCAACCGCAAGACCTATGACGAGGTTAGAGAGAGGTGCCCCAAGACTGTAGACGACACACCGTTTTACCGCGAAATCGACAGCATAGAGCAGTATCTCAAGTCACACGACCCCATCAAGGACATCCAAGCACAATAGTAACAAAAGTCTACAGCCGCCATGCAACGCATCGAACACGACAAGTACATATTGCGCAAGATGATAACAATCTACGCCCGCCATCGCTGCAACGACGACGCATCGCGACAGGAGTTCATGCGCCTGGCCCAGTATGCCTGCAACCGGCTGGAACACTGCCGCTACGGCGAGGCCAAACCTGCGTGCAAGGATTGCCCCATACACTGCTACGCTCCCACTGAGCGCCAACGCATAAAAATGGTGATGCGCTGGGCAGGCCCCCGGATGATACTCTACTCGCCCAGGGGCGTGCTCAGGCACTTGTGCCAGACTCTCAAAACCCGCTTATGGGGCTCACCACACCCACAGAAAGCCCGCAACGGTAACGAAGCAAGCAAATGACACACACCGCCGTTGCGCCCAGAGAGAGATGCAAGACACAACGACTGCCGCAGCCTCTTTTTATTATTATTAACACAGCACAAGTGCCCATTTGGCAGAATGATAGCCAGCAGGCGACAAAAAAATAGTAAATTTGCAATTTGTAGTAAAACTTGAACGCAAGCACAATGAAATATGCACTAGTAACAGGAGCTTCTCGCGGCATAGGGCGTGCCATCGCGCTTGCTCTTGCCCAGCAGGGCCACGTCGTTGTGATCAACTATCACAGCAACCATGAGGCTGCTCGTGCTGTGGCTCAAGAAATCGAGTCGCAAGGCGGCCGCTGCGAGCTGTTGCCATTTGACGTGTCGAGCCCTGGCGCGATTGAGGACGCCGTGGCCAAGTGGACAGCCGCTCACCCCGACAACTTCATCTCGGTGCTGGTCAACAACGCGGGCGTGCGCCACGACAATCTCATGATATTCATGCAGAACGAGGAGTGGCACAGCGTGCTCGACACCACGCTCAACGGTTTTTTCTACCTCACGCGCCGCCTGCTCAAAGACATGCTCACCCACCGGAGCGGCCGCGTGATCAACATCGCCTCGCTCTCGGGCTTGAAAGGCCTGCCCGGCCAGACCAACTACTCGGCAGCCAAAGCGGCCTTGATAGGCGCTACCAAGGCACTGTCACAGGAAGTGGCACCGCGCAAGGTGACAGTCAACGCCGTCGCACCTGGTTTCATTGAGACCGACATGACCAAAGACCTCGACGAGGACTCGCTCAAGCAGATGATACCCATGAAGCGCTTTGGCAAGCCCGACGAAGTGGCCCAGCTTGTGGCTTTCCTGGCCAGCGACAAGGCAGCCTATATCACCGGCCAAGTGATTTCGATAAACGGTGGACTTTACACATAAAACAAAAATAATAACACAAGTACATGAACAATAGACGGGTAGTAATAACCGGCATGGGAATATGGTCGTGCCTGGGCACCAGTTTGAATGAGGTAAAAGATGCGCTCTATGCAGGCAAATCGGGCATAGGCATCGACCACGACCGCATCACCTATGGCTACCAATCGCCCCTCACAGGCATTGTGCCCGAGCCTGAACTCAAAGGAAAACTGAGCCGACGGCAACGCATAGGGATGCCACAGGAGGCCGAGTATGCCTATATGGCCTCGCTCGAGGCCTTTCAGGGCGCTGGCATCGACACCGACTTTCTCTTGCACCACGAGGTGGGCGTCATCTTCGGCAACGACTCCTCGTCACGGCCAGTGATAGAAACAGCCAAAATCATGGACGAGAAGCACGACTCGGCCATGATAGGGTCGGCACTTGTGTTCCAGTCGATGAACTCGACCGTGAACATGAACTTGAGCACGATTTTCCACCTGCGAGGCATCAACTTCACCGTGAGCGCGGCCTGCGCCAGCGGCTCGCACGCAATAGGCCTGGCCTACCTGCTCATCAAGCAGGGGCTGCAAGACCGCATCTTGTGCGGAGGCGCCCAGGAGGTGAATTACCACGCCATGGCATCGTTCGACGCCCTCAATGCCTTTTCGAAGCGCATCGAGCAGCCGCAACAGGCTTCGCGGCCTTTTGACCGCGACCGCGACGGCCTCGTGCCCAGCGGCGGTGCTGCCGCACTTGTGCTTGAAGACTACGACAGCGCCCTGGCCCGGGGAGCCAACATCATTGCCGAAGTGGCAGGCTACGGTTTCTCGTCGAACGGCGGCGGCATACAGCAGCCCAGCGACTCAGGCTCGGTGACAGCTATGAGCCGTGCCCTGCGCGATGCCATGGCAAGTCCCGACGACATCGACTATATCAATGCCCATGCCACAAGCACCCCGCAAGGCGACATGATCGAAGCCCTGGCCATCGACCACATTTTCAACGGCACGCATGCACTCGTGTCGAGCACCAAGTCGATGACGGGCCATGAGTGCTGGATGGCCGGAGCCAGCGAGGCCGTGTACTCGCTGCTCATGATGCAACACAACTTTGTGGCGCCCAACATCAATTTTGAAAATCCCGACGAGTATAGCGAGCCGTTGAATCTCGCTACTGCCACTGTCGACACCCAGGTCGACACGGTGCTGAGCAATTCCTTCGGGTTCGGCGGTACCAACAGCGCACTCGTGTTGAAAAAAATAGCGAAACAATGAATCTTTCTCCTGCACTCGACTGCTACACCCGCGAGCAACTCTCGGCACGCGATGCCCAGCGCATGGCCGAGTTCATCGCCTTTGGCCCCATCGTGTTTCAAGTGTCGAGACTCATGCTCAAGTTGGGCATACTCCAACTGCTGCGCGACAGCGACACGGGTCTCACCATCGACGAGATTGCTGCCGCCAAGGGCATGACCCACTATGCCGTGCAAGTGCTTGTCGAGGCATCGCTCACAATAGGCACAGTGCTTGTCGACAAAGACAGCAACCGTTTCAGGCTCGCAAAGACAGGCTGGTTTCTCATCAACGACCCGGCCACCCGCGTCAACATCGACTTTAACAACGATGTGAACTACGAGGGCATGTTTCGCCTGGAGCAGGCGTTGAACGAGGGCAAACCGGCAGGGCTGAAAGCTCTGGGCAACTGGCCTACAATCTACGAGGGTCTCTCGCAGCTACCCCGCCATGCCCGTCAGAGCTGGCTGGCCTTTGACCACTTCTACAGCGACAGCGCATTTGACGAGGCACTCAACATCGTGTTTGAACGCAAGCCCAAGACGCTGTGCGACGTGGGGGGCAACACCGGGCGGTGGGCAGTGCGCTGCCTGAAGCATGACCCTGCAATCAACGTCACCGTTCTCGACCTGCCACAGCAAATCGAGATGATGCGCGAGGCGACCCAAGGCCTTGCCGAAGCCTCCCGACTGCACGGCCACGGCATCGACTTGCTCGACCCTGAAGCTCAGTTCCCAACCGAGCCGCACTTTGATGCAGTGTGGATGAGCCAGTTTCTGGACTGCTTTGCCGAAGACCAGATAGTGAGCATACTGGGCCGAGCTGCCAAGGTGATGGACGAGCACAGCCGCCTCTACATCATGGAGACATTGTGGGACAGGCAGCGCTACGAGCCAGCCGCCTTCTGTCTCACTCAAGTGAGCCTCTACTTCACTGCCATGGCCAACGGCAACAGCAAGATGATGCACAGCGACGACTTGGCAAGGCTCATAGGCCAAGCCGGCCTCAAAATAGAGGATGTGCACGACAACCTGGGACAAGGGCACAGCATCGTGGTGTGCAGCAAGCCATGAGCCCCTTGCAGCAGGAAAACAAGAAATAGAACCAACAACACAATAGCATAAAATATGGAAAGAAAAGAAATAGAAGAAAAAGTAAAGCATTTTCTCATCGAGGATCTTGAAATAGATGAAGACAAGATTGCCCCGGGGGCAAAATTGAAAGACGACCTGGGCATCGACAGCCTTGACTATGTCGACATCGTGGTCATTGTCGAGAAACAGTTCGGCTTCAAGATAAAGCCCGAAGAAATGGCCGGTGTCGCCACCCTGCAACAATTTTGCGACTACATCGAGAGCAAAGTCAATCACCAGTAAAAGGCGCCGGCACCTGTCGCCTCGGTCAAGAACACTCATCAAGTCATGGAACGCCAGTGGAAAGGCAACACCAAGGGCACACCCTGGATGCACCGCATGCTCATTGCATCGTTCAAGGTCATGAATCTGCGGTTCATCTATGCAGGGCTTGCCGTGGCCGTAGTGCCATGCTGCATGCTTTTCGGGCACAAGGGCTACCTGGCCCAGTACCGCTACTTCAGGCAACGGCTGGGCTACAACCGGGTAAAAGCCTTTGTTGCAGTAGGGAAAAACCACTACCGCTTCGGGCAGGTCATCATCGACCGCTTCTACATGTACTCGGGGGGCTCTTTCGACTTCACGCTGGAGCACTATGAACGCTACCGAGAGCTGGAGCACAAGGAAGGCAGCTTCTTGATACTGAGTTCCCACACCGGCAACTACGAGATTGCCGGCTACACGCTGAGTGCCAGGCTCAAGCGACTCAACGCCCTGGTATATAGCGGCGAAGCCATCACCATCATGCAAAACAGGAAGAAAGAGCTTGAGAAAAACAACATCGCCATGATCCCTGTGAGCGACGACATGTCGCACCTTTTCATGATGAGCAACGCCCTGGACAACGGGGAGATTTTAAGCATACCAGCCGACCGCATCCTGGGATCTCCCCGGTATTTAAAATGCGATTTCATGGGTGCCAAGGCCAAGTTCCCGCTGGGGCCTTTTGCGCTCGCTGTGCAACGCGACCTGCCCGTGCTCGCTGTGCAGGTGATGAAGGATAACGTGAAGCGCTACCGCATCATCATTGCCGAGATTGCTCCATCCAGCGATGCTGTAAAACCCAAAGACAAGATGCAATCGCTGGCCCAGGCCTATGCCCGCAACCTTGAGGCCACACTCAAGCGCTATCCGCACCAGTGGTTCAACTACTACGATTTCTGGAAATGACCGACTACAACTTCAACAACATCGACGTGCACGAGCTCCTGCCCCAGCAAGATCCCTTCGTAATGATCGACCGGCTTGTGCACTGCGACACAACGAGCACCACCACGCGATTCACCGTGAGAGAAGACAACATCTTTGCAGAGCAAGGCCTGCTCAACGGCTGTGCGCTGGCCGAAAACATGGCACAGACCTGTGCAGCCCGACTCGGTTTTACCAACAAGTACCTGCTAAACCGGCCCATCCAACTGGGATTCATAGGCGCCATACACGGCATGGTGGTGAACCGTTGCCCGCGTGTGGGCGAGATACTCACCACGACAATCAAGGTAAAAGAAGAAATCATGGGCCTCACCCTGGTCGAGGCCACAATCACAACAGGTGGCGAGACAATAGCTTCGGGCGAAATGAAAATAGCCGTGACCGACAGTGAAATGAAATAGACTATGGCACAAAGCATACACAGCAACACCCTCATGGCCTCAAAGAACCTGGAAATACGTTTCAGCGAGGTCGACTCCATGCAATTTGTGTGGCACGGAGCCTATTCCCTTTATTTTGAAGACGCCCGCGAGGCATTTGGCAAGAAATACGGCATAGGCTACGACAGCATCTATGCCAACGGCTGCTATGCACCGCTGGTGGAGCTCTCCTTCAAGTATGAACGTGCCATGCGCCGGGGCACCCGTCCCCGCATCGACATCTACTACAGGCCCTGCGACGCTGCCAAGTTGATTTTCGACTATCAAATACGCGACCAGGACACCAACGAGCTCTATGCTACCGGGCACACGGTGCAGGTGTTTCTCGACCGCAACTACCAGCTCATGTGGACCAATCCGCCATTTTACGCACAATGGAAGAAGAAATGGATACAGGAGAAATGATTGCCAAGATAGGCGACTGTATTGTGTCGCCCTTGGGCTACGGCACAGGCGAAAACTACGAGGCCGTGAAAGCGGGGAAATCAATGCTCACGACCTACTCGGGATGGCACGATGTGCCCCAGCCTTTCACAGCCTCTCTCATGGACTGGGATCAAGTGCACAGCCACTTTCTCTCAATTGCCAACGGGCTGGCCAGCGGGGCGCAATGCACCCGTTTTGAACAGCTGTGCCTGCTTGCCATCACAGGAGCACTTGCCACTGCCGGCATCGACATAGCCTCGCCCCGCGTGCTGCTGGTGTTTTCCAGCACCAAGGGCAATGTGGAGTTGCTCGACTCACGCAGTCCTCGCTGCCCAGGGCAGAGCGTGCTGCTGGGCGTGACAGCGCGCAAGATTGCCCGCCTGCTGGGGAACCCCAACACGCCCATCACAGTGTCCAACGCCTGCATCTCGGGCTTGTGTGCCCAAATCGTTGCCATGCGCGCCCTGGAAAGTGGCCGTTACGACTGTGCCGTGGTGACGGGAGCCGACGTGCAGTCGCGCTTCATCGTTTCGGGGTTCCAGTCGTTCCATGCATTGTCGCCAGTAGCGTGCAAACCTTTCGACCGCGACCGCTGTGGGTTGAATCTGGGCGAGGCCGCAGCAACTATTATCTACAAGCGCACCGCTCAGGCCCATGGACTGTGGACGGCGGCTCGTGGCGCCATTCGCAACGATGCCAATCACATTTCGGGGCCATCACGCACCGGCGAGGGCAGCTACCGCGCCTTGCGTGCAGTGCTGCAGGGCCAGGACTTGAACAAGATCGCCATGGTCAACTGCCATGGCACGTCGACCCTCTACAACGACGAGATGGAGTCGATAGCTATCGATCGCGCGGGCCTGATCGACGTCCCTGTCAACACAATGAAAGGCTATTATGGCCACACCATGGGTGCAGCCGGTGTGCTCGAAGCTGTGCTGTCGATGCACAGTATCGACGACCATACCGTGCTGGCCACACGCGGCTTTGAGCACCTGGGCGTGTCGCATCCTGTGAAGGTGAGCAACGAGAACCGCTACACTGCCAAGCAGGAGTTTGTGAAACTGCTATCGGGATTTGGAGGCTGCAATGCCGCCATTCTCTACAAGAAAATTGCCGACGAAACATCGCAACAGCATAATAACACAAAGGAAGGAGAAACGTCATGCACTGGGTGAGAATAACACCACACCACATCATTGTCGACAATCACACAATCGACACACACAGCGCTGGAGGCGAATTGTTGAAAGAGGTGTACCGCAAGCACATAGGCGGTTATCCCAAATTTTTCAAGATGGACGGACTGTGCCGCCTGGGCTTTGTGGCAAGCGAGCTGCTGCTCCAACTCGAAACGCCACGCAAGACCGACTGCGAAGACCGCGCTGTGGTATTCTACAACCGCACGGGTTCGCTATGCGACGATGCCGAGTACCAGCACACTATCGACGACACGGCCAACTACTATCCGAGCCCGGCAATATTTGTCTACACCCTGCCCAACATCGTGACAGGAGAAATAGCGATACGCAACAAGTACTACGGCGAGACGATGTTCGGCGTGCTGCCGGCATTTGACCCACAAGTGATCGTGGAGGGTACCACCCACTTGTTTCAAGATCCCGTCACGAGCAGCGCCATCACGGGCTGGCTCGATTGCACCGACCGCGACCACTACGACGCGCTCGTGGTCGTGACACGCAAGGGCGACCCCGACTTTGATGCCGCCACACTGGCCAAGCTCTACAACACCAGTGCATGAAGCACAGCAAGCCCGCAACGCTGTGTGGCACACTGGCCACATAACCGCTGCGGGCATTGAAATACTTTTTAAAGAAAACCTGTCGAGGCTCAACGCGTGGGCTCGGGCTGACCTGCGGCGGCAGCCTTCTTCACCTCTTCGCCTGCCTCTTGCAAGCTCTTGCTTGGGGCCGACGACTCGGCCTGCTCTGGAGCCCGCATCTCGATGGCCGTATACTCGCTCGAAGTGCGCTTGAAAGCGCCGCTTATCTCATCCACCTTGAGCCGGTTGTTGTCGTAGAAGTGAAGCGTGAGGTCAACCTGATTGAGCAAGTCGGCATTGGGGTCGGCCTGGTGGCATTTCAGCTTGCCGCCCTCCACCTTGCCCACGATGGGAATCACCTCGCCCTCGTCGTTTTTATATTCACCCGTGGCCTCGCCCGTCGAGGCGTCGTAGTTGATAGCCAAATAGGTAGTCACAGGATTTCCCTCGTAGTCGGCAAAGGAGTTCTCATAGGTGCCGGTGTAGTTATACTTGACTGCTGCAACCGCAACCTTGCGTGCCTTGCGGGGCAAGCGCTTACCCGTCACAGCTTGAGCCGACGACGCGCCCAAGGCCAATGCGACAATCAAGAGCAATACCAATTTTTTCATAATCATCATCTTTAGTGTTAAATAATACTCATCGTTACTTTATTGTGACTGTAAAACGAGTCTTCAGTTTAAAACAGCACACATTTTCAGCTCAAAGATAAACATAAAGAACCACATTTCAAAGAAAAATGCACATTCCTGTGCATAGCAAACACACATTTGAGCCCAAACTTGCAGGCGCAGCAGCAAGGGCGACGGCTGGTTGCAAGTCACAGCTTTGTTGCGTGGGTAAAAGTATTTTTGGGTACAATAACACACGATAACGATTAAAATGAGTAAATTTGTAGCTTCAAACGTTTTGTTATGGAAGATTTAAAAGAACAATTGAAAAGGCAAATCATCGAGGCGTTGAATCTTGAAGAAATCGAGCCAGCCGATATCGACAACGACAGCCCGCTCTTCGGCGAAGGGCTGGGACTGGACTCGATCGACGCTCTTGAGCTGATTGTACTGCTCGAGAAGAACTACGGCCTGCGCTTGAGCGACCCTAAAAAGGGAAAAGAAATTTTCAAGTCGATAAACGTTCTTGCCGATTTTGTGTCAAAGCATAGAACGAAGTGAGCCGCGGCAGCAGGCAACGCCGGCAATGTGCAACGACCAGGAAGAGTAATCATGAGAGAGAGAATTGTCATCACAGGCATGGGCGTGATTTCGGCAATTGGCAACAATGCCAGTGAGTGCCTCGACGCGCTACAGCAGCATCGCTCGGGCATAGCGCCCATGCGCTACCTGCGCAGCGTGCACCACGAGTTTCCTGTGGGCGAGGTGAAGCTCTCTTGCGAGGAAATGATTCAGCAACTGGAGGCCTCGCCGTCGTGCCGCAGCACCAGCTTGGGCGCGCTGTCGCGCACATCGCTCATGGGTGCCATTGCCGTTGACGAAGCACTGCACAGTGCCCGCCTGCGAGACTGCGACAGGGCCGCGTTGCTCTCGGGCACAACCGTGGGCGACATGGACCAAATCGAGGACTGCTACGACGACTGCAATCACAATGCCGACCGTTGCAAGTATATTGCCACACACAGTTGCGGCACAAGCACCGAGGGCATTGCCGAGTGTTTCCCTGGGCAGTTCAACCTGGTCACCACGTTGTCGACCGCTTGCTCGTCGGCCATGAATGCCATTCAACTGGGAGCCAAGCTCATCGAGAGCCATCGGGCACAGGTGGTTGTGGCTGGCGGCAGCGAGAGCCTCACGCGCTATCACCTGAACGGGTTCAAGTCGCTCATGATTCTCGACCAGGAGCCATGCCGGCCATTTGACGACACACGTGCCGGCCTCAACCTGGGTGAGGGAGCAGCCTATCTTGTACTCGAGTGTGAGCGCCATGCGCTGGATCGCGGTTGCAGGCCGCTTGCCGTGCTCTCGGGCGCAGGCAATCGTTGCGACGCCTTTCACCAGACGGCCTCGAGCAGCAATGGCGAAGGTGCCTTCCTGGCTATGAGCGAAGCGCTGAAAACAGCCCGGCTGCAACCCAGCGACATCGACTACATCAATGCTCACGGCACCGGCACTCCCAACAACGACGCCAGCGAGTGCGAGGCGCTGCGGCGGGTGTTCGGCAGCCAGGTGCCACCCTTCTCGTCGACCAAGCCCTTCACGGGGCACACGACCAGTGCCTCGGGGGCGATTGAGGCCGCTTTCTGCATCATGGCACTCGAGCACCAGTTTCTGCCCGTCAACCTCAATTGGGCAAAGCCCATGCGAGATGGATTGCGACCAGTGACCAGTGCAACGCCCACCAAGGCGATTGAGCACATCATGTGCAACGCTTTCGGGTTTGGAGGCAACGACAGCTCGATTGTGATTTCAAAATATGGAAAAAAAGTGTGAGGCAATGAGCAACAAGGTATATATCAACAGCGTGGCCCACATCTCGATGCAGCAGCCACTCTCCCGCGAGTGGATGCAAAATCCTGTCGTGCCCACCACGCCCTGCACGCCAGCCATCGACCCCGAGTTCAGGCAATGGCCCAACCCGCTCAAGTCGCGCCGCTGGGGCAAGATACTCAAGCGGGCGGTGGTGACCTCGACGAGGGCATTGGGCGATGCCGGGATTACGGTACCCGATGCAGTGATAAGCGGAACCGGACGTGGCTGCATGGCCGATACCGAGAGCTTCATTCAAGCCCTCGTTGCCGAAGGCGAAACGGCCAACCAGCCCACCCACTTCATGCAGTCGACCCACAACACGACTGGGTCGCTCATCGCCATTTATACTCATTGCCACGGCTACAATGCCACCTATTCCCACAACGGCCATTCCTTTGACTGGGCTTTGCTCGATGCCTTCATGCAACTCGAGCGGGGCTCGGTGAGCAACACACTGGTGAGCTGCAACGACGAGCTCACGCCTGCAGCAAGCCGCATTCTCCTGCAAGCCGGTCTTGCAGGAAGGCCAGGGCAAACAACGATGAGCGAAGGCTCGGTCTCGATGGTAGTGTCGAGAAATGCCTGCAATGCCTTGTGCAGGGTCGAGAGCGTCGAGCTCTACCACGACACTCCCATAGCCGACAAGGTGGGATCTCCCGATGTCGTGTGGACAGGCACCAACGGCATCGACACACAACAATATGATTTCTTGAAGCGGTTAGGTGTGCCCATCATGAGCTACAAGAGCATCTTTGGCGACAGCGACACGGCCTCGGCCTTTGGCACCATGGCGGCAGCCTGCATGTTGCAACAGCAACACATGGGCAGCGCTCTGGTTGTGAACATCGAGGGCAAAAACGCTTCAATCATTAGACTTGCACGATGAAACTGTTACTCACATCGGTATTGGAATGCCTGTGCCTGGCTGCAGGGCAGGTGCTGCTCAAGTGTGCACTCAACGCCATGGGACCCTTGAGCTGGTCGTGGCGTTTCATCCAGTCGCAACTCACCAACTGGTGGTGGCTGGGCTGCGGTGTGTGCTTCACGACTGCCACCGTGCTGTGGATGTATATCATCAAGCATTTCCCTTTGAGCCAGGCCTACCCGCTGATCTCGCTGAGCTACGTATTTGGCATGCTGGCTGCCATGGTGTTCTTCCATGAGCACATTGCAGTGTCGCACTGGATAGGCGTGGGGCTAATCATGGGTGGATGCCTCCTGATTGTACAATGAAAACAAGACAAAAAGCAAGGTTTCAATGAAAAAAACAATTGCAATACTACTATTATGGGTGCTTGCAGTGTGCACTGGGGCTCAGGCCCAACTCAAGAAAGCCTCCCCGGCGCAAAGCAAGGCTATGATCGCCCGCATCGACCGTGCGGCCGCAAGCATCAAGACAGCGACTTGCACATTTGTGCAAACCAAGACGATGTCGTTTCTCAACGACAAGATGGTGTCGCGCGGGCACATGTACTACACCAGCGCCGGACAGCTGCGTTGGGAGTACACCTCGCCCTACAGCTACATTTTTGTGGTCAACAACGGCCGGGTGACCATGAAATCGGGCAAACGCACAACCCAGGTCAACGCCTCGAGCAGCAGCGTGTTTCAAAGCATAGCGCGCATCATGATGAGCAGCGTCACAGGCAAGAGCTTGAGCAACAACCGCGACTTCAAGGTCGGCATGTATCTCGACGGTGGCAACTATGTGGCACAACTCACTCCCAAAACGGGCAAGATGAAGAAAATGTTCAAACTCATAAGCTTGCACTTCAACGCAGCCCGGTCGATGGTGTCGAGGGTGGTGATGACCGAGAGAAATGGCGACAACACCATCATCGACTTGAAACATGTGAAAACCAACAGCTACATCAATGGCTCGGTGTTTACTGTTCGTTAGTCTGCTGCTCACAGCCGTCTTTGGCACCGCGGCCCAAAAGGACTATGTGATCGATGTGCCCCACTCAGGCCGCGTCGAGTATCGCTTCGACATGACCGCAAGAGGTGCCACCATCACGGGCATAGCCATTGTGAAAAATGTGAACGACAGCATCAAGGGCATGCTCGTCAACGAGTTTGGCATCAAAGCCCTTGCCTTTGCAGTGAGTCCCGACCGGCAGCAAGTGAGCTTGTCGCAGCTCATGCCCATGATCGACAAGTGGTATGTGCGACGTGTGCTCAAGAGCGACATCAAGTTTCTGTTCAACGCCACTACTGCCACAGCTGGCACCAAGAGCGGAAATTACGAGCTTGTCATGACCGAGGACCGAGGCCTGTGCCTCACCAACGTGAAATACAAGATAACCTACACGTTCACTCCCATCGAGTGTGACCCGCAGTTGCAGGAGAGTGACCGGCAAAACAATGAGACAACCAATGACACTGCTGAATGACTTTTTCACGATACTTGACGACACTGGCAACGCAGTGACCATAGGGCTCAATCGCGAGCATGTCATCTACAAAGCTCACTTTCCAGTCAAACCCATCACGCCTGGGGTGTGCATCATTAAAATTGTGACCGAGCTTCTTGAGCGCAAGCTGGGCGTGCAGCTTCGGCTCTCGCAGGTGAAGAACCTGAAATTCATAATTCCCATATCGCCCATCGACGACCCGCAAGTCACAATCAACTTCTTGCACATCGACCAAGAGACTTCAGGCCTCACAAGAGCGAGGGGCGAAATCACAGGTCAACAGTCGCAGGTGTTCACCAAGTTTTCAATTCTCTATACTCACCGGTAAGGCCATGGATGCAACCGCCATCATGAAGAAATATCGCATAGGCGTGGCCATCGCCACCTACGACAATGCTGGCACCATTGCCAACGTCGTGCGCCGTGTCGAGGCCATCACCCGCGACATCATTGTTGTCGACGACGGTTGTACCGACAACACGCTTGCCCTGCTACAGCAACTCGACGTGCCGCCTCACATCGTGACCTACAAGCCCAACCGAGGCAAAGGCCATGCGCTGGTGCAGGGATTCAAAAAGGCCATGCAACTGGGTTGGGACTATGTGATCACCCTCGACAGCGACGGCCAGCATTTTCCCGAAGACCTGCCGAAGCTTGTGGCAGCCTGGACACAGCACAAAGACGCGCTCATCGTGGGCGAGCGGGGCACGGGTCACCTCAACATGCCACGCGGCAACACGATGGCCAACAAGTTTTCCAACTTCTGGTTCACCTTGCAGACGGGTATCCAGCTCAACGACACCCAGACGGGATTTCGCCTGTATCCGCTCAAGCGGCTGCGCTGGCTGGGCATCACCACATCGCGCTACGAGGCCGAACTCGAGATGCTTGTTTTTGCAGCATGGCACGGCATCGAGATCGTGCCGGTGAAGGTGCGTGTATACTATCCGCCACAAGTCGAGCGCGTGACCCACTTCAGACCGTGGGCCGATTTCGGGCGCATCAGCCTGCTCAACGTGGCACTGTGTTTCGGTGCCGTAGTCTATGGCTGGCCCATGCGACTCTATCGCAAAATTAAAAACAGATGACAAAGTTTTTTCTTAAGATACACGACACCCTGTGCAAGCACCGCCTGGCCACAGCAATAGTGCTATTGCTCGCTGTTGCAGGCATGGTGGCTCTGGCCATAAGGCTGGACTATGAGGAGGACATTGCCAAGTTTCTGCCTCGCGAGAAAGACAATGAAAAATACGTTCAAATCTATGAGCAAATAGCCCAGCAAGACAAGATTGCCGTCATCTTCACCTCGCGCGACTCCACCCGGCAACTACCTGTCGAGAACCTTGAAACCGCCATGCAGCAGTTTGCAACACTCATGGCCGAGCGCGGCATCGACAACGTGCAAGCCACCGTCGACGAGGAGAAGACCATGGAGATGATCGAGTTTGTGTATCAAAACGCGCCCTATTTCCTTACCGACGCCGACTACGAGCGCATCGACTCGCTGCTCAAGCAGCCCAATTACATTGCGAGCCAACTCGTGCAAGACAAGCAGATGCTCATGCTGCCCACTGCCAGCATGATGACCGGGGGCATGCGCTACGACCCGCTGCATCTATTCGGTCCCATGCTTGCCAGGCTGCAATCGCTCAAGATGAGCGACAAGCTCAGCCTTGTCGACGGCTACATCTTCACTGCCGACGGCAAGCACGGCCTCGTGTATTTCTCAAGCAAGACTGGCGCCAGCGAGTCGGGCAAAAATGCCGAACTTGGGAAAAAGCTCGACAGCGTGATGCACACCGTGATGCACGACAACAAGGGTGTGAAAGTGACCGCGATAGGCGGCCCGCTCATTGCCGTGACCAATGCCGAGCAAATCAAAAGCGACTCGCTGCGGGCCATGGCCATCGCCGTGACCGTGATTCTCATCTTGCTCATGATGCACTACCGCAGCGTGCCCGACTTGCTGTGGATAGGAGCCTCGCTCATCTTCGGGTGGCTCCTGGCAATAGCCGGCATGGCGGTATTTGGCCACAGCGTGTCGATTATCGTGCTGGGCATAGGCTCGGTAATCATAGGCATTGCAGTCAACTATCCCCTACACTTTCTCGACCACATGCGAGAGGAGAGCGACCAGCGGCAGGCACTCAAAGAAATGGTGCCTCCCCTGCTCACGGGCAACATCACCACCGTGGCCGCCTTCCTGTGCCTGGTGTGGCTCGATGCAGCCGCAATGCGCGATTTGGGCATTTTTGGGGCATTAATGCTCATAGGCACCATCATGTTTGTGCTCGTATTCCTGCCACTCTACGTCAAGAAGCACAGCATAGCCCGGCGCCACCTCGACTTCAACATCAATACCATCACATTTGGCAACCGCAGCCAGAAGCGATGGTTTGTGGGCATTGTGACGGCGCTCACCCTGGTGCTGGGGTGGTTGAGCCTGCGCACCACATTTGACTCCAACATGGGGCACATCAATTACGTGACGCCTGAGCAACGTGCCGATCTCGAGATGCTGTCGTCGTTGTCGGGCACAACCGACCTTTATGCAGTGGCCCAAGGCCGCAGTCTCGACGAGGCCCTCGAAGCCAACGCCCGCCTCCAATCACAGCTCGAGAGCCTGCACGATGTGAAAGGCGTGAAAGGAATAGGCAATTTTGTGCCCAGCCAGGCCGAGCAGGAAAGACGACTCAAGAAGTGGAACGACTACTGGAAACCACGTGCTGCCGTCGTTGTCGCACACCTCAACGAGCAAGCCGCCCTGCAAGGTTTTGCGCCAGGCGTGTTCTCACCATTTGTCGACATGGTGAGCAGCAAGCATGCTGTCGTGCCATCCAGCTACTTTGCTCCCGTCACGTCACAACTTGCTGGCAGCTACTTGCTAAGCAAGAAGAGCGACGTGAAAATCATAAGCTACCTCACACTGGCCAAGTCCAGCCAGGAGGGTGCCGTGAAGTCCACATTGCGCAAGGCTGGCACCAAAACGGGCAACATCCTGGCTTTCAGTCCAAAGGACGTGAGCAACCAGCTGGTGAATGTGCTCAACGACAATTTCAACTACATCAGCTATGTGTGTGGTTTTGTCGTTTTCTTCTTTCTGTGGTTCTCCTTCGGGAGCATTGAGCTCAGCCTCATTTCCTTCTTGCCACTGGCCGTGGGCTGGCTATGGATACTGGGCATCATGCAGCTGCTGGGCATACAATTCAACATCGTCAACATCATCCTGGCCACCTTCATCTTCGGCCAGGGTGACGACTACACCATCTTCATCACCGAGGGCTGCATCTACGAGTATGCCTACGGCAAGAAGCGCCTCGACAAGTACACAGGCAGTGTGGTGCTATCGGCCGTAATCATGTTTGTGGGCATTGGAGCGCTCATCATCTCCAAGCATCCCGCATTGCGCTCGCTTGCCGAGGTCACAATAGTGGGCATGTTCACAGTCGTGTTTATGGCCTATTGCCTGCCGCCACTCATCTTCGACTGGTTCACCCGCAAGCAAGGGTCGATAAGACCCATGCCCATCACCCTCAAGCGTCTCGGCAGGTCGCTGTGGGCAGGATTCTATTTTGCCTTTATGAGCACCTGCGTGCTCAAGCCCTATGTGGCCATCTTTTTCGCACTGCACGGCGAGAGCAATGCAGCCAGAGACCGCTACCACCGCCGCCTGATGAAGATAGCCCGGTGGGTGTGCAAGCACACGCTGGGCGTTGAAGGACATGTGGAGAACGCTGTGGGCGAGACCTTTGAGAAGCCGGCTATTATCATCAGCAACCATCAATCGCATCTCGACATCATGCACTTGATGCAGCTCACAAGCAAGATTGTGTTCTTCACCAACGACTGGACGTGGAACAATCCCTACTATGGCTATGTGATACACAAAGCCGAGTTCCTGCCCGTAACCCGCGGGCTTGACAATAACATGGCCAAAATCAAAGACCTCTATGCCCGAGGCTACAGCATATGCATCTTCCCCGAGGGCACCCGCAGCGCCGATGGCCGCATCATGCGCTTCCACAAGGGGGCTTTCTATCTTGCCCAGCAGCTGGGAGCCGACATTGTGCCCGTGATGCTGCATGGTGCAAGCGACGCCTTGCCCAAGAAAGACTTCATGTTGCGCAAAGGGCGCATCACGGTAGTGGTGGGCCCGAGGTTGAAAAGCGGCGACATGAGCATGGGTGCCACCTACCAGGAACGCACCAAGGCCTATCACCGCATGTATCTCGCCCACTTCGAGCAGTTGCGCAACCGCATCGAGCTGTCGGACTACTGGAGCGACATGGTCAAGCATCAGT
Source organism: Sodaliphilus pleomorphus (assembly GCF_009676955.1). Taxonomy (GTDB): domain Bacteria; phylum Bacteroidota; class Bacteroidia; order Bacteroidales; family Muribaculaceae; genus Sodaliphilus; species Sodaliphilus pleomorphus. Next base: position 2,823,157 of record NZ_CP045696.1, on the reverse strand, counting down.
ATTACTACAAGGGAGCGGCCGTGACGAGGCGTTGCAGCAAGAACTTGAAACGGCACAACAACTACTCGGCATGGGTCGACGACCAGGCCAACCGCGACTTGAAGGCAGTGGCTATACACAACTGCGGACAGGGCGAAATGCCCTGGATCTTTGCCCTGGTCAACCGCCATTGCCAGGTGTATGCCTTCACTCGCGACGACGACGACTACGCCTTGCTGCGCAACATGGTGAATGCACCAGCCAACCTGCATTTTCTGAGAGAAGGCTCTCCATGCCCTGATGCCGAAGATTGCGACAAAACCATAACACTCAACAATGATGAATAGCAAGCATTGTGTCATCGTGGGCAGCGGTCTCGGCGGCCTGGCGTGCGGCGTGATGCTGGCACGCAACGGGTGGCGTGTGACCGTGCTCGAGCAGCAACGCCAAGTGGGCGGTTGCCTGCAATGCTTCGTGCGCGGCGGAGCAAAATTTGAAACTGGCATGCACTACATTGGGAGCGCACGACAGGGTCAGGTGCTCGACAGGCTGCTACGCTACCTGGGAGTGCTCGACGACATTGAACTCAGCCCGCTCGACACCAATGGCTACGACCGGTTCAGCTTCGACGGCGCACGCTACCAGCTTGCCACCGGCCGCGAGGCATTAGTCGACCAGCTGTGCCGCTATTTCCCCAGTGAGCACAGCAACATCGAGCGCTATTGCGACCTTGTGGAGCAGGTGGCCGGTGCCTCGCAGCTCCACAGCTTGAGCCTCGAGGCGACCAACACGGCCTTGAGCACCCGTGCCCAGACGACGAGCATCGACACTGTACTCGCCCGCATCACCGGCAACGAGAGGCTGAGAGACGTGCTGGCAGGCAACATTCCGCTCTACGCAGCTCAGCGCGAAGCCACATCCTTTGCCACCCACGCCTTTATCATGCACTTCTACAATCAAAGCTCCTATCGCGTGGTGGGCGGAAGCGACAACATTGCGCAATCGCTCGTGCACACGATTGCCCGATTAGGCGGTGAGACGCTCACCTGCCAAAAGGTGGAGAAAATCACCTGCGACGACCACCATACCACTGGCGTGGTCACCGCAAGCGGGCGCTACTACCCTGCCGATGTGGTGATTGCCGACCTGCACCCGGCACGAGTGACCGCCATGGTCGACTCGCCGCTCTTCAGACCCATCTACAGGCATCGCATCGCAACGTTGCCAGCCACCATAGGCTGCTTCTCGCTGTATTTAGACTTCAACGACAACGAGGTGCCCTACATGAACTACAACTTCTTCGGCTACGCCCAGGACTCGCCCTGGAACTGTGAGAAATACACTGAAAGTGACTGGCCGCGGGGGTATCTCTACATGCACATGTGCAACGAGGCCCACCAGCAATATGCCAGGAGCGGTATCGTACTGTCATACATGAGATACAGCGACGTAGCCCCTTGGCAGGGCACAAGGGTGGGACACCGCGGCCCCGACTATGAGGCGTTGAAGCACGACCATGCCCTGCGGCTGCTCAAACTGGTAGAAAAAGATTTTCCAGGACTGGGCAAACACGTGAGGAAATTCTACACATCGACACCGCTCACCTATGCCGACTACACGGGCACCGAACGCGGGAGCATGTATGGCGTGGCCCACGACATCAGGCTGGGCAGTGCATGCCGTGTGCACCACCGCACCAAGGTGCCCAACCTGTTGCTCACAGGCCAAAATATCAACTCGCACGGTATACTGGGGGTGCTGGTGGGAGCAATCGTCACTTGTTCTGAGCTGCTCACGCCATCGTTGATACTAAACCAAATAAACAAAGCCAACCAATGAGACCCACAGCAATAATCATAGGCGGAGGGCTGGGTGGCCTCTTCACGGGCGCACTGCTGGTGCGCGAAGGCTACCACGTGACTGTGCTCGAGAAGAATGCCCAGGCTGGCGGAGGGTTGCAGACGTTCACGCGGCAAGGCACGAGTTTTGACACAGGCATGCACATCCTGGCCGGACTGCGCCACGGCGGACCCATATACCAGGTGTGCAACTACCTGGGCATCATCGACCAGCTGCATCTGCACCCTGCCGACCGCGACTGCATCGACGAGGTCACCTACCTGAGGAGCAACACGACCTACCGCATACCCGAAGGCAGAGCATGCTTCACCCAGTATCTTCAACAGCAATTTCCCCACGAGGCCGGCAACATTGCCCGATATGTGACCCACATCTATGAGCTGGCACAAGAAGTGCCCTTGTTCAACATGCGGCCTGCCGCCGAAGGCATTGCCGTGCACAGCCAGGACTTCTTGTGGCCGGCCGACACATTGATAGCCCACTATATAAAGGATGCCCGGCTGCGTGACCTGCTTGCCTACATGAACCCCATGTATGGCGGTGTCGAGGGCCACACGCCTGCCTATATACACGCACTCATCAACGTGGCCTACATCGATGGCACCGACCGCTTTGAAGGCGGCAGCAAGCAACTGGCCGACAGCCTCATCGACGTGATTGGCACCCACGGCGAGGTGCTCACGGGCGAGGAGGTCGTGGCCATCGACGTGACCGACCGCCGCGTGAGCCAGGTGAGAACGGCTCAAGGCAGTGTCTACAGCGCCGACTACTACATCAGCGACATTCACCCTTGCTCGTTGTTGAAGATTGTGAGCGACAACGCCTTTCCCAAGGCCTACCGCATGCGGCTGCAAGAGATACCCGTGAGCTACTCCTGCTTCACGCTCTACATCGTCTTCAAGCCAGGAGCTTTCCCCTACATCAACCACACCTGCTATTACCAAGACGACTACGGGCTGGTGTGGCAGCACGGCCAGTACAACCCCATCAACTGGCCGCGAGGATTCATGTACATGACTCCTCCCGAGCTGGGGCAAGGCCCGTGGGCGAGCAAGATGATTGTGAACGCCATCATGCCCTACGGTGCCGTGCGGCAGTGGGAAAACACCAGCACTGGCCATCGAGGTCCACACTATGAGCAATGGAAAGCCATGCATGTGGCCAAGGTGATGTCGCGGCTCGAAGAGCTATACCCGGGTTTCGGCGCCAAAGTGGCTACGATATACTCGGCCTCGCCGCTCACGATACGCGACTACTACAATGAAAAAGAAGGTGCACTCTATGGCTACAGCAAGGACTGCTGCAACATAGCGCTCTCGCAAGTGCCAGTGTTCACCAAAGTTAAAAATTTGCTGCTAACGGGACAAAATATTAACTTGCACGGAATTTGCGGCGTGCCACTCACGGCCATCAACACCGTAGAGGCCCTCACAGGCCCCGACACACTGGTACGCAAGATCAATGCATTCAATCATGACAAGTAACCGCATCATCACATCGGTGCTCGTGTGCCTCATGCTGCTCATTGCGGTCGGCCAGGCGCAAGCCTCAACAGGGGGGCAACGGGTGTACATATGGCAAGGCACACAGCTGGGCAAGCAAGATGTGTACTACACGCTCTACCGCCCGTCGCGGCCCACTGGCGTGGGCATCGTCGTGTGCCCGGGCGGCAGCTACTTCTGGCTCGACATGCACACCGAGGGCGCCCAGGTAGCCCAAGCGCTAAATGAGCGCGGCATCACAGCTGTGGTGCTCAAGTACAGGGTCGCCGGCAAGTCGGCATTTGTGACCCACTACCGCGTGGCCGGCGGCGGCAATCATCACCCCTACATGATACAGGACTTGCAACGCACGATACAGCTCGTGCGCGAGAATGCCACGAGCTATGGCATCGACGCACACAAGATAGGCGTGATGGGGTTCTCGGCCGGTGGGCATCAAGCGCTCATGAGCGCCGTCAACGCCACGACCAACTTCATGGAACCCCTTGGTCTGAGGCCCGCCGTGTCGCTTGCCCCCGACTTTGTTGCGGCCATCTATCCCGTGGTGAGCATGTCGAGCCAGTGGACCCACGGCCGCAGCCGTCGAGGCCTCATGAGCGAGAAGTGGCAGAACGACCCCGTGCTGCGCGACTCGCTGTCGATGGAGCTACATGCGCGGCGCATCAAGTGCCCCGTGTTTTTGCTCAACTGCCTCGACGACCCTGTCGTCGACTACCACAACAGCGTGCTCATGGACTCGGCCCTGTCGGCAGCAGGTGTCGCCCACCGCTACCTCCAGTTCAAGACCGGCCGGCACGGCTTTGGCACCACCGCCAGCAAGACAAGCCCCGAAGCGGCTACCTGGCTCGACACTTTCGTCGACTGGCTCAAACAAATAAAGATACTTTAAACAAAAATGACACAAGATATAGAATTTCAATCGGCCGAAACCATCAAGGCGTTTCAGGAGCAGAAGCTCCACACGGCCTTGTGCTATCTCAAAACGTGCTCGCCCTACTACCGGCGCATGTTTGACTCCTATCGCATCAATGTCGACAAGATAAGACATCTCGAGGACTTGGAGAAAATCCCTTTCACCGAGAAAAAAGACCTGCAACTCTTCAACGACGACTTCTTGTGCGTGCCCAAGAGCAAGGTCATCGACTACATCACCACCTCGGGCACACTGGGCGACCCGGTCACCTTCTGCTGCACCGAGCAAGACCTGCAGCGGCTGGCCTACAACGAGAAAAAATCGTTTGCCTGTGCAGGCCTTCACCCGGGCAACATCCTTCAACTCATGACCACAATCGACAAGCGATTTATGGCAGGGCTGGCCTATTTCCTGGGCATACGCGAGCTGGGGGCAAGCATCATACGCGTGGGCAACGGCATCCCCGAGCTGCAGTGGGACACCATCGAGCGCATCAAGCCCGACTCGGTGATGTGCGTGCCCTCGTTTATACTGCGCCTCATCCAGTGGGCCGAAGACCACGGCATCGACTACAAGCACTCAAGCGTGAAACGCATCATAGGCATAGGCGAGGGACTGCGCAACCAGGACTTCAGCCTGAACCTGCTGGGCCGCAAGATAAAAGAGAAATGGGACGTCGACCTCTATGCCACCTACTCGTCGACCGAGATGGGGGCCACCTTCAGCGAGTGCCAGTATGGGCAGGGTGGACACGTGCACCCCGAGCTCATCATTGTCGAAATCATAGGCGACGACGACATGCCAGTCGACGACGGCCAGGTGGGCGAGGTGGTGGTGACCACACTGGGTGTCGAGGGCATGCCGCTGCTGCGCTTCCGCACGGGCGATGTGTGCGCCAAGGTCACAGCACCCTGCAAGTGCGGTCGCAACAGCTACCGCCTCACGCCCCTGGTGGGCCGCAAAAACAACATGATAAAGCTCAAGGGCACCACACTGTATCCGCCTGCCATCAACGACGTGCTCGACAACATCGACATCGTGGAGAACTATGTGGTGACCGTGCAAGACAGCGACAGCGGCACCGACGACGTGATTGTGAAAGTGGGGCTCAAGCACCCTGTAGACTATGATGCCGTAAAGGCGCTCAAAGACCGCTTCCGCGCCCACTTGCGCGTGGCACCCAGGGTGGAGATAGCCAGCCCCGGCGAGATACAGAAAATCAACTTCCCTGCCAAGTCGCGCAAGCCAGTGAAATTTATCGACCTGCGCAAGCACGACGAGTAGCCACAGTTAAACAAGGTCACACATCATCACCTATACCGACAGAACGACAACACAAGCCCCTATATGGAGAATTACGACGACATACGCCCCTACACCGACAGCGAGATACCCGCGGCCATGCACCGCATTGTGCGCAACGATTTTTTCCCGCTCCTGGCACGATATGTTTTCCCCCACCTGCCCACAGAGCAAGTGCGCGACATGATGCTCTCGTTTAGCACCATCTACGACTTCCAGTACCAAGTGATGAGGATAGCCAACGAGCGCATCATTGCCAACTCCATCACCACGTTCACCTGCGACGGCACCAGCCACATCGAGCCAAGAGGCAGCTACCTCTTTGTGAGCAACCACCGCGACATCATGCTCGACGCCTCGCTGCTGCAAAACGTGCTGCTCGCCCACGGCCACGACACCAGCGAGATCACATTTGGAGCCAACTTGATGCAGGGCGAGCTCATGATCGACCTGGGCAAGAGCAACAAGATGTTTCGCGTGGAGCGAGGCGGCAACATGAAGGACTTCTATCTCTCGAGCATGCACTTGTCCAACTATATACGCAATGCCGTGACCCGCCTGCACCACTCGGTGTGGATTGCTCAGCGCAACGGCCGCACCAAAGACGGCAACGACACGACCGACCAAGGCATCATCAAGATGTTTTGCATGAGCCACCCGCAAGACAAAATCGAGGCACTCGAGCAGCTGCACATCGTGCCCGTGACCGTGAGCTACGAGTGGGAGCCCTGCGACGTGCTCAAGGCCATAGAGCTCTACATGTCGCGCACCGAGAAATATATCAAGAAGCCCGGCGAGGACCTCACCAGCATCATCACCGGCATCGTGCAGCCCAAGGGACAGGTGCATTTCTCGATAGGGCGTCCCCTGGGGCACGACGAGCTCATGCAATTCAACGACTGCACCAGCACCGACTATCATCGACAAGTGGCCAAGCTGCTCGACCGCCGCATCATAGCTGCCTACCGGCTCACGCCCAACAACTACATTGCCCACGACCTGCTCTACGCCCAAAGCCGCTACAAGCACCGCTACACTGCCCAGCAAGAGGCCGACTTCATTGCCCACCTGCAGCAGCTGCACCGCTACGACTACGTCGACGAGCCCGAGGTGCTGCGCAACATCCTCCTGGGCATCTATGCCAACCCCGTGACCAACAAGGAGCGTCTACCAGGCTGAAAACAAAACCCCACGTGTCTGCCGCCGTGGCACAATTTTTGCACCATTCCTATCATGTAGCATAAAAACCAAAAACGAAGATAAACATGGCATCATTAACACTTAAACAGCTTTTCCAGTTTCCTGCCGACGTCGAGGAGCGATTGAAAGACAAGACCTTTGTGGGCATCGATTTCGGCACGAGCACCGGCCTCGGGGTAAACTCTCCATTTGGACCTATCTGCTGCTCTATGAGCGCCATCAAAATTATCCCGACGACAATCGGGGCTTCTTCTTAGACGCACTTCATGCCTACGGCAACTACACGAAGGCAGCTGAAATCGACGCCTCGGTGGTGCAAGGAAGCAAACTGGGCAAGCACATCTACCAAGACTTCGACAATAAGGCGACATTTGAACAAATATCATATTATATCAGATCGAGCAAAGTCGTGGCCGGCACCGACAAAATCTTTAAAAATTTCTTCACAATTGCGTTTCTGTTCTTGCGGTTGAAAAAGGACTTCGAGGCGGGCCTCGATACAAACAAGCTGTACTACGGTGTACACATCAACAAGCTCAAAGATGTATTAAAGCAATACGGAGAAAGAGAGCTCAAGCATGCCCTGTATCTCTTGGGCCTCACCCTGGGCTGGGACTTGACCTATAAATACATCTACCGCATCTCGTCGTATCCCATCTTGAAAATAACACAGCAGTGACATCGGCGCTGCCATAGGGGCCCATCGCGAAACACTCACAAGAGACTGCATCCACATCAATCCTCCTGACTTCGTCACTTTTTCAAGGAGGAAAAGTATTAATTTGTAATTTCCTATTAATCAAATTGTTGTAATTTTACATACCCTGTTTTTGGGGTATGCAAAAGTTTTTTTAACTATGTTCATAAAGAAGATACATAATCGGTCGGGTAGTGTAAGTGTGATAGTAGCAGAAAAGAATAAAGGCAAGTATACTAAACTGGCAACTATCGGCATCGCCAGGGATGAAAGCGAAGTTGATGAGTTGAACGTAGAGCGGGCGTTCCGCATTGCAAAGTCGAAAATCGAGATACGCCCCATGTTCCACTTCACACGCAAGCGCATCGAGGCGCACGTCTGCATCTGCTTCGTGGCCTTGAAGTGCTACAAAGAACTTGAACGCAGGCTCAAAGCCGCCAACATCGGCATGAGCGTTGACAAGGTGCTGAACATGGCAAAGACTGTCACCACCATCGTGTTCCGACTGCCTGAGAGTGGCAAAACTGTCACAAAGACAATGCCCATGAAACGACATCAGCGAATAGCAAAACTATTCACTGGCGAATTTTGGGGTATGCGATGACGAAGTCAGGAAAAAAACACAGCAGTGACATCGGCGTTGCCATAGGGGCCCATCGCGAAACACTCACAAGAGACTGCATCCACATCAATCCTTTTTCAGAAAAAGGGCTGTGTGGATGCTCTTATTCTAAAGCTCTTGAATGAAAGAAACACGACCTGCTACTGAAAAACATAGGATTTTTGCATCAAAATATTTGCTAAAAGAACAAAATCAGCTATATTTGTCGTACCCAAAAAACAATTGTGAACACAGATGAAATTAAAACCTGAAGAATGTTACTTAAGATTAAGCCAAGAGCATGACAACGTGTACTACATCTATAAAATACTGCCAGAAAGCGAACAGGGCAACAGCTATCGATGCCGCTGCTGCCGGGTGAGCAATTGCGAAATGCTTGCACAATACATCGACATCGCCCGTGAGGATGACAACGTGAAGATGGCACAGGCACACAAAATCGATGTTGACATCTACAACCAAGTCGAGGACCGCATGAAAGAGATGACACAGACCAGCCTGCGCATGGTGCTCACCAACAGCTTGGGGCTATTCAAGGGCAAAGTGCAGACGGGCGACAATTTCGCGTTTATCGACTCGGTGAGCCGTGTGATCGTGATTGGGAACGGGATACCCAAGAAAGCCTATACCCGGAGCATCCACATCGAACCTGATCACATCTATCTGCCCAACCAAGAAACAGAATTTGAAGAAATAGAATTGCAACAATTTGAAAACGGAATCAAGATCACTAAGGAGACCTACGACGCCATCGAGACGATGCTCACCCGGCGGTTCAAGTCGGCCATGAGGCTGCTCAACGACGTCTACCGGCAATCGGCCCCTTAACGCACCCGGCACTCAGCGCTATCGCCGCTTGCTCAGCACCTGGGCAAGCATGTGCGGGCTCAGCCCCTGGGGCAGATATTCGGTCATGTCTTTGCCGTACTTGAGCCACTCGCGCACAATGGTGCTGGAAATGTGGCTGAACTCGGGCAAGGTGTAGAGCAGCAGGGTCTCGATGCCCGAAAACTTGAGGTTGACCTCGGCTATGCTCATTTCATACTCGTAGTCCTGCACCGTGCGCACACCGCGCACAAAGCAGCAGGCTCCCACCTGCTTGGCCACGTTCACCGTGAGGCCATCGCTGGCCATCACCCTCACACGGGGCTCATTGCTGAAAGTGTCCTCGATGATGCTCACACGCGTGTCGACATCGAAGTAGCCTTGCTTGAGGCTGTTGTGCACTACAAGCACCACAACCTGGTCGAAGATGGTGAGGGCGCGTTGCACAATCGACTCATGCCCACGGGTAAACGGGTCGAACGACCCTTGAAACACAGCTATCTTGGTGTTGCTCATAATTGATTTTTTGGCTCTATGTGTCGGTAATATCACTTCACTCCGCTCCGTGCTCAATGCACGGTGATGTCCTCGTCGTCCTCGATGACCAGGTTGTCGACAATAAACTCCTGACGCTCCATCGTGTTCTTGCCCATAAAGAACTCAAGCATCTTGTTGACCGCGTCTTCCTTGCGCAGCTGCACACGGTCGAGGCGCATATCGGGGCCTATGAAGTCGGCAAACTCGTCGGGGCTAATTTCCCCAAGACCCTTGAATCGCGTGATCTCGGCATTGTCGCCGAGCTTGTTGATGGCACGCACGCGTTCCTCGTCGGTATAGCAATAGTAGGTCTCGGGCTTGATGAGCTTGGCCTCGCGTCCTGCGGCACGGCTCTTGCGCTTGGCTTCCTTGCGGTTGCGCACACGGAAGAGCGGCGTCTGCAAGATGTAGAGATGGCCCGTCTTGATCAACTCGGGATGGAACTGGAGGAAATAGGTGAGCAACAGCAGGCGTATGTGCATGCCGTCGACATCGGCATCGGTGGCAACAATCACCTTGTTGTAGCGCAAGTTGTCGATACTGTCCTCGATGTTGAGGGCGGCCTGCAGCAGGCTGAACTCTTCGTTTTGCACCACTTGGGCAGGTTGCAGCCCAAAGGTGTTGAGCGGCTTACCGCGCAGAGAGAACACCGCCTGCGTCTCCACGTCGCGTATCTTGGTGATGCTGCCGCTTGCCGAGAGGCCCTCGGTGATGAAAATCGAGCTTTCCTCGCGGCGGTCGTTGTCTTTTGGAGCTCGCGCGTCGTTGAAGTGCACACGGCAGTCGCGCAGCTTGCTGTTGTTGAGCGCCACCTTCTTGGCCCGCTCACGGGCCTGCTTGGTGACGCCGGCAATGGCTTTGCGCTCACGCTCGCTTTCCTGTATTTTCTTGAGCAGCACCTCGGCAGTATCGGCATCCTTGTGCAAGTAGTCGTCGAGTTGCTTCTTGATGAAGTCGTTGATAAACTTGTAGATGGTGGGGCCGTCTTTCCACATGACGCTGCTGCCCAGCTTAATCTTGGTTTGCGACTCAAAGACCGGTTCCTCTACCTTGATGGCAATGGCGGCCACAATGCCGTTGCGAATGTCGCTATACTCAAAGTTCTTGCCATAGAACTCCTTGATGGTGCGTGAGAGCGCCTCGCGAAATGCCGTCTGGTGAGTGCCACCCTGGGTAGTGTGCTGGCCGTTGACAAAGGAGTAGAACTCCTCGCCCACCTGCGCTGCATGGGTGATGACCACCTCGATGTCGTCGCCCTTGAAGTACATGGGCTTGTAGAGCGGGTCGTTGGTCATGTTCTCCTTCACCAGGTCGAGCAGGCCGTTGCGCGAGTGGTAGCGCTTGCCGTTGTAGACGAGCGTGAGGCCAGTGTTGAGGAAGGAGTAGTTTTTCACCATTGCCTCGACAATGTCGTCGTGGAACTCGTAGTTCTTGAAAATCGTATTGTCGGGGGTGAATTTCACCAGCGTGCCGTTTTCCTCGTCGGGGCCGGCATCGACGATGCCCGTCTCGCTCTCGACCAAGCCCTCGCTGTAGGTCACGGCAGCACTCTGGCCATCGCGCACACTGCGAATGTAGAAGTGCGACGACAGCGCATTGACAGCCTTGATACCCACGCCATTCAGGCCCACCGAGCGCTTGTAGTTCTTGGAGTCATACTTGGCGCCGGTATTCATCTTGCTCGAGGCATCTCTCACCTGGTCGAGGGGGATACCGCGGCCATAGTCGCGTATTGTCACGGTACCGTCGGCCACATCAATTTCAATCAGGGGCTTGGCAAACCCCGTGTTGTACTCATCGATGCTGTTGTCGATCACCTCCTTCATGAGCACGTAGATGCCGTCGTCGCTCTGGCTGCCGTCACCCAGCTTGCCTATGTACATGCCAGGACGCAACCTGATGTGCTCGCGGGGAGTGAGCGTCACCAGTTTGTCGTAGCCACCGAAGTCGCTCGGCTGCTCAATGCCCTCTTTGTTCTGGTTCAATTCCAGTTTTTCTTCCATCTAACTTAAATTGCAGTGTATTCTGAATTGACTCACAAAGTTAAAAAAAAAATCCCACATGCCCAACATGCCGGGCACATTGCTGGCCAGGACAACAGCACACAACACGCTATATTTCAACCTATTGTTTTTTCAATTCTGAAAACTGACCAGCGTGAGCCAAGACGTTTTTTTATTGCAAGAGAAAGGCCGAGGGGCAAATTATAGTTACCTTTGCAACATGAAATGGTTTTTCTTGTCGATGACACTCATCGTGGTTGTGCCCGACGCCTACATCTTTGCCACGCTCATTGCAGGCCACGCACCTGCCCGGGACTTTGACAGTTAGAGTGTAAAATTTTTTCTAATGAATTGTTGCACAGTTCATTTTTTATTTGTATATTTGTAGCTAATAGTAGTTATTACATTAAAGGATTATCGATATGAAGGCGACATTCGGCACTACAAAGAAGGGCACGTGGGCTTACATCCAGAAGTCGGTGCGCATCGACGGCAAGTCTACCACAAAGACTGTCAGGCGGCTGGGGCTGCTTGAGGACATCAGGCGCAAGTACGGCTGCCAGGACCCGCGCCAGTGGGTCAGGGACCTGGCGGCCCGCATGACCGAGGAGGAGAAGGCCGGCAGGGAGCGCATTTCGGTTGACTTCTACCCGGGCCAGACCGTGGGGATGGGCGACCTGCCTCTGCGGGCGGGCGGCGACCTGATGCTGCTGCCGCTCTACAACAGGCTCGGCCTGCCCCGCATGTGCGCCGAGATCAAGAAGGCGAGCAAGGCGAAGTTCGACCTCGACGGGATATTGAGGACGCTGGTCACGGGCCGTCTGCTCTTCCCCTGCTCCAAGCAGAGGACGCTGCGAAAGGCGCAGGGGCTGGTGCGGCCCCCGAAGTTCGGCGAGGCCGACATGTACCGGGCCCTGAGCCTGCTCTCGGGCCACATCGACGACATCCAGGCCGGCGTCTACGCCTGCTCGGCCAGGTTCATGGAACGCAGGGACAGGGTGATCTACTACGACTGCACCAACTACTACTTCGAGATCGAGGACAACGACAGGGACACGGTGGACATAGAGACCGGCGAGCTCGTGGCCGGGCTGCGCAAGCGCGGCAAGTCGAAAGAGAACCGGCCCAGCCCCATCGTGCAGATGGGCATGTTCATGGACATGGACGGCATCCCGCTGGCCTTTGTGGTCTTCCCGGGCAACGAGTCGGAGCAGGCCACGCTCCAGCCGCTCGAGGATGTGCTGAGGCGCAAGTTCGGCCTGACCGAGTTCGTCGTCTCCACCGACGCCGGCCTGGCCTCGGAGGGCAACCGGCGCTACAACATGGACCAGGGCCGCGACTACATCTGCGTCCAGTCGATCCCCTCGCTGCCCGCCGCCGACCGCCGGGCCGCCGTCGACCCCAGGGGCTGGAGGCTGGGCTACTGCGCCGACGGGGAAAAGGCCAGGCTGCTGCACGAGAAGTACTCCGACGGCGGCCTCTACAACCTGGACGTGCTGCGCGAGGGCGGCCAGGCTGACAGCTCCCTGCTGCGCCAGACCACATTCTACAAGGAGATACTTGTCGACAAAACCGTGAAATGCCTCAACCCGCAGTGGCTCGAGGCCCGCAGGGAGAACCCCGGCGCAACGCCCGTCGACGCCCGGGGGCGACGCATCAGGCAATGGCAAAGCTCCTCCAGGGCCGAGAGGGTCATCATCACCTACAGCCACGACTTCGCCCTCTTCCTCAGGCACAAGCGCGCCGAGCGCCTCGCGGCGGCCAGGAAGATAGTGGCCAGGGGGCAGGCCAACCCGCGCCGCTCGCAGCAGTCACCGCTCAACTACATAGAGACCATACACAAGACCGACGACGGACAGACGGCCGTCAAGACCGAGATGGTCATCAATGACGACATCCTAGGGCAGGAGGAGAAGCTCGACGGCTTCTACGCCTACGCCACCTCGCTCGACGACGAGGCCGCGTTCGTGCTCAAGGCACGCTCCTTCCATCACGAGATAGAGCACCTGTTCCGCACCACCAAGACCCACCTCGAGGCCAGACCCGTCTACCTCTCCAGGCAGGACCGCATCCGCTCCCACTTCCTCGTCTGCTTCCTCGCACTGCTGCTGCTCAAGCTCCTGCAAAAGCAGCTGGCCGACTCGTTCCCCGAGGCCTACAAGGAGCACCCCCTGACCGTCGACCAGCTGATCGACACTCTCCAGAACCTGCGCTTCGGACAAATCCAGGGACTGGGATACGTGCCCATGTTCCAGCGCACCAGCCTCACCGACCAACTGCAAGAGCTTGCCGGTGTGGAAGTTAACAAACAGATAATCACAAAAGCAGCGATGAACGCGTTCTACCGAAAGGTTAACAAAGGTTAATCCTTGCAGCACCGAAAAATTAGCTACATTACTTTACTATGTAAAGTATTGTGTAGTAACACGTTAATACAACAAACTGTCAAATTAGGAAAGTTAAAAAAAAAATCCCACATGCCCAACATGCCGGGCACATTGCCGGCCAGGACAACAGTACACAACACGCTATATTTCAACCTATTGTTTTTCCAATTCTGAAAACTGACCAGCGTGAGCCAAGACGTTTTTTTATTGCAAGAGAAAGGCCGAGGGGCAAATTATAGTTACCTTTGCAACATGAAATGGTTTTTCTTGTCGATGACACTCATCGTGGCTGTGCCCGACGCCTACATCTTTGCCACGCTCATTGCAGGCCACGTACCTGCCCTGTGGGCTGCTGCCTGGTGGGTGCCCACGGCCGTCATCATGGGACTCTTGGTGTCGCTCTTGGGGCGTTACAGGCTGGGGCGGCTACGGGCATTTTTTGCGCTGTTCTCGCTCATTTCGGTGCCCAAGCTGGCGTTTGCCGTGTTTGCGCTTTTAGGGCAAGTCGCAGGCTTGCACTGTCAAGGCATAGCCGTGGGGCTGTGTGCCGTGGCTGCGGTGCTGCTTGCTGTACTCTATGGTGCTACGCTGGGCTGCAGCAAGCTCAAGGTGAACAACTACGACCTGGACTACGATGACCTGCCAGCAGAGTGCGACGGGCTGCGACTGGTGCAAATCAGCGATTTCCATCTGGGCACCTACGGACACAGCAACCGCTTTGTAGGCAAAGTCGTCGACACAGTTCTCGGCTTGAAACCCGACTTGATCGTGTTTACCGGCGATCTCATCAACGTTGACGAGCACGAAGTGACTCCCCACACCCATGAGCTGCAACGCCTCAAGGCCCCGCTGGGCGTGTACAGCATCATGGGCAACCACGACTACAACGGCAATGTGACAGCCCTTGAGGACTATGAACGCAACACACTGGGCTGGGACTTGCTGCTCAACGAGAACCGGGTCTTGAGCCGCTCGACTGCACCAGGCAGCAACGTTGCAAGTGCCCCGGTCTACTTGATAGGTGTGCAAAACACGAGCTACGCCGTCTTTGTGTCGCGAGGCAACTTGCGCCAAGCCATGCAGGGAGTGCCTGCCGGGGCCTTCAAGATACTCTTGACCCACGACCCCAACCACTGGCGGCACGAGGTGGTGCCGCGCACCTCGATACAGCTCACGCTATCGGGACACACCCACGCCGGGCAACTCAGGATAGGCAACTGGTCGCCCATCCAATACACCTACCCCGAGTGGGGCGGACTCTACAACGATGCCCAGCATGGACTGGGAGGCTCGGGCAAGAGGATGCTCCTGGTGTCGTCAGGGATAGGAGGAACCAACCACTTCCGTCTGGGAGCGTGTCCCGAGGTAAATCTCGTGATTTTGCACCGCAAGAAATGAAACACCACGCCACCCATGCAAGAGGATGGTACAAAACAAAAAAAAAAAATGAAACAACTGCTCACCATCATGGTCGCTGTCATAGCTGTGGGCTGGACTTGGGCCCGCGACGACGCGCAGCAACAGTACATCCAAGTCGACTGGTATCCACTGCTCACCGACAGTGTGGGCTGGAACATCTACAGCGGCGGGCTGGGGCTGGGCTGGGTCGATGCTACATCGACGCCGGCCAGCTTCAAGACTGGCCGTTCGCTCGAACTGCAATGGCTCACCGTAGTGGGTGCCAAGTACAACACTGGTCACGGCCAGCGCATCACGGCCGGAATAGGCATCGACTGGCGCAACTATCACCTGGGCAACAACATACGTTTTAGTCTCGCCAGCGACGGTCGCCTTGCAATGCTTCCCTATCCCGACGGCTCCTCAAGCCGCAGCTCGAGACTCAGGACCTTCTCGCTCACGGTGCCCGTGATATTCAGGCAGCGCATAGGGGCCGGTATCGACATTGCTGCCGGCATTGTGACCGACTTCAACGTGCATGCCAGCATGGCCACAAAATACAACGACGATGCCGAGGGCAAAATAAAGGAAAATGCCAGCAAGCACCTGCACCAAGTGCCAGTGAGCATCGACCTGATTGCCGGCCTGAGCTTTCACCGCCTGGGGGCCTATGTGAAATACAGCCCGTGCCGCGTGCTCAAAAAGGGTTGGGGTCCCGAGATTAAGCCGCTCTCGGCAGGCATTGCAATCGGGCTATAGCACACACGTGCCGCACCGGGAGAGAGAGCAAAGAAGCAACAATATTTGGATTTTTTTGGCATTTACATTAACTTCGCATCAAAATTGAGAAACAAAACCACTGTAATGAAGAAATACATTTCTCTTGTAACCATGCTGGTGCTCATCGCTGCATTGACAGCATGCAACAGCAACAACCGATTTAAGATCGAAGGAAAGATAGCCGGGGCCAACGACTCGACCCAACTCTGGCTCGAAGCCTCGAGCAACGGCGACTGGTATACCGTAGACTCGACCCGCGCCAACGGCAGCGGCGACTTCCAACTGGCCGAGGACGCCCCAGAGTATCCCAACATCTACCGCCTGCGCTGCGGCGACAAGTCGATTTATTTCCCTGTCGACAGCACCGAGACGCTCAGCATCACTACCAGCATCAAGGCCTTCGACACGCACTACACCATCACGGGCAGCAGCGACGCCGAGCAAGTGGCCAAAATCGACAAGCAGGCCATGAAATATGCCGGCGGCCGTGCAAGCCAGGCAACTCTCGAGGCATGGAAGAAGAAACTTGCTGCCGACGTGATCATCAAGGACCCTGCAAGCATGGTATCTTACTACTTGATCAACAAGTATATCGACAATCGCCCGCTATATGACCCGATGAACGACTTCGACATGAAAATCATTGGGGCTGTGGCCAACGCCTTCAACAGCTATCGCAAGGGCGACCCCCGCACCCAATATCTGGTGCAGATGACACTCGACGGCCAGCGCCGCCGGCGCGAGGCCATGGGCTATCGCGGAACCACCATGCAGGCCGAGCAAATCAACCTGATCGACATCAAGTTGCAAGATGCCAACGGCAAGATTCACAGTCTGGCCCAGGAATCGGGCCATGGCAAGGTGACGTTGCTCAATTTCACGATGTACGACCAGCAATTCTCGCCGGCACTCAACAAGCTGCTCAACGACCTCTACAAGCAATACAATGGCAAGCTGCACATCTTCCAAGTGGGGCTTGACGAGAACGTGAGCCAGTGGCGCGAGGCTGCACACAACTTGCCTTGGACAGCCGTGTACGATGCCGATGGGCAGTCGTCGCGCAACGCGTCGGCCTATCAAGTGACCCAGCTGCCCACCGTGTTTATCATCGACAGCAAGGGCGAGATTGTGGAACGTGTAGAAAACATGCTCCAACTCCAGAACAAGGTAGCAAAATACATGTAAAGAAAGAAGAAGAACCAGGGCATCTTAGCCCAGCAGGCTCTTCCAGAACGACAAGTAACGCTGTGCCACGACAGGTGCAGCGTTATGTTTTTCTACAAAGGCGCGGCTCTCACGGCTCAACCGCGGCAACTGGTCGCGGTGCTTCACGATCCACTCCAGTTTTTGCTCAATATCGCCTTCGGGAGAGGGCACGACATTGATAATCGGGTGATTGTCGTGCTCGCCTATGAGGTCGTAGTACTCAGGCTCGGCACCCGACACGGCCACCAGCCCCTGGGCCATCGCCAGCAAGGCATTGGTGGCAGGGGTGTAGCTATAGAGCTGGTCGAGTATCACATGGCTGTGACTCATGCGGTCGAGATACTGGGCATAGGGCACGCTCTCGACCACATCAAGCTCGCACTCGCCGGGGAAACGCTCATGCACGCGCTTGAGCGCAGCAAGCAGCCTGTCGGTGCCTTTCACGACATTGCGATCGCGCTGAATGCCTATGAAAAAGCGCACCTTGCCAGGCGTTGAGTCGATGTAGCGAGGTGCAATCGAAGCCGTGTCGATGGGAATGCCGGCATACACCACCTTGTCGCCAAACACAGGCTTATAGGCCACATAGTACTCCCACAGGCAGGCCACAGCGCCGTCGACGCGCTGCCCTATATAGTCGAAGTGGGCTTTCATGTAGGGTTGCTTCCAGTTGTCTTGATGCTGATTGATATACTCCGACGAGTTGACAAACGGCGATGGCTTGTCGCCCACCATGTAGTCGCTGTAGCGATAGGTGTGCCCGTCGTGGCAGGCAGTGTAGTAGAGGTAGTCGGTGTTCAAGGCCGAGAGCACGATGCGGCGGTTGTGACGCTTGAGGAAATCAAACACAGGCCTTATGCGCCAGGGCTTGAGTTCCAAGAAGATGGGGCCGCACAGCTGCACCACGTCGTAGCCCTGCATCTTGTGCAGGTTGCACAAGAGCTTGGCCAGGTAACCGGCAGTGCCCATCAATCCCGGACGACGGCTGATGTCGATGTCGCGGGCCGTGTCCATCCATCGCGACCCGTTGGAGGCCACGACAGCCGTGTGGCCCATGCGCCGCAGCTGCACGGCCAGGCAGTTGTGCATGTTGCTGGCATCGCCTACAAAAAGTACTTTCATCACTCAAAGGTAGCATTAATTTTGCGTATTGTCAAGAAATGAAGTAATTTTGGCCCTCAATGGAACGCATGTCGATTGTAATACCCGTCTACAACAGGGCCCAAGTGGTGCAACGCACACTGGCCTCGGTGCTTGCCCAGACTTTCAGGCCAGTGCAGGTGGTGCTTGTCGACAATTGCAGCACCGACTCTACCCTGCATGTGCTCAACGACTTCAAGGCCAGATACTCGGCCTGCGACTTTGAGGTGATCGTGACCCAGGAAGAGCAACACACCGCCGGAGCAGCCCGCAACCGTGGGTTTACCGAGGCTGGCGGCGATTGGGTGATGTTTTTCGACAGCGACGACGAGATGCACCCCAGGCTGGTGGAACGGTACATGTCGAAGCTCAAGGGCAACGACATCGTGGCCGTTAAGGCTCGCCTGCACAAGGCCGACGGCAGCTATAGCAACTTGGCTTTTGCCACCCGCGACATACTGGCCAACCAAATCATACACAGCATACTGGGCACCCAGCGCTATTGCGTGCGCAGCAAGTTTGTGGCCCAGGCCGGGCTGTGGGACGACAGCCTGGCAAGCTGGAACGACTGGGAGCTGGGTGTGCGCATGTTGCTCAAGCATCCCAAGATGGCCTTTATCGACGACACGCTGGTCACCATCAACGAGAGTGGCAAGGACTCTATCACTGGCACCGGCTTCGGACCCAAGCATGGCCAATGGGAGCAGGTGATCGACCAGGTGGAGCGAGAAATTGCCGAGAGCCACGTGACCGACCGAGACCGCTACCTGAGGCTACTCGACTACAAGCGCGTGGTGCTTGCTGCCCACTACAGCCGCGAGGGCCACGACGATTGGGCCCAAGCCCTGTATAGCCAGGCCATGGCCAGGCTTGGCAGCAAGTGGCTCACACGGGCTGTGGTGCCCATGCTCTACGGGCGCATCAAGCGCGGCAAGCGCGGCTCGGGTCAAATTGCAAGGATAATCATTTAGAGAGAATTGAGTATATAATACTTACACAGAAGGCTATCATAGCCGATGTGGCAGACAATTACAACAAAATTCATACTGTAATAATAAAATGAAAGTAGCAATCGTAGGCGCCAGCGGCGCAGTAGGACAAGAATTCATGAAAGTGCTCGACGAGCAGAACTTTCCCGTCGACGAGTTGGTGTTATTTGGGTCGGAACGCAGTGCAGGGCGCATCTTCACCTTCCGCGGAAAAGACTATGTTGTGCAACTGCTGCGTCACAACGACGACTTCAAAGACATCGACATCGCCTTTGTATCGGCAGGTGCCAACACGGCCAAGGAATTTGCTCCCACTATCACCAAGCACGGGTGCATCATGATCGACAACTCAAGCCAGTTTCGCCTTGACGACGACGTGCCCCTGGTCGTGCCCGAGGTGAACCCTGAGGACGCACTCAACGCCCCCCGTGGCATCATAGCCAACCCCAACTGTACCACCATACTCATGGTAGTAGCACTCAAGCCACTCGAGCGCCTGTCGCACATCAAAAACATTCAGGTGGCCACCTATCAGGCAGCCAGCGGTGCCGGTCTCGAGGCTATGGACGAGCTGGCCCTGCAACATGCCGAGATTGCATTCAACCACGACGAGATCACGGTGCGCCACTTCCAGCACCAGCTGGCCTACAACGTGATACCTCACATCGACGTGTTCCAGCCCAACGGTTACACGCGCGAGGAAGAGAAGATGTACAACGAGACACGCAAAATCATGCACAGCGATGTGCGCGTGAGTGCCACGTGCGTGCGTGTGCCCGTGATGCGCTCCCACAGCGAGGCTATATGGATAGAGACCGAGCGCCCCATAAGCCCCGACGAGGCCCGACGTGCCTTCATGAGTGCTCCAGGACTGGTAGTATATGACAACCCCTATACCAACAAATACCCCATGCCTCTTTTTGTAAACCATAAAGACCCCGTCTACGTGGGGCGCATACGTGAGGACTTGAGCAGCGACAACGGCCTCACCTTCTGGATTGTGGGCGACCAAATCAAGAAAGGCGCAGCGCTCAATGCCGTGCAAATAGGCCAGTACCTGCTGCAACACGGGCTGAACCGATAAAAGCCCCTGCACGGCCCAGGCGACTGGTATCGCAAGAAAAAGAGAAAGACGCTGAAGGTGACCAAACATCGCCTCAGCGCCTTTCTGCATGTTGACTTACTGTGCTTATCTCAATTGCAGGTCTCACTTGAAGGTTGTGTTGCCCTGCAGATCGACATAGCCCCACTTGCCCCCCTTGCGCACTGCAGCTACACCCTGGTTGAACACATAGGAGGCATTGAGCAGCTCACCTGTCACGCAGGGTTGGGTGTAGTCAAACTGGCAGGGTATGACCTGCTTGCCCTCGGGGTCGACAAAGCCGAATTTTCCGTCCTTGTCGTTGAGTGCCAGGCCCTGGTGCACATTTCCATCGACGGCAAACGGCAAGAGCACCTGCTGCTTGCTCAACAGGCGGTAGACACGTGTGGCCGTGTCGCCCGCAGCGCCTGTCTCCTGCCCTACCATGACATAGCCCTCGCTGAAATCGGAAACAAAACGGGTCATGGCCACCTCGTCGGTTGCATAGTGCCGGGCTATGGTCTCGGCACCCGTGGTGTCGATAAAACCAAACTGGCGCTCATCGGCAGTGACCCATGCCATGCCATCGTGGAATTGCCCTGGCTTGAGGCCTTGCTTGAGGCTGAACTGCTTGTTGCCCTTGGTGTCGATGAAGCTGTACACATAGGGGAACATGTCGTCGTTGTCGTCTTCCTTATACACAGCCACAGCTGCAAGCCCCTGGGCAAAGTCGTGGGCCTCGTCGTAGATGCAAGGCACCACCTCGTTGCCCTTGCGGTCGATATAGCCGTATTTGGCACCATTGTCGTCACCCTTCATGATGCAGGCCAGCCCATTGTGAAAAGAATAGATGGCACCGTCGGCAGCATAGCGCGAGGCATCGATCACCTTGGCGCCAGTCTTGTCGATAAAGCCGCAACAGGTGTCGTTGTACACATAGGCAAGGCCCTCGCTGAAGTCGGCAGCCTCATCGTAGATGTAGTCGACTACCTGACGGCCCGTAGCGTCCATGTAGCCCCACTTGAGTTGGCGGTCGTAACTCTGCTGGGCACCCGACACTTCCTTGGCCACAGCCACCATGCCGTCGGCAAAGTCGCGCACATAGCCGTTGTCGCGATAGAAGCCATAGTCCTGCCTGTCGGTGCACACATCATACTTGCGGGGAATGAAGCAAGGTATCACCTCGGTGCCGGTAGAGTCGATATAGCCCCACTTGCCATCGCGGCACACGGCAGCATAGCCGTTGTGAAAGGTCTGCACGATGTCGTACTTGGCAACAGCTGCCTTAAACTCGGGGGTGATGCGCACTTGGGCCTGGGCCTGAGCCGCAAGCACAAGAATGCCTGTATAAACAAAGAAACGTTTCATAATCGTTTGGGTTTTCGATTTTAGACTACAGAAATATCAAAAAGTTAAAAACAAAAAATGTCTCAAGTGGAAAAAGTAACACACTTGAGGCATTTTGTAACACAAAGCGTGAGATAAACGGGCACGTGAGTGTCACTGGCGCCTCACTGCAGGTGAGTGCCCTGCGAGAGGTCGTCGAGATGTGCGACACTGGTAATGACAACTTCACGCACCCCGCTCTGCAGAGCCTTGAAGGCATTGCTGAGTTTTGGTATCATGCCTTGGTTGATGACACCTGAGGCCTTGAGCTCCTGAAATTGCCGGAGCTGGAGCGAAGCAATCACGCTGCCGTCATCGCCGGGGTCGAGCAAGACGCCGTTCTTTTCAAAACAATACACCAGCGTCACGTCGTAGCGCGACGCCAGGCTCCTGGCAGTCTCGGCAGCGATAGTGTCGGCATTGGTGTTCAAGATATGGCCCTTGCCATCGTGAGTGAGCGGTGCCAGGACAGGAACCACGCCAGCCTCGACAAGCGTCGACAAGGCGTGGGCGTCGACCCGTTTCACATCGCCCACCCAACCATAGTCGATGCCATCGACCACAGGCCGCTTGGTGCTGAGCATGATATTCATGTCGGCCCCGCACAGGCCCACGGCATTGAGGCCCATGCACTCAAGCATGGCCACAATGCGCTTGTTGACAAGCCCGCCATATACCATGGTCACCACGTCGATCATCTTGTCGCCGGTGATGCGACGGCCTTCGACCATCGTCGTGTCGACCCCCATAGCACGAGCCACACTGGTAGCCATCACGCCGCCGCCGTGCACAAGCACCTTGCGGCCCTCGTGGGCAGCAAAGCGGGCAAGCATGGCTTGGAGCGACGAGGCGTTTTCCACGACCTTGCCTCCTACTTTCACCACGAGCAGTTTTTCCATATTTCTCATTTTTTCAATCGATTGGCGACAGCATACACGCAAGCGTCAATCCTCGTTAAACTCCATGAGATAGGCCTTGATAAAGCCGTCGATGTCACCGTCCATGACACCGCCCACGTCGCTGGTTTGGTAACCGGTGCGGTGGTCCTTCACTCGACGGTCGTCAAAGACGTAGCTCCTTATCTGGCTGCCCCACTCTATTTTCTTCTTGGAGTCCTCCACCTTGCGCTGCTCCTCGCGACGATGCTCGAGTTCCTTGTTGTAGAGTATCGACTTGAGGTTGCGCAATGCGTTCTCACGGTTTTTGGGCTGGTCGCGAGTCTCGGTGTTCTCGACGAGAATCTCTTCCTCCTCGCCAGTGTAAGGGTCCTTGTACTGGTAGCGCACACGCACGCCCGACTCCACCTTGTTCACGTTCTGGCCACCTGCACCGCCGCTGCGGAAGGTGTCCCAGCTGATGCGGGCCGGGTCGAGATGTATCTCGATCGTGTCGTCGACCAGCGGGGTGACAAACACCGAGGCAAACGAAGTCATGCGCTTGCCCTGCGCGTTGTAGGGCGACACACGCACCAGGCGGTGCACACCGTTCTCACTCTTGAGATAGCCATAGGCAAAGTCGCCGGTGATGCTTATCGTGACCGACTTGATGCCGGCCTCGTCGCCGTCGACCATGTGCTCGATGGCAGTCTTGTAGCCATGCTTCTCACACCAGCGCAAGTACATGCGCATGAGCATCGAGGCCCAGTCCTGGCTCTCGGTGCCGCCGGCCCCCGAGTTGATTTTCAAGATGGCATCCATCTTGTCCTCGTCGTGCCGCAGCATGTTGCGCAACTCGAGCTTTTCGATCTTGTCGAGCGCGTCGGCATAGAGCTTGTCGAGCTCCTGCTCGTCGATGACGCCCTCCTTCACAAAGTCGAAACCCAAGGTCACCTCGTCGACGGCCTTTTCCACTGCGGTGCAGCTGTCGATCCAGAAGTGCAGCAGCTTGATTTTCTTCATCTGCTTCTCGGCAGCCTTTTGGTCCTGCCAGAAGTCGGGCACATGCGTGCGCAATTCTTCTTCTTCTACTTCGATTTTCTTGTTGTCGATGTCAAAGATACCTCCTCAACGCATCCTTGCGTTCTTGTATCTCTTTTAGTTGGTCAGCAGTAATCATTTCGAGCTCAATGATTTTTTGGTTGTTAATAAATAAAATTAGCTATAAATAAAATGCGCACGGGCACAGAGCAGCAACTGGCGTCATGCAACAAACAGCACACCCCAGTGTGCATGCACTCGCGCATTACGGTTTCTTCTTGTAATCGATGGCGTAGATGGCATCGATGAGCTTGGAATAGCGCTTGAGGATGACCGGGCGACGTATCTTGAGCGTGTTGGTGAGCTCGCCTGTCTCCATCGTGAACATGCGGGGCATGATGATGAACCGCTTGATTTGCTCATAACTGGCCATGTCTTTCTGATAACTGTTGATGCGCTCTTCCATCATCTTGTGTATGTCGGGGTTGTTGACCAGATCCTCGGTGCTGGCAAAGGCGATGTGCTTCTTGAGGGCATAGGCACGCAACTGCTCATAGGAGGGCACGATGAGAGCCGACACAAACTTGCGGCCATTGCCTATCACCGCCACTTGCTCGATAAACTTGTCTTGTGCAAGTGCAGTCTCGAGCACTTGGGGAGCAATATACTTGCCATTGCTGGTCTTGTAGAGGTCTTTGAGCCGCTCGGTGAGCACGAGCTGTCCCGACTCGGTGAGCTCACCGCAGTCGCCCGTGTGGAACCACCCGTCGCGGTCGATGGCCTGGGCAGTCTCCTCGGGCTTGTTGTAGTAGCCCTTCATCACCGTGGGGCCCTTGACCAGAATCTCGTTTTGGTCGCCTATCTTCACCTTCAGGCCAGGCAGCGGCGTGCCCACAGTGCCAAGTTCCCAGCCAGGAGCAACATAGAAGCTCACCGAGGCATTGGTCTCGCTCAGGCCGTAGCCAATGACGATGTTGATGCCTATGCCATGCAGAAACTCGGTGATATTGTCGCTCAGCATGGCCCCTGCCGTGGGATAGAAGTGGGGATTGACCACGCCAATGGCTGCACGCAGCCGGCTGAACACTTTCTTGTCGAAGTACTTATACTCGCGCTCGAGCAGAGCCGGCACCTTGCGGCCCAGCCTTGTATACTTCATGTTACGCTTTATGCCGCATGCAATGGCGCGCTTGAAGAACATGCGCACCACCGGCTTGGCGTGCGACACATTGTCGTTGATGGCCGTGTACACTTTCTCCCAGAAGCGCGGCACACTGCACATGCAGGTGGGTTGAATTTCTTTCACAGCCTTCTGGATTTCCTTAGGATTCAAGTTGATGGCGACACGCACGCCGTGAATGAGGCACACCATGGTCCACCCCAGCTCAAAAACGTGGCTGAAGGGCAGGAAGCTCAACGAGATATCGTTGTCGGGGTCGAGGTCGGTGATGCGCATGCTGTGAGCCAGCATGGCGGCATTGAAGTTGGCATGGGTGAGCATCACTCCCTTGGGCTCTCCGGTAGTGCCGCTGGTGTAGATGAGATACATCACGTCGGACGGGACCCCTGCGGCACGACGCTTGTCGACTTCGTTCTGGAGGTCTTTGTCGTCGCCGAGCTGCATAAATTGCTCATAGGTCAAGCTCACCTTGTCGTGGGGCAGGCGCTCAACACGAGGGTCGAGCGTGACCAAATAGGCAAGCGACTCGCACTCGTCGAGCAGTTGTAATCCCAGCTCATACTGGCGCTGGTCGCCGGCAAAAAGCACGCGCGAGCCACTGTCGTCGATGATATACTTGGCCTCGCTCTTGCTGCTGGTGGCATAGATGGGCACCGGGACGGCGCGGTTGTAGAACGCCGCAAAGTGCGAGACGAGGATCTCGGGGCAGTTCTGGGTGAAGATGGCAATCTTGCCCTGCGGCTCAACCCCGGTTTTATATAGTGCGCGGGCTTCGCGCTCAATATCGCGCTTGAAACGGTTCCAGGACATCGAAGTCCATGCTTGCGTCACATAGTCTCTATATCGTAGTGCCTCTCGGTCGCCGTAGCGTTCTGCCTGGCGGGTGATCAAGTCAACAAATTCGTTCATGTTTGACTGAAAGCTGTTATATATTTGTTGCAAAAGTACTCAATTTACAGCTCTTGCCGAAGACAGTTAACATAGTTTATAGATATAATGCGCTCGGGCACGACAAAGGCTGGCAGGCGTCTCGCCTTGCAAGAGCTACAACCGCAAGGGCAGGCGCCGGCACACGGGCCGCATTACCGCCGTGGGCAGTCATTGCTTATTGTTGTCGGGAAGATGACTCTCGACGTAATCGTAGAGGTCGCTGAATGTCTTGATCGACTTGAGCTCGGCTGACGGGATAAGCACCTTGCACTTGAACTGCACGATACCCACCAGGTCGACAAGGCTGAGGCTGTCGAGGTTCAACGTATCAAAGATAACAGCATCGGGGTTGATCACCGACGCATCCACTCCATACTCGTCGGCAATTTCCTGGTTTATACTCTTGATAATTTCTTCACGTGTCATAGCGTTGCTCTTATGATTAAAAATATGTCGCAGTTGAGTACTTCAACTGGAAAATCGTACTGCTGCCGCAGGCTACAGTGTGGCGTGGCTCAATTGTTCAACAGTGGTGCCTAAACAAGACCTTATCCCCATTCCTGCGACAACTACACTGTGATTTTTTATTGTCAACAGATATATATATTTTAAAGAGTGTATATAGCGCGTTATATTTTCTTGCAATAGCAGCGTCGTCTACACACATATTGCGGGTCGAAGAGCTTCCATTGCGACAATTCCTTCACATTGGTCTCCAATTGCGGCCCCGTCTGCGCCACCTTGATTCCCATTTGGTTGTAGACCTTGACCAGATCGGCAAAAAACAGAGCATTCACGCCCAGTCCCTGATAGTCGGTGCGCACTGCCACCAGC
Source organism: Sodaliphilus pleomorphus (assembly GCF_009676955.1). Classification (GTDB taxonomy): domain Bacteria; phylum Bacteroidota; class Bacteroidia; order Bacteroidales; family Muribaculaceae; genus Sodaliphilus; species Sodaliphilus pleomorphus. Next base: position 2,796,490 of record NZ_CP045696.1, on the reverse strand, counting down.
AGCAGGTCGGCCATATCGCTGTGTCGGCCCTTGAGCGCACGCAACAAGTGAAACCAGCCAAAGGGCAGCAGGCGCCCGCCAGCCTTTTTCAGGGCGTGGCTCAAGCTGCACATGGTGATGGCCACCCCCACCAGGTCACCTTTCTTGTCGGTCACCACAGGCATCATGCGCTTGTAGTCGACAAGAGGCATGAATTTCTTCACTAAGTAGTCGATTTGCTCCTCGCTGAACTCGGAGAAACCATACAGCGGCTTGTAGGCCTCGTTGAGCAAATGAAAAATTTTGTGGCCATAGCCACCCTTGATGATTTCGCGGCCTGTGAGTTTGCGCACTCGCAAGCCGTAGAGCCGCGTGACCATGCTGGCGGCTTTGGCAAAACGCGCGGGCAACGTGGGGGGCACCTTGACGCGCACCGAGACCCAGTCGACCGCCTTGGCATAGCCCAAGGCTTCCAAGTGGCGGGGATAGTAGGCCGGGTTGTAGATGGCAATGGCCGAGCCCTCGATGTCAAAGTCGTCGACAAGCATTCCCTCTTTGTCAAAGTCGCTGATGCCCATGGGACCCTGAATCTCGGTCATGCCCTGCTGCCTGCCCCACTGGGCGACAGCGTCGAGCAGCAAGCGTGTGACCTCGATGTCGTCGATCATCTCGATGAAGGCAAATCGCACGGTTTTCACCTTCCACGTCGCGTTGGCCTTGCGGTTGACAATGCCCGCAATGCGCCCCACTGGCTGGTGACTCTCGTCATAGGCGACAAAGGCGGCTATGCTCGAAAATTCAAGCCCTGGATTGCGCGACGGGTTGAAGGTGCCACGCACATCAAGCTCCAAATCTGGCACATAGCAAGAGTTGCCCGCATAGATTTTATAGGGCAATCTCACAAAATCGTTCATTTCCTTCCTGGTCCGGACTATTCTGACAACATATTTGTCCATAGACCACAAAATTAATCAAAAAAAACAATACTTGTCATTAAAGATTGCTACAAAAATCAACTCTTGCTGTCATCAATATAAAACGGCATTTTAATTTGGCACCTGCCGAATATTTTGCACTTGGCAATGGAGTCAAAGCCAAATTGACTATTGCCGCAGCCTGGAGAACATGCAAGCAAAATTTATTATCTTTGCAGGCCGGGGGCCACCGAGCTGGCGACCCATAATACACAAACGATGCACACATGGATATCGACGAGATTTACTACGAAGCTATCGACTTGCTGAAGGCGATGATTGCCACCCCACGGGTGAGCAGAGAGGAAAATGAAGTGGCTGGCGTGGTCGAGCACCACATGCGCGCTTGGGGCATGAACCCTAAGCGCAGCGGCAACAACCTGTGGTGCATGCCGCCCGACTTTGACCCGGCCAAGCCTACAGTGCTGCTCAACGCCCACCTCGATACTGTGAAGCCTGTCGAGGGCTGGAAGCACGACCCCTATACCCCAACCCAGGAGGGCGGCAGGATATATGGCCTGGGCAGCAACGACGACGGCGCGTCGGTCGTGTCGCTCATGGCTGCCCACCGCATGCTCGCCGGGCACGAGCAGCCCTGCAACTTTATTTTTCTGGCTTCGGCCGAAGAGGAAGTGAGCGGCAAGGACGGAATTGAAATGGTGCTGCCCATGCTGCCCCGCATTGATGTGGCACTTGTGGGTGAGCCCACTGGCATGAATCCAGCTATAGCCGAGAAAGGACTCATGGTGCTCGATGCTGTGGTGCATGGTGTGGCCGGACACGCTGCGCGCAACGAGGGTGTGAATGCCATCTACCTGGCTGTGGACGCCATCAACAAGCTCCGACACCTGGAATGGGAAAAGGTGTCGCCCACGCTGGGCCCGGTGAAGGTGACTGTGACCAAGATAGAGGCGGGCCAGCAGCACAACATCGTGCCCGACGTGTGCAAGATGCTCATCGACGTGCGCACGACCGATGCCTACACCAATGCCGAGACCCTGCAGCTCCTGCGCGAGGCCGTGCCAGGGTGCGCGCTCACGCCCCACTCCACACGGCTCAACCCGTCGAGCATCGATGCCAGCCACCCGCTCGTGCAGCGAGCTGTGATGCTGGGCAAGGAGCCCTATGGCTCGCCCACCTTGAGCGACCAGGCCCTGATGCCGTTCCCCTCGTTGAAGATGGGACCTGGCCAGTCGAGCCGCAGCCACACGGCCGACGAGTATATCGAGTGCGACGAGGTGCGCGAGGCTATCGACACCTATATTGTGCTGCTAAACGGGCTGCACCTGTAACCGCCGCTTCATCTGCCTGTAGACATAGAAAAAGGCTGGCACAAGAAACAGGCAGGCGCAACACCACGCAATGGGGTCGCCGAAACATATGGCCCAGTAGCCCCATGCCGGCACAGCCAGCACGCTCACCGCCACGCGCGCAATCATCTCGCTCACCCCGCTGCCCATGGCCAGCTTGGTGTAGCCTGCGCCCTGAATCGAGTAGCGCAAGATCGACAACACCCCAAGAGCCACGAAGAAGGATACCGAAACATGCAGAAACCGTGATGTGTAACCTATCACGACCTGCTCGTGCGATGAAATGAAAAGCCGGGCAAAGATGTGGGCCCCCGACCACAGCACCACAGCCATAAATGCCGAATAGAGCAGCATGAGCTTGCTGGCGTCTTTGATGCCGGCCCATATGCGATGCGGGTGCCCGGCGCCGAAGTTCTGACCGCAATAGGTGGCCATGGCCATGCCCAGGCTGTCGAGCGGGCACATGCAGAACATCTTGATGCGCATGGCTGCGGTAAAGGCACTTATATAATTCTCTCCCAGTGCGTTGTTGCTGCTTTGAAGCATGATGCTGCCTATGGCCGTGATCGAGTATTGAAGCCCCATGGGCACTCCCACGCTGAGCAGCGTGCGAGCCAGGCCCGCATGCCAGCGATTGTCGCCCTCCTGCATGTGAAGAATGGCAAATTTCTTTTTCATGTACACATAGCACAGCACCGCCGACACGGCTTGAGCCACCACTGTGGCAATAGCCGCGCCGGCCACGCCCCAGCCCAGGACCAGGATGCACACCAGGTCGAGCACAATGTTGAGCACGGTCGAAAACAGCAGGAACCACGAGGGCGTTTTGCTGTCGCCCAGTGCCCTGATCACACTCGAGAGCAGGTTGTAGAACAGCGTGGCCGGAATGCCCAGAAAGGTGACAAACAAATAGGCATTGGCATCACTGAAAATCACTTCGGGCGTCTGCATCCAATGCAGAATGTAGGGGCACAACACGCACGTGACGGCCGCCACAAGCACAGCCATGATGCCCGACACCTTGAAGCTCATGGCCACCAGCCGCCGCATCGACCGGTAGTCGCGCGCGCCAAACTTTTGCGCCACCGGGATGGCAAAGCCGCCGCAACAGCCATTGCAAAACCCGAGAATGAGAAAAATCACGCTGCCACTGGCGCCCACACTGGCCAGGGCATTGATGCCCAGGCACTGGCCCACGATGGCAGCATCGACGATGCTGTAGGTCTGCTGCAGCATGTTGCCCAACAGCAACGGCACCGAAAAATTCAAGATGAGGGGCAACGGCCGCCCCGATGTCATTTCCTTTACAGCTGGCATAGAAAAACAATAAACAAATCAAAAAGTCATAACCACCCCCTGCCGCCACGGCTGGCTACAGCAGCAGTTGCAAGGCCCTGGCCGCACTGTCGCTTGTGGCACGAGGGCTAAAAAAAAATAAAATCACTGCAACAAGCAAGGAAAGCACACGTGTGCATGCGTGCTACACGCACGAGGGGCAAACCCGCCGTCGCGTGCCTCACTCGAGTGAGGGGCGAGCGGGTTCACTTTTTCTGGGCAGCAGCCTTGGCTGCCTCCTCACGGGCCTTGTGCTCGGCAGCCAGCTTGGCATACTCGGGGTTGCCGTCGTGCAGCAACGACTGGAAACGACTCTCGTCGTTGAGCACCTTGAGGGCCGCCTGCAAGTCGGGGTTGCGATGGTTCACAATCATGCTGTACACGCCCTGGTCGCTATACAAGTCGCGCCCTATAATCCCCTTGAGCACAGTGCCAAATACACCCTTGCTGGTCGTGAAGCCCTTCTCGTTGTAGCTCACCTTGGCCTTCTCGCCGGCGGCAATGAAGGCCTGCATGTCGGCCGCGGTCAACTCAAACTTCTTGTCGAAGTCGGCCGCTGTGGCATAGCGCGACTTGAGCTCGGCACGATGCTTGTCGACGTAGTCGAGCGCATACTGGTAGATGACACCCTTGGCCAGCATGTCGCGATAGTAGGTGCTGTACTCGCTGGTGTCGACAGGCACAAAAATGTCGGGAATAATGCCGCCGCCGCCATACACCACACGGTGATTTTTGAGCGTGGTATACTTGAGCGAATCGTTGAACTGGATACTGTCGATGTGATAGTACTCGCCCGTCTTGGAGCGGTCGATGATGTCGTCTTCATAGGCCTTCTTGTTGCCCTTCTTGTAGGGCTTCTGCACGCATCGGCCCGAGGGCGTGTAGTAGCGGGCCACGGTGAGGCGCATCATCGAGTTGTCTTCGAAGCGGATGGGGCGCTGCACCAGGCCCTTGCCGAAGGTGCGACGGCCCACCACCACAGCGCGGTCCCAGTCTTGCATGGCGCCGGTGAAAATCTCGGCTGCCGAGGCACTGTACTGGCTCACGATGATGGCCATCTTCAAGTCCTTGTAGCGGCCGTTGCCCATGGCCTTGGCCTCGCTGCGCGGGGCATTGGTCCCCTGGGTGTACACAATCATCTGCCCGTTGTCGAGAAACTCGTTGCACATCTCGATGGCTGCATTCATAAAGCCGCCGCCGTTGTCGCTCAGGTCGACGACCACCTGTTTCATGCCCTGCTGCGAGAGCTTGGCCAGCGCCTGCATCATCTCGGCATAGGTCTTGTTGCCAAAACTGGAAATCTTGATGTAGCCCGTCTTGTCGTCGAGCATGTAGCTGGCATCCACGCTGTAGAGCGGAATGCGGTCGCGCGTGATGACAAAGGTGATGAGCTGAGGGTCGGCACCGCGCTTCACCTTCACGGTCACCTTGGTGCCCTTCTTGCCGCGCAGCCGCTTCTGGATAGCACTGTTGCTCATTTTCACACCTGCAATGGCAGTGTCGTTCACCATCACGATGCGGTCGCCCGGCAAGATGCCCACGCGCTCCGACGGGCCGCCGGCCACGGTCTGTATCACATAGAGCGTGTCCTGCTTCATGTTGTACTGGATGCCTATGCCCGAGAACTCGCCTTGCAGCGGCTCCTCAAGAGCCTTGGTCTCCTTGGCGTTGGTATAGGACGAGTGCGGGTCGAGCTTCTCGAGCATGCCCATGATGGCATTCTCCACCAGCTTGTCCTCGTTTACAGTGTCGACATACAGGTTGCGGATGGCATACTCGGCGTTGTAGAGCTTGTTGAGGGCCTCGCGTGTGTTGGCCGTCGAGGAGAAAACTGCAAGAGCAGCCATAAGAATCATACTGATTGTGCGCATAACATCAAAATTTCCTAACTTCATTTTGCCCGCAAAAGTACAACAAATTAATGACTAAGCGTAGCAAAGAGAAGATAATTATATTAAATTCACACTGCCCAAGCATGCAGTTTGGCAGCCAGTGCCGCCAGTGCCGCCGCCACCGCTACTTGCCCAGGCCAGGCGCGATGATCACCTTGGCATAGTCGCCTGTGGCGCGGTCCATGATGCCGTAGAAATCGTCCTCGTCGATCACCTCGAGGTCTCCCCTGGCGTCAAAACCAGCCACAATGGCCTCGCGCAGCTCCTCGACCTTGGCGCGAGCCTCCTCGGGGCTGGCAAAGCGGTAGGCATCGCTGCCCGTCTCGCCCTGGTTGAAGTACTGAAAATAAACCTGATACCGTTTCATGCCGTAAAGATACCACTTTTTTCTAAAAAAAGACACAACCAAGCAGCCACCCCAGTCAAAACAAAGCACGTGCCCATCCACCCGCACCCACCCACAAGAAATGACGCAAAAGGCGTCATTTTAGCAAATTTATCAATGAATATTCACATTTGATAATGTTTGAGTAATCAATCTACAAGAAAAGGCATAACGTTATTGTTTTAAAATGTCTGGTTTACTACAATCCAACTGTCCAAATATGTTATTTCAATTTATACTAAAATGCCTCCGATCAGAATTTTAATCTAATCGCCTCAAAGTTAAATTAAACGGCAGACCCCGATAAAAAAAATAAATTTCGATTCTCCCAAAATGTTTTCTACTGGCAAATCGCTAATTTTACACCGGCCAGTTGAACCGGGCGAAAATTTAAAAATGACGACAAAATTGGGGGATTGTGGCGCTTTTCGGGGCAATAATTTGGGCAATTGAGCACTTTGTAGTACCTTTACTATTTAATTGGAAAAATGTAGATTTATTACAACGACCGACATGAAAAAGTTTTTGACTTTATTCACTTTTTTAATTCTCTCCCTGGCGGGGATTGAGGCGAGCGGGGCTGACTACAAGACGCTGTTTGCCTACCCCTCGGCCCCCGACACATGCAGCACCACCGAGTCGAGGTTCAACTACTGCACGCTGCACTTTTGGGACAACTTTGACGTGACCAAGCAGCTCACGCCGGCGACCGACAGCCTGCTGGTGACGGCGATGAGCGACTTCATAAGCTTCATGAAGCAGGCCAACGGCAACGTGGCGCTGGGAGCCATAAGGAGCCTGATGTTTAAGGCGCAGGCCAACAAGCCGAACTTCATGAAGCTCATGGATGCGGCCAGCCTGCTGCTCTACTTGAACAATCCCGGGGTGAAAGACGACGTGTATCTCACATTTTTGAAGTGCGTGCTCGACGCCTCGTGGGTGCCTGGCAAGGACAAGGCGCTCTACAAAGACCTGTACAGCCGCATCGATGCCTCGCGGCTGGGCGCCGAGATGCCCAACATCGACGTGAGCGACGGCAGCGGCAAGAAGAAGCTCTACGACCTGCCTGCCGACTCGGCCCAGATGGTGCTGCTCTTCTTCACGGGCGACGATGCCGACAGTCCGCTCGAGCGCACCCGCCTGAGTGTTGACGTGGGTGTGAACGAGTCGATCAAGGCCGGCTACATGAAGGTGATCAACATCTACACCGGCAAAAACACGCGGCAATTTCTCGCCGAGGCCTCGCAGTACCCCAACTGGACACTGGTGGCAAGCCCCGAGGTATACAAGCAGATCGACGTGAGGGGCGTGCCCTCGCTGTTTATTCTCGACAACAAGCACGTGATTCAGACCAAGAATGTGACAGTCGACTTCATAAAACGTGCATTCTACAATTAAGGAGACATAAGGCATAACAACGAGATATGGTTTCATCAACGGTAAAAAATTTGTTTCTATACAGCGCCGGGCACACCTACAGCAACCTGTCGCGGTTGTTTCTGCGGCTGTTTACAGGCGTGATGTTTCTTCAATTCGGATTGCGGCAAATCATGCATTTCGACGAGATTGCCCAGGTGTTTCCTGGCCTGTGCGGCATGACGCCCGAGGTGTCGATTGCGGTCGTCACGGCCATCGAGCTGGTGTGCGCCACCTGCATCATTCTGGGGCTGATGATGCGCATCGCTCTCATTCCCTCGCTTGTGCTCATGGTGTGCATCACCGTCATGCTCATGGGGCACGGTGCCGACCCGGCCAGCCAGGTGTTTATCTTCAAGCCTGGCTACCCTGTCATGTTTTGCGGCATATTCATCTACATGCTGCTGGCCGGCCCGGGGAAGATATCGGTCGACTATGTGATCGCAACGCTGCTGCTCGACCGCAGCAAGGAGGACGACGAGGTGCTCGACAAGGCTTGAGCGCCACAACAATTAAGAAACAGAAGACATGAATATAGCAGTATTGATATCGGGCGGCGTCGACAGCGCCGTGGTAGTGCACAAGCTGGTTGAAGAGGGCAAGCACGACTTGCACCTGTTCTATATACAGATAGGCATGGACGACGACGAGGGCGACTGCAGCGCCGAGGAAGACATTGAGATGTGCACCTTGATAGCCAAGAAATACGGGCTGCCCCTTGACGTGGTGTCGCTGCACCAGGAATACTGGGACAACGTGATGGACTATGCACTGCGCACCGTGAAGGCAGGGCTCACGCCCAACCCCGACATGATGTGCAACCTCATGATAAAGTTTGGCTACTTTGAGCAGCGTTGGGGCAAGGACTTCGACATGACGGCCACCGGCCACTATGCCACCACCGACTGCGTGGGGGGCATCAAGTATCTGGCCACTGCGGTCGACCCGGTAAAAGACCAGACCGACTTTTTGGCCCAAATCACCCACGAGCAGCTCGAGCACGTGATGTTTCCCATAGGCAACCTGCCCAAGAGCGAGGTGCGCCGCATTGCGCAAGAGGTGAAGATGCCCAATGCCTACCGCAAAGACAGCCAGGGCATATGCTTCCTGGGGCAAATCAACTACAACGACTTCATACGCCGTCACCTGGGCGTGAAGCGCGGTCCCATCATCGAGATAGAAACGGGACGCAAGCTGGGCGAGCACAACGGCTACTGGTTCCACACCATAGGGCAACGCAAGGGCCTGGGATTGAGCGGCGGGCCGTGGTATGTGGTGAAGAAGAACATAGCCGACAACGCCATCTATGTGAGCAACGGCTATGGCACGGCCAAGCAATATGGCCGCGTGCTGCACCTCGACGAGATGCACTTCATCTCGGGCAACCCCTGGCAAGGGCAGGAAGGCACGTTTGAGATCACATTCAAAAACCGCCACACCCCCATCTTCATGCCGGCCCGTTTCACCCACCTGCGCGGCAGCGAGTGGGTGATCGAGAGTGAGCGCGACGTGCAGGGCATAGCTCCCGGGCAGTTTGCCGTGATCTACGACAGAAATCACCACTTGTGCTATGGCAGCGGTGTGATAACGGGTCAAAAGATATAAGTTTAAGAAAAAAAGACACAAAAGTAGACTTACAATAGAGAGATAGATATGGAAGACAAAATTGAGTTGAAAGTATTGGGCATTACCTACAACCCCGTGCAAAGCGGCGCCTACGCCTTGCTGCTTGCCGAGGTCGACGGTCCCTACCGCATACCCATTGTCGTGGGACTTGCCGAAGCCCAGGCAATAGCCATGAGGCTCGAAAACATCATTCCGCCCCGTCCCATGTCGCACGACTTGATGGTGAGCATGATGCACGCCTACGGCATTTCGCTCGACGAGGTGTTTATCTATAAGTTCAAAGACGGCGTGTTTATGAGCGAGTTGAAACTCAACGACGGCGAGCGTCACATCTCGCTCGACTCGCGCACCAGCGATGCCGTGGCCCTGGCCCTGCGCACGGGGGCTCCCATCTTCACCACGCCCGAGATTGTAGACAAGACGGGCATCATCATGGAAACCAAGGACGGCGAGAACGCCCCCATTGCCCATCAGGCCCACAAGCCGCTCGAGGAGCAACCCATCGAGGTGCTGCAACGGCGCTTGGAAAAATATGTGGAAGACGAGGAATATGAGCGTGCAGCCGAGATACAGAAGATCATCAAGGCACGCACCCATCGCGGAGAGTCGCCTGAACAAGGAAACAAAACTTCTAACGAATAGCGTTAATATAAACTTGACTATGAAACATCTGAAAGTAAGACTTACAGTGATGAACTTCCTGGAGTTCGCTGTATGGGGTGCCTATCTCACATGCATGGGCAACTATCTTGTAAAAGCCGGCATGGGCACCGAAATAGCCTGGTTCTATGCCTTGCAAGGCATAGTATCGATATTCATGCCCACCCTCATGGGCATCGTGGGCGACAAGTGGGTACAACCCCAACGCCTGCTGGGTCTGTGCCACCTGGGCGCCGGGCTGGCCATGATAGCCCTGTGCTACATGGGCTACTCGGCAAGTGCGGCCGGGACCAATCCCAACGAGGCTGCGTTTATCGCCGTGTATACCGTGAGTGTGGCCTTCTACATGCCCACACTGGCTCTGGCCAACACCACGGCATTCACCATTCTCAAGGACAACGGCTATGACACGGTCAAAGATTTCCCGCCGATACGCGTGTTTGGCACCGTGGGCTTTATCGCCACAATGTGGTTTGTGAACTGCGCCACACTCGACAATGGCACCTTCAGCCTTACGCTGGCACCGAGCGAGGGAAAGTTCCAGTACACCTACATGCAATTTTTGGTGTCGGGTGTGCTGGGTGTGATACTGTTTCTCTACTGCCTCACCCTGCCGCAGTGCAAGCTGGTGAGCAAGCCCAAGCAATCGCTGGCACAGACCCTTGGGCTTGACGCCTTCAAGCTGTTTAAACGTCGCAAGATGGCCCTGTTCTTCATATTCTCGATGCTGCTGGGCATGTCGCTGCAGGTGACCAATGGCTTTGCCACACCATTCATCACCAGTTTCAAGGGCAGCACCGATCCGGCCATAGCCAACTCGTTTGGCGCCAACAATGCTACCATGCTTGTCTCGCTCTCGCAAGTGGCCGAGGCCCTGTGCATCCTGCTCATTCCATTCTTCCTGAAGCGCTACGGCATCAAGACAGTGATGCTCATTGCCATGTTTGCCTGGGTGCTGCGCTTCGGCTTCTTCGGCCTGGGCAACCCTGCATTTCCAGGCGTCATATTGTTCATTCTCTCCTGCATCGTCTATGGCGTGGCCTTCGACTTCTTCAATGTGTCGGGCGGTCTGTTTGTCGACAAGGAGTGTGATGCCAGCGTGCGGGCCTCGGGCCAGGGCTTGTTCATGCTCATGACCAACGGGCTCGGGGCCACCATAGGCACCCTTGCAGCAGGCAAGATTGTGAACCACTACTGCCACTACAATGAGGGAGGCTATCTTGTGGGCGACTGGTCGAGCGCATGGTTTATCTTTGCCGCCTTTGCGCTGGTCGTAGCCATTGCATTCATGCTACTGTTCAAGTACAAGCACAACGGCCAGCAGGCATAGCGCACACGAGGTCATGCATCGTTTCTATCATCCCGATATCGAGCACATGCAGGCGCTTCCCGAGGAAGAGTCGAAGCACTGCGTGCGGGTGCTGCGGCTCGTCGAGGGCGACGAGATAGAGGTCGTCGACGGCCGCGGAAACCTGTATCGCTGCCGCATTGTCATGGCTCACCCCAAGCGGTGCTGTCTCGAGATTGTGGCCACCCAGCACGTGCCGCCCCACTGGGGGCACAAGATAGTGATTGCTGTGGCACCGCCCAAAAACATCGACCGCATCGAGGACATGGCCGACCGTGTGACCGAGATGGGCGTCGACCGCATTGTGCCCCTGCTGTGCAACAACAGCGAGCGCAAGGTGCTCAAGACCGAGCGGCTGCGCAAGATACTCGTGGCCGCCATGAAGCAGTCGCTCAAAGCCACACTGCCCGTGCTCGACGAGATGACGCCGCTGGGCACGTTGCTGGCCGAGCCTTTTGCCGGCGACAAATATATTGCCTACATCGACCCCTCGCTGCCGCGTGAGCAGCGCAAGGACTTTGCCCGGGAGTATGTGCCAGGCCACAACACCATGATTGTGATAGGGCCCGAAGGCGACTTCAGCCCGGCCGAAATAGAGGCAGCTCTCAAGGCTGGCTTCACACCCGTGTCGCTGGGTCAAAGCCGGCTGCGCACCGAGACTGCAGCCATGTGGGCCGTGGCAGCATGCCATGCAATCGATCAACGTGAAAAATTAATAAAGCAACATTAAAACATATTACCGTCGAAGCTACAAGCCCGACGGCTGAAAGCAAAAGAAAAAAATGATAAAAGAATTAATGTCATCTCCCACCGGCAATTTTTTTCTGCTCGCCGGTCCCTGTGTAATCGAAGGCGAATCGATGGCACTCAACATTGCCGAAAAAGTGCTTGGCGTGGCCAGCCGTCTCAATATACCCTATGTGTTCAAGGGCAGTTACCGCAAAGCCAACCGCTCGCGTCTGGACTCCTTCACAGGCATAGGCGACGAGAAGGCGCTCAAAATATTGCGCAAAGTGAGAGAGACGCTGGGCATCCCCGTTGTAACCGACATCCACACCCCCAGCGAGGCTGCAATGGCAGCACAATATGTCGATGTGTTGCAAATTCCCGCATTCTTGTGCCGCCAGACCGACCTGCTTGTGGCTGCCGCCCACACGGGCAAGATGGTGAATGTGAAGAAAGGCCAGTTTCTATCGCCCGAGGCTATGCAATATGCCGTGCAGAAGGTGCGTGAAGCCGGCAACGACGAGGTGACCATCACCGAGCGCGGCACCACCTTCGGCTACCAGGATCTCATCGTCGACTACCGCGGCATCCCCGTCATGCGCAAGTATGCCCCCGTGATTGTCGACATCACCCACTCGCTGCAACAGCCCAACCAGAGCAAGGGCGTGACAGGAGGACGCCCCGAGCTCATCGAGACCATTGCCCGGGCCGCCATTGCCACGGGCGCCGACGGCATCTTTCTCGAGACACATCCCGACCCGGCAAATGCCAAGAGCGACGGGGCCAACATGTTGCGCCTCGACAGGCTTGAAGGCCTGCTCGAGCGACTCACGACACTGCGCATGACAATAAACGAAATCAACAAAAACAATAAATAGCAAAAGATGAAAGCAACGATTAAACTCAAGTATCTCATCCTCGTCATGGCAATTGCCATGATCGGCATCTCGGCACAAGCCCAAAAGGCGGCCAGCGACGAGGACTCTACTGCTCAGAAGATAAGAGCTGCCGTAATGAAGGTCTACGACGACCAGCTGGCCGAGACACCCGACGCCTACGACGTGCGCTATGCCCGGGCTATGCAACTCTACTTCAACGGCGACTATGCCAAGTCGCTCGACGATATCAACATCGTCATCAGCCAGTGCCCTGAGAAGGAGGCCGACCAGCTCTACGACGCACTCATCCTGCGCGCCAAACTCTATGACGCGCAAGGCAACACAGCTGCCGAAGCCCAAGACTTGCAGCGGGCAACCGCCATCAATCCGAGCAGCCTCAACGGCATCGACCTCACTGCCAAACTCGCCCTCAAGCAAGGCAACCTCACCGAGGCCGAGAGCGGTTTCAACGCCATTCTGCGCCAAAGCCCGCAAAACTATGATGCCTTCTACGGTCTGGCACAAGTAGAGGCACAACGCGGCAACAACGACAAGGCCATCGAGTTCTGCGACCGGGCCGTGAAGCTATTTCCACAAGACCCAACGGTGTACTACAACCGCGCCAACGTGTACAAGACCATAGGCGCCTATGAGAATGCGGCCGAGGACTATATCATAGCCATGAGTCTGAGCTCGGGCGGCAACAAGGGCATTGCCGAGCTGTGGGCGATGAGCAACGCCCACTACGATGCAGTGATGAGCGCCTTGCAACGGGCCATCGACAATGCTCCGCGTCAGGGCAACTTCTACTATCTGCGCGCCGAGATAGCCAAGACCTACTTGCACTACGGCCAGGCCCTGCACGACTTCAACATCATCATCGACAACAACTTCTACGACGACTACACCATCTATGAGGATGCAGCCCGGTGCCAGTTTGAGCTCACCATGTATGACGAGGCACTGAAAAATGTGAACAAAGCCCTACAGAAATCGCCCACGGCAATCGATGCCTATGTGCTCAAGGCACAAATCACCCGCTATCAAGGCACAGGCAACAACTATGCACTGGCCATCAGCGTGCTCAAAGAAGCCGAGGCACTGAAACCCAACTATGCCCCGGTGCTCATCGCCGAGGCCCGCAACCTCTATGCTCTGGGGCAAAAGGACGAGGCCATGAACGCGCTCAACAAGGTCATCGCAGCCGACCCGCACAACAACGAGGCTCTCTTGCTGCGCGGCTTCATCAGCAAGTATCGCCTGAGAAAACCCGACGAGGCTCTCGCCGATTTCTCGGCCATGCTCGCCAACGGCGACAACATGGCCAGCCTGCGTGGCTTTGCCTTGCACGAGATAGGCAAGGACGAGGAAGCACGCCAGTGGGCCCGAAAAATCATTGCCGACAACCCACTGCCAGGCGGCGAAGCCTACTACTATGCCGCAGCATTGCTCAGCGACATCGACCCTGCCGACGAGCAGGCGCTCAAGTACTTTGAAAGCGCCCTGGCCAATGGCTTCGGCAGCAAGTTTCTGGCCGAGGTGAGCGAGGAGTACTATGTGAACCTGAAACTCCTGCGCCGCAACGAGAACTTTGCCACCGTGCTCAACCGCTACACCGACAACTTTGAAGTGAAATAAACAGGGCTTTAAGGTAGCATCTGTCAACCTGCAACGGTCACGGTCTCTCCATCTTCGTCGAGAGGCTGTGACTTTTTTATGGCCAAGAGTTGGCGTGGCGATGGATAACATGACGAGAAAAATGTGTAACTTTACGACACCATAAACTACACTTACAAACAAAATGAAAACAAAAATCATTCTTTTACTTGCTGCAGTACTTGCCGTGGTCGCCGGCTTCCCATGCCAGGCCACCGGCAAGCACACAAAGAAAGCCCCCAAGCGGGCCTGCATAGAACTTGAAAACGACCAGTATGGCGTGACACGCCGCATCAACCCCAAGTGCAAGGCAGTGTACCTCGTGTTCACGGCCCACTACAGTACCAACGACAACGGCCACTTTGAGAACTTCGACGGCATCGTGCCTGTGCTCGACGTCTTGAAAGAGAAGAAGGTGCGAGGCTCGTTCTTCCCCACTGGCCTATGCTTCGATCAACCCCAGTACAAAGCCGCCATCAAGCGCATCGTCGACGAGGGACACTATCTCTCGGCCCACTCCTACGGCCACCTGCTCATGTGCGACGGCGAGAAGAGCCTGGTGACGCGCGACTCGATCGACAACGACATCAAGCTCATGGAAAAGAAACTGGGCGAAGTTGGGCTCAAGAAAAGTCAATACTGCTGGATGATACCGCCCTATGAGACCTACAATCAGGAAAACGTCGACGAGTTGCAACGACTGGGCTACCACCTGATAAGCCCCACGCCAGGTATTAAAACCGACATGGACTGGGCCGCGCCAGGCGACAAAAACTACGTCTCGGCCCACGACATCATGCAACAACTGTGGGACTATGAGGCCAAGCATGGCATGAACGGCGTGATACTGCTCGTGCATGCCATGAACTACCCTGGACGCACGCAGGCCGACCGCGTGTATGACCACCTGGGCGAGATCATCGACGGCCTGCGTGCACGCGGCTACACCTTCAAGACGATGAACGACGTGATTGCCGCAAGCAGGAAGAGGCTGGTTTTCAACACCAGCATCGTCGAGCGGCCGTGACTTGTGACCAAAGCACAATAGCACCTGTGCTGCACTCTCGACCATTGTGTGGTGATTGCCACCAAAATCAAAGCCTGCGCCGGCGGTTGCCAGTGCAGGCTTTTGTATAGATTTCAAGCCACACACAAGTAGACGGGAACCAATCCCTTATTTCACATAGGGCTTTATGGCGTCGCGCCACACCAGGTAGGCCGGACCCATGAGGTGGAGACCGTCGTTGGTGTACTCACGCTTGAGATGACCAGTGCCGTCGTCAAAGAGCTTGTAGAGGTCGATCCAAGTCACACCCTGGCGACGCGCGACCTGGGCCAGAGCGGCATTGCCCTCGACAACCACGTGCTCGCGGTCGCGCAGGTTTTTCCACATGCGCACGTCGTTGTTGAAAGGCAACATGCTCTGCAAGTAGATTTTTGTCTTAGGGCAACGTTGTTTCACCAGCACGATGAGTTTCTCCATGGCACGGGCTATGCTATCGCCGCTCACGCCATGCGACACATCGTTGATTCCCCCCATGATGAAAAGCTTCTTGGGCTGTCCCTTCAAGATGGGCTCAAGTCGCTCGTAAAATCCCTGCACGATGTCGCCCACAATACCGCGATTTTTCACGTGAGGATTGTTGAGCAACTCATTCCACTCGGCACCATCGGTGAGGCTGTTGCCCAGCATCACGATGTCGTGCCGGCCTATGGGAAGCACATCGAAGAGTGTAGCCCGGCGTGCATAGTACACGTCGGTATTGGTATACTGTTTAGTCTGAGCCATTGCAACAAGACTTGCACACAGTGCAAACAACACTATAAGATAACGTCGTGTCATAACTAAAATGTGTGTGTGTGTGTAATCAATCTCTCCCTTTGATAACCACTCTACAGCTTGTCGTCGTCGGCAGCGCGATAGGCATCGCAGGCCTTCTTTACCGAGCCGTGCAGCAGCAACAAGCGCTTGGCCGACTCATAGTCGAGGCCAAGCTCATCTACCACCATGCGGGTGCCGCGGTCGACGAGCTTCTTGTTGGTGAGCTGCATATTGACCATTTTGTTGCCCTTCACACGCCCCATCTTGATCATGACGCTGGTCGAGATCATGTTGCATATCATCTTTTGGCCAGTGCCCGATTTCATGCGGCTGCTGCCCGTGACATACTCGGGACCCACAACCATCTCCATAGCAATCTCGGCAGCCTCGCTGATGGGCGCGTCGGGGTTGCTGGTGATGGCGCCCGTGAGGCAACCGTGGGCGCGGGCAGCCTTGAGTGCGCCTATGACGTAGGGCGTAGTGCCCGAGGCAGCGATGCCCACCACAGTGTCCTTCTCGTTGATGTTGTACTCAAGCAAGTCTTTCCAACCCTGCTCGGTGTCGTCCTCGGCATTCTCCACGGCATTGCGCAAGGCAGTGTCGCCGCCGGCAATGATGCCAATGATCCACCCAGGGTCCATGCCGAAGGTGGGAGGAATCTCGCTGGCATCGAGCACACCAAGACGGCCCGACGTGCCTGCGCCCATGTAGAAAAGACGGCCGCCTTTCTTCATGCGCGACACGATGCCCGTGACCAGTTTCTCGACTTGAGGTATGGTCTTCTGTACGGCATCGGCTACCTTGTGGTCTTCTTGATTGATCTCGGTGAGGATTTCAAGCACCGATTTTTTCTCCAAATCATTGTAAAGCGAGTCTTGCTCACTTATTTTCACAAAAGCCATATTATGATTAAATATTTTTCGTTCTCCTTAAAAACGTGTAACTACTCTTTTTTTTACCATTCAGCCCCGTCTCTATTGCTCGCTTGTAGAGTGAAACTTGATGAGGCCCTCCATGGGATCCTGCATGATTGTGCCCACGGTGATGCCTTGCGACTTGGCTGCCTCGAGCAACGTAGGCTTCTCGAGCAGTGCGATGCTGCCCACAAAGTTGCAAGGCAGGGTCTTGTAGTCCTTATAGCTCTCGACGTTGCGCACAAAGAAGTCGATAAACGAGTGCAGCACGATGCGGTGTATCGAGGGCTCCTCGATGTTGTGCTCAAGGAAAGGAGCAAATTGTGCCAGGAAGCGATTGGCAGCCGGCTTGCGATACACGTGGTCGATGATGGTGTTGCGGTCGAGGTTGTACTCCTTGAGGAATTTCTCACACAGGTGCTCGGGGAGCTGGTGCTTGAGCACATCGCCCACCAGGAGCTTGCCCAGCACAGCGCCGCTGCCCTCATCACCCAGGATATAGCCCAGGGGCGACACGTTGTCGACCACCTTCTCGCCATCGTAGTAGCAAGAGTTGCTGCCCGTGCCCAAGATGCAGGCTATGCCAGGCTTGCGGCCGCACAGGGCGCGTGCTGCAGCGAGCAGGTCGGTGTCGACCTCGATCTTAGAGGCGGCAGGCATGTTGGCTTTCAAGGCATTGGCCACATGCGACTTAATCTCGTCGCTGATGATGCCGGCACCATAATAGTATATCTCATCGACCTGATAGCCGCTGATGTGGGGCATCAATTCCTCCTTGATGCGGGCAGTCATTTCGTCTTGAGTCATGAGCAGGGCATTCATCCCTGTAGTGAAAATTTGAGCAACTTTCTCTTTTCCGTTGAGCAGGCACCAATCAATCTTGGTGGAGCCACAATCTGCAATTAAAATCATCATTTAGCAATTATATTTTTATGATTATATTTTTCTTATAGAGTATGTAACCAAATATCCAGTTAAACAGAATGAAGATGATGGCAAACAAGCATGAAGCCATCGTCTCGTCGGTGGTCACTGCCTTGCAGAAGTCGAACACAGCACTGTGCACCGTAGTGCGCTCGCCTGCCCCTTGTGCAAGAGCCACCGCGCTGTTGTAGGTGCGCTGGGCTGCAGTGAGCTGCTTGCCCGCTATGGTGTCACAAGCAGTCATATCGGTGATAAACAGGTCGTTGAATGTGTTGCGGGCCGTTACGCCCAGCGTGTCGCTGTAGCAGGCTTCAACAGCAGTCTGCGCCCGTTTCAGCCCTTGCTGTGCAGCAAGGCTGTAGAGTTCGGCAGCCTTCTTGTGGTCGACTGCCAGTCCACCCTTGCCGAAGTCGTAGCACAGCCCCAGGTTGAATTGGGCCTGCTGCATCGCCGAGTCGGCAGCAAGAGTAAGCAATTGCACCGCCTGGACATCGTTGGCCGCAGTGTTGTCGGTCATGTAGGCCAGGGCCAGGTTGTAGTGGGCCGCAGCCTTGGGCAGGGTGTCGGTCCCGACGGCTTGTTGCAACAGTTGCACTGCGCGGGGCTTGTTGACGTCGACGCCAGTGCCCGTGTAGTAGGCAACGGCGAGGTTGTTTTGTGCCTGGGCAATACCCTGCTGTGCCGCTTGGGTGTAGAGGGTCGAGGCCTTGACGGGATCGGGATTTTCAAAGTCGGCACTCTTGTGCAGCGTCACAGCACCGAAGATGATAGAGAAAACACTGCCCAGCACGTAGAGCGACAACGGGTTGATGCCAAAGGCCTGGAAGAAATGGCACCACTTCTTGTGCCCCTTGACATCGATGACCAGGATGAGCAGTGCGAGCACACTCATGGCCAGACCAGTGGTGATGAGCACATAGGTCGACGACCACACCTTCTTGGAGCACGGGATGCCGTAGTGCAGCAGCCAGCCCAGCAAGATGAAAGCAAAACCCACCTCAAGCAAGCGCGCCATGCGGTACCTGTTGTCGCGATGCTCGATGATCATCTTGCCCACCAGGAAGCCGATGAGCGTGTGGGCAATGCAGGGGAGCGTGCTCAAGATGCCCTCGGGGTCGAGTGCAATCGAGTATCCGCCTGCACTCTCGTGATACATGTGGTCGGGGCCCATGACGGCATTGTCGATGCGCGCCACGATGTTGTCGAGCGAGAAGTCGTAGCCATGCCCCACACCGAGAATCACGGCATAGATGACAAGGATGCCGCCCACTACCCACGGCAGCATCTTGTGCTTGATGAAGATGGCACACAGCGAGCCGAAGAAGTAGCACAGCGCCAATCGCTGAAACACACCCAAGATGCGCAACGTGGGCAAGTTGTTGACGGCTACTGCCCAGGGCTGTCCCTTGGCCAGACCGTACATCAAGTGGCTGAACCAGTGGATGGCCCACCCGATGAGAAACAACAGCACTGTGCGACGCACGACTTTCAAAGCCAGCTTGGGGCTGAACTTGAAATCAAACTTGCGCAAAGAGAAATACATGGCAACACCCATGCAAAACATGAAGAAGGGAAAGACCAAGTCGGTGGGGGTCAATCCTATCCACTCGGCATGGTCGAGCGGTGCATAGATGTGACTCCATGTGCCGGGATTGTTCACCATGAGCATGCCTGCTATGGTGATGCCACGCAATATATCGAGTGAAACGAGTCGTTTAGATTGTTGTGATGACATATCGCTATTTTTTTACAGTAGTACACTCATCGATCAAGTAGATGAGCGATTGATAAGGGATTCCGCTATTGGTGGTGAGACCTATCTCGCAAGTACGGCTGTTGGAGAAACCGCGCTTGATGCCGGCCTTCTCGATTTGGGGGCGCAGCTTGCGCAGGGCATACTTGTTGAGCTCGGGATGCGTCAAGCCCTTGTCGCCGGCAAAACCGCAACAGCCCACACCATCGGGCACGAGCACGTGGCTCGAGCAACGCTTGGCCAGCGACAGCATCTTGTCGTTGAGCCCCATGAGGCGTGTAGAGCAAGTGAGATGCAGGGCTATGGGCTCGTCGGTGCGATGGAAATCGAGGTCGGAGGCCACATAGTCGTGCACAAACTCCATGAGCTCAAGCGGTTTCACTCTGGTCATGTGTTGCAACATGCGGTGCAGGCAGGGACTCTGGTCGCACACCACAGGATACTTGCCGTTGTCGCTGGCAGCAAGCAAGGCGCTCTCGAGCTCGTCGGTCTTGCGCTGTGCAATATCGGGCATGCCCTTGCTCTCCCATATCATGCCGCAGCACAGTTGCTTCATGCCTGCGGGATATATCACCTCCCAACCACATTTCTTGAGGAAGGCCACCACCTCGTCGACCAGGTCGAGCTTCGGGCCCTTGCTGGCGCGCCCCATAGTCTGATTTAAGCAACTGGGGAAGTACACCACCTTCCTGGCCGACTCGACAGTGTCGAGGGGCTTCGGGCGATGAGCCTTGGGCAGCGACGGGGTCCACAGCGGGGCGCCCATGGCATTGAGTGCGTGACCCAGTACCGTCACGCCCTTGTCGCCAATCACGGCATGGGTAGCACTGGCCAGGTCGAGGGCCAGCTTGGTGCCCTCGCGCACGCCATTCAGGTGGCGGGCACAAAAGTCGCCCACCTTGTAGCCGGCACAGTCCTTGGGGCGATGGGTGGCGCGCAGGTCGTGGGTCATGTCGCCAGTGTTGATCTTCATGGGGCACGACGTGCTGCACAAGCCATCGGCTGCACAGGTGTAGTCGCCGTAGTACTTGTAGAGCGCGGTCATGCGCTTCAGGCGGGCTGGATCTTCACCCGTGGCGCGCAGGCGTGCAATCTCGCGCTGCGTGACGATGCGCTGGCGTGAGCTCAGTGTAAAACCGCAGCTCAGGCAGTTCACCTCGCAGAAGCCGCACTCCATGCACTTGTCGACATGCTCGTTGACACGTGGCAGCGGCTTGATGTGCTGCACAAAGCTCTCGGGATCTTCATTGAAGATGACACCAGGATTGAGAATATTTTGCGGGTCGAAGAGCTGCTTGATTTCCTTCATGATGCCATAGGCCTTGTCGCCCCACTCCTTGCGCACAAAGGGCGCCATGTTGCGGCCTGTGCCATGCTCGGCCTTGAGCGAACCGTCGTACTTGTCGACCACGAGCTTCACCGTTTCACGCATAAGTTCCTCGTAGCGCTTCACATCCTCGTCGGTCTCAAACGACTGGCTTATCACAAAGTGGAAATTTCCCTCCAGGGCATGGCCGTAGATGCAGCTATCGGCATAGCCATGCTCGTTGAGCATGCGTGCAAGATCGACCGTTGCATCGGGAAGGTCCTGAATGTGGTAGGCAATGTCCTCGATAATCACTGTAGTGCCTATGGGGCGAGTGCCTGCAACGATGGGGAAAATGCCCGACCTTATCTGCCAGTACTTGCCATACTCAGCAGGGTCGCTGGTGAAGCGAGCCGGCACATGCAGCTTGTAGTGGCCCACGACATCCATGATTTGGGCGATATTCTTGTCGAGTGTATCCTGGTCGTCGGCCGAGGTGCGCACCAGTATGGCCGTGAGCCCCTCGCCCGTCTTGTCCTCGGCTGCCGAGAGCGACTTCTTGTCGAGCATCTCGGCACACTCCACAGGACTGTTCTTGAGCTCCACGATGCACTCGCTGGCCTTGCGCATGTCGTCGAAGTAGAGCATGGCGCTGGCCGAGTGGCTGTAGAGATGGCCTGTGGTCATGGTAAACTGGCTGGCAAAGCCCAGAGTACCCTCGCTGCCCACCATGCAATGCGTGATGATATCGAACGGGTCGGTGAACCTGACAAAGGGCAGAAGGTTCAACCCCGTCACGTTCTTGATTTGATACTTGTACTTGATGCGTTTCACCAGCTCGGGGTCGGCCATAATCTTGTCGCGCAGCTTCTCGATGCCCTTCACAAAGTCGGGGCGCTTGGCCTTGAATGCTGCACGGCTGCCGGCGTCGCCCGTGTCGAGTACAGTGCCGTCGGCCATGACGATGCGCATCGACTTCAATACCTTGTCGCTGTTGGCATGTGTGCCACAGCTCATGCCCGAGGCATTGTTGATGACAATACCGCCCACCATGGCCGAGTTTTTTGAGGCCGGGTCGGGCGAGAACACTCTGCCGTAGGGCTTGAGTATCTCGTCAACCTTGTGCCCCACGAGGCCTGGTTGCATGGTGATGGTGCTGGCATCGTCGCTCAGCTCATAGTTTTCCCAGTTCTTGCCGGCAACGATGAGAATCGAGTCGGTGTTGGTTTGGCCCGAGAGACTGGTGCCGGCAGCACGAAACGTGACCGGCAGCCCCAGCTTGCTGGCCTCTTGCAGCAACCTCGACACCTCCTGCTCGTTGCGCGAGCGCACCACCACCTTGGGCACGTGGCGGTAGAAGCTGGCATCGGTTCCCCAGGCCAGGCAGCGCAAGTCGTCGGTATAGATACGGTCGTCGGGAATAAACCAAGAGATGTTCCTGACGAAGGCTTTATATTTTGCGTCCATCATTTGTACAAATAATATTTGCTCGATTTTGCTTTAAATGCATCGGCATCTTTGTTGAAGTAGTCAACGATGTCGGCCACCTTGTAGTTCTTGGAGAACCTGAGGCGTATTTGGTCGGTGCCCATGACCTTGTCAAACATGCCATAGCCGCGCTTGGCATTGGCATCAAAGATTTTGGCAGCCGGGTACAACTCGTGCAGCACCTGCATGAAGTAGAACTGGCACAGGGTGAGATTGGCCTTGTCGAGATCGGTGATGTAGGTCTGCACACCGTGCATCTCCTTCATTGCCTCGTCGGTCTCGGGGCCCACCTTAAAGAAAGGTTTGTAGTTGATGGGGCGGAACCTGAAGCCAGGCAGGTCGAGCGCATTCATGGCGTCGCACAGCTTGTCGGCATCGATATAGGGAGCTGCGAAGCACTGGAAAGGCAGCGTGTAGCCTATGCCGGTGTTGAAGGCATAGAGCTCACCCACAACGCCCGACACTGCATAGAAGGCTGCGTGCTCGGGAGTGGGAATCTGTGGCGAGGGAGCCACCCAGGGCAGCCCCGTGTCGGCAAACTTCATGTTGCGCTTCCAGCCCTGCATGGGTATCACGGTGAGTTTGGCCTTCTTGGCCGTCACGTGCTCCTCGTTGAGGTAGGTAGCGAGCTCACCGGGAGTGAGCCCGTAGAGGTAAGGGATGGCATACTTGCTCACCATCGAGAAGTAGCCGTCTTCGACCACATTGCCCTCAACCTTGTTGCCGCCCAGCGGGTTGGGACGGTCGAGCACCATAAATTCCTTGCCATTCTCGGCACAGGCCTCCATGCACATGCCCATGGTGGCATAGAAGGTGTAGCTGCGGCAGCCTATGTCCTGGATGTCGTAGACGAGCACATCGATGTCCTTGAGCATCTCGGGGGTGGGCTTGTGGGTCTTGCCGTAGAGCGAATACATCTTCACGCCGGTCTTGGCATCGACAGCATCGCTCACGGCATCACCCGCATGGGCATTGCCGCGCACGCCGTGCTCGGGGCCGTAGAGGGCCACCAGCTTCACGCCAGGCGCGTTGTAGAGAATGTCGACAGTCGAGGTGAGATTGTGGTCGACGCCGCTGGGGTTGGTCACCAGGCCCACGCGCTTGCCCTGAAGCTCAGAGAAGTGGTGGTCGCGCAGCACCTCGATACCCGTCATCACCTGGGCAGAGAGAGAAACGGTGGCTGCAAGTGTAATGGCCAAAAACAGGATAATATGTTTTTTCATCTTCACTAATTCAATTTATATGATAAAAAATTACTTGCGTCCATATTCTGGGTCGATGTGCTTGTCGACAAAGTAGGTGACCACAAAGGTAGCCACGCAGCAAGCCATCACCATCCAGAAGAAATTGATATAGCCTATGGCCTCTTGAATATAGCCGGCCACAAAGCCAGGCAGCATCATGCTAAGCGCCATGAAGGCAGTGCATATGGCATAGTGCGAGGTCTTGAACTCGCCCTCGGAGAAATACATCATGTAGAGCATGTAGGCCGTGAAACCGAAACCGTAGCCAAACTGCTCGATGCACAGGGCTATGGTGATAACGATCGTGTTGCTGGGTTGAGCGTAGGCCAGATAGACAAATGTGAGGCAAGGCAGCGTCATGCACAAGGCCATCCACCAGAGCGACTTCTTGAGGCCAACGCGCGATGCGAAAATACCGCCCAGGATGCCACCGCCCAAAAGGGCAATCACGCCGAATGTGCCATACACCACACCCACCATTTCGGTGCTCAAGCCCAATCCGCCTTGGCTTGTGGGATGCACCAGGAAAGGCATGCACAGCTTGATGAGGAAGCCCTCGGGCAAGCGATAGAGCAGCATGAACACGATAGCCATCCACACATAAGGCTTGGAGAAGAAACTGCCAAACGAAGCCAGCAACTCCTTGGCATTGGAAGAGCTGGGCTTGGCAGTGCCAGCCTCCTCCTGCTGGTTGCGAGGATGATCATCGGCAGGCTTGGGCAGCACAAAGATGTGATAGAGCGTGATGAGCAGGAACACTACTGCGCTCACGCCGAGGGTGATGCGCCACGAGTAGGGAATGTCGCCCGAGCTTTTCTCAACCACGCCGGCAATGGCCACCAGCACACCCTGCCCGAAGACCGAAGCAATGCGATAGGCCGTGGAACGAATGCCGATGAATGCCGCCTGGCTGCTCGGGCTGTGAGCCAGCATGTAGAAGCCATCGGCCGCAATGTCGTGAGTTGCCGAGGCAAAGGCTGCAATGATAAACAGGATGAGGGTGAATGTGAACATGGAGATGGGCGTGTGACCCGATGCTATCATCTCCTTGCTGGGAGTGGGCAGGGTGAGCATGAGCAGCGCCATGAGCGCAGTGAGCACAATCTGCATGGTGACTATCCACCAGCGCTTGGTCTTCACCACATCGACGATAGGGCTCCACACCCCCTTTAAAAACCAAGGGAAATAGAGCAATGTGGTGAAAAATGACATGTCGCCATTGGGGACACCCATCTTGGTGAACATCATCACCGAAATATTGTTGACCACAAAGTAGGGGACGCCTTCGGCAAAATAGAGCGTGGGCACCCACCACCAGGGGCTTTTGTTTGAAGTTTTGAGGTTATTCATTGTTTCAATATAATTTGTTGATAGAAGCGTTAATGAAATAGTGGAGCAGAATTTCCTTGTAGTTGTAGCCCTTGGCGCTCATCACTGCAGCACCTATCTGGCACAGCCCAACGCCATGACCCCAGCCAGCGCCACGCAGCACAAACTTCTGGGGATAGCCGCTGGCATCAATACCGTGGCGCTCGACGATGAAGGCCGAACTGTAGAGGGCGCTCTCGCTCAGGGCATACCTGATAGCGAGCTCCTTGCCTATGGTCTTGGTAAGTTTCTCGCCCACGATCTTCATCTTGTAGAGCCTCCCCGACGTGCCTCGGGCCACTGGCTGCAAGTCTCTGATGCGGCCGTAGTCGTCGCCAGTGCGGCGCTTGATGAGGTCGGCTATCTGCTCTTGGGTGTACTCCACCTTCCAGCGGTAGAAATTTTTGGTCTCTTGATCGTAGTCGTTGAGTACCTGCGAGAGTATCTCGGGGTCCTTGGTGTTGCAGAAGGCCTCAGGACTCGACAGTATCCAGTCGGCAGCCACGTCCTCGCGCGAGAGATCGGGAAAATCCATCTCATTGCGGCTGTCGCGACGTGGCACCAGGTAGTCGTAGTGCTTGGGCTCCCAGCAGTTTTCAAACTCCTCAAGCACGCCGCCGCAACACTTGGAGAAGCGTGCATCGCACAGCTCGCCGTCGTACATGAGCACCTGCCCCCAAGTGGCATCGATGGCCTGGCGCACTGTGGGCGTCGACTCGCGTGTGATGCCCTGGTAACGCTGGCAATGGTCGTCGGCACACACGTCGAAGTTGACATGGTCGTCGCGGTCCCACCACTTGATATCCTCGAGCTCAGAGTCGCTGCCTGTGGCTTTCTCCACCTCGTGATTCTTGTCGGCATCGCTCTTGTTGACTTGTGCCAAGAGCCAGCTGCGCGAGATCACCGCGTGGGCCTTGAGCAACTCAAGCGAAGCATTGGCACTCATCTCGCTCGAGATCACGCTGAGCAGGTACTCCTCGACCGGGAGCACATTGATGGTTGTGATGTTGCCATTTTCTACAATAAGGTGAAGCGAGCCACGGAAGGTCTGGTCCTCCTTGCGGCGCCAGTGAAAACTCACCCCGATAGTCACATCTTTCAATGTGAACGAAGCCGTGGCGGGGTCGAGGGGAGAAAACGTGATCTCGTCGTAGAGCGTTCCGTTCCACACAATCTTGCCCTCGCGGCATGTTGCCGACTGCGGTCCTTGTACCAGGGCACCGCCACATCGATACTGGCCGTTAAGCACAAACTCGACAGCAGGCTCATTCATGATACCCACCCTCACTTGAGGAATTTGACTCATAACTATATGAATGATTTTTTATTTTAATCGTTGTATTATGTTAATTGCATCGTCGGTTGTCATGCACAACTCGTCGAACATGGCTTGCACGTCGGCCGACGTGAGTGCATCGAAGTCTTTCTCGACCGGCACGGCCCACACCCCGCCCATGTCGACCGAGGCCGGGCTGAGCATGAACTGCCCTGCCCCATCGCCATAGTTGTGGGGACGGTGCTTGCGCCGGGGGAAGACAACCACATAGTAGGTGTCGGCCTCGGTCCAGCACAATATGTTCTGCATGGGCTCGGGGTCGCCAGCGCTCACGGGCAAAGCCCTCTCAAGCATGTCGAAGAGCTGGCTGGCCCTGAGGGCAGTTTTGGCCGCAATCAAAAACGACATGCGGGCCATGCCCTGGCTCAAGGCCAGGAAACCATCGCCGTCGTCGTCGATGTGCGAGAGCTTGCTCTCAAACACCTCTTTGCAGTAAGGCAGAAACCCCTTGTTGCCGGCCTGGAAGTGCATGTGGTCGGGGGCCGAGGCTCCGCACCTGGGCCCGTTGTAGAACAGCACAAAGTCGCTCAAGTCGTGGGCAAGAGCGAGCATGTGGGGCATGCGGCCCTCGATGCGCTGCGGCACGTGCCGCAACTCAGAGATAGTGAGATGGAGCGGGAAAATGGGATAGGGATTCAATTGAATCTTGTATTTCCCGTTCCACTCAACCGTTTCTTGCTGGACAGGCTGATTTTGGGCACACAAGAAACACTTGCGGGCCTTGAGGCTGGCAGCATCGACCTTGGCGGCACTCGAACGAATGCGCTCGGGGTTGAACTGCAGCACTATCGATGAGGCACCCACCCGCAGCGAGCGCAACTTGCAAGCCTTGAGCGCGCCATAGTTGTGCTTGGCCACGTCCCAATCGCTCAGCTGCCTCTCGATGAGGCGGGTCACCTGATTTCTGTAATCAATCTCAGCCATGTGATCGTGCTATTGTCAAGCCTTCTTGTTCATGGCCACACGCGCCTGAAGCTCCCAAGTGCGGATGCGGTCTTTGTACAAGTTGTTGTTGTTCATCTTCACCACGTCGAGCGAGGCATCGCTGTTGTCGTCCCAGCGGCGGCACATGTACACGGGCGTGTACACACGACCTATCTGGTAGTGGCGCGAGATGTTGAGGCCCAGCGCATAGTCCTCGCCATAGCTGGTGTTGGGCAGCTTCACCTCACGCAGCACAGGCGTGTAGAAAGCGCGAGGAGCGCCCAGGCCGTTGATGCGCAAGGCGTTGTTGCGGCCGTTCTCGGGGGTCCACTCCTTGTGGTCGATGATACCGGGGGCTATCATGTTGCCATCGAAGTCGGTCATCATGTAGGTGCCCACAACCATGGCCACATTTTGCTCATAGAAGGCCTTCACCATCGTGGTGAGGGTGTTTTCATCTTTGTACATGTCGTCGCTGTCGAGCTGCACGATAAACTTGCCAGCCTTCTCGTGATGAGCAGCCAGGTTCCAGTAGCCACCTATGCCCATGTCGTAATAGTCGGCAATGATGTGGATCATGCGTGGGTCGTCCTTGAACTCATCGATGGCCTCGCGCGTGCCGTCGGTCGAGAAGTTGTCGACCACCATGAGGTTGAACTTGAAGTCGGTCTTCTGCATCAAGACACTCTTGATGGCATCGCGAATGGTGCGAATGCGGTTGCGCACTGGAATCATCACCGTAGCCTCGACAGCAAAGTCGCCCTGGTTGAACTCGATGTGTCTGAAATTGGGCTGGCCATCGGCCTTGACAGGAGCCAGGTAGCCGCCTATTTCTTTCAGGTGCTCGGTCACGGCCTGCTCCATCTCGATCTGACGGCCGCGGTTCTTAGGATCGACATAGTCGAAGATCTTCTCGCCGCTCTTGCGCGTGTCGAGCTCGACATCGCTGTAGAGGTACTCGTTGATGTGGGTGATGGCGGCATGCTGCGACAGCTTGAGACGCAGGTCGTAGAGGCCAGCAAACTCATAGTCGGCCTTCATGGCAGCCACAGCCTGCTTGAAGCACTGGGCGCAGAAGAACAGCACCGACCCGAAGTCGAAATCGTCGCGCAGGCTGCCATACTGGTAGTCGATGACCGGAGCCTTGTCGGCACCCTTGTCGGTCACATTGTAATGGTCGGCATAGAGCATGCCGCTCTGGCTGTCCTGGGCGATCTGCACAAAACGGTCGATGGCATAGGGGGCAAACTTGAGCGTGTCGTACTTGGTGTAAAGCAACACAAAGTCGGCATCGGCCTTGTCGGCAATAGCCCTCATTGTAGCACTGGCATTGAGGTTATTTACCTTGATAACCTCGCAGCCTTCGACCGTGCCCTGGACGTCGGCGCCAGCCAGCAAGTAGATTTTGTTGACAAGTGCGCTCGACTTGAGGCCGTCGATAGTCTTTTGTGCCTGCTCTTTCTCGGCAAAGGGGATGAAGCAATTTATTTTAGTCATAGTGTAGTGTGTTGTATTTTTTAGTTATTTAAAATTTTATTTACTATTCTTGTTTTTAAGTATGCGCGCCTTCACTTCCCAAGTGCGAATACGGTCCTTGTAGGTGTTGTTGGCGTTTTCCTTGTCAATGTCGAGGTTGGCATCGGTGTTGTCGTCCCAGCGGCGGGCACAGGTCATCACGTCCCACACACGTCCCACGCGATAGTCGCGCGATACCCTGAGTCCCATGGCGTAGTCCTCGCCATAGCAGGTGTTGGGCAGGTTGATGGCACGATACACTGGCGTGTAGAATGCACGAGGACCGCCAAAACCGTTGACATGAAGGGCATTGTTGCGGCCGTTCTCGGCTGTCCACTCATGATGGTCGATCACACCCGGTGCGATCTCGTTGAGGTCGACATCGGTCACCTTGTAGGTGCCGCACACCATGGCGGCATTTTCCTTGTAGAACTCGGCTATCATCGTAGCGAGCGTGGCAGGCGTGGCATAGACGTCGTCGCTGTCGAGCCCGATGGCAAACTTGCCGCAGCGCTCGTCGTTGATGGCAAGGTTCCAGCAGCCACCTATGCCCAGGTCGTCGCGGTCGGGGACGATGTGAATCACACGTGGATCGGCCTTGGCAAGCTCGTCGATGATCTCGCCGGTGCCGTCGGTCGAGTGATTGTCGACAACGATGAGGTTGAAGGCGAAATCGGTCTTCTGCATGAGCACGCTCTCGATGGCATCTTTTATCACCCGCTTGCGGTTGAGCACGGGTATCACCACTGTGGCCTCGACGGGAAACTGCTGCTCGTCGAAGTCGAGGTCGCGGTAGTCGCCGGGGGCCAAATACGCCCCAATGCGTTTCAAGTGGGACGTGCAAGCGTCTTCCATCTCCCGTTGCGAGTCGGCATTTTTTGGATCGCAGTAGTCAAATATCTTCTCACCGCTGGAGCGATGGTCGAGCTCAACATCGGTATACAGGTACTCGTCGACATGCTCAATGCCATATTTCTCCGAAATCAAGAGTCTCAGGTCGTAGAAACCGGCGGCACGGTAGGCGCGGGTGATGCGCGATGCCGCCTCCTTGAGGTGGGCAGTGTTGAAAAAGAGCACCGACCCGAAGTCGAAATCGTCGCGCAGGCTGCCTGCTTGGTAATCGATGACGGGAGCCTTGTCACGCTTGTCGCCACTCATGTGGTAATGGTCGGCATAGAGCATGCCGGCATCGGTATCCTGGGCGATGCCCACCAAGCGCAGCATGGCCTTATAGTTCATGCGCAACGTGTCGTATTTATTGTAGAAAAATGTGTAGTCGCTCTTGGCAGCAGCAGCAATGGCCTGCATCGTCATGGTTGAAGTAAGGTCGGGCACTACCAGCACCTCGCAGCCCTCGTGAGCGGCAGCAAGGGGCTGCGACGAGAGCAGGAAGATGCGGGCGACCAGGGGTTCTTCACGCAAACCCTTCAAGGTATTGCTCACCTGCTCATCGGAAGTGTAAGGAATGAAACAATCGATCATAATGGAACTATCAAGTTTATAGTTTTCTATTGCTTGTTGAGGAACCTCATCACATCGCCCACGATGGCATCGCGCAATCCCGGCTCGACCACGGTCTCAAGCGGGAAGCCCATCACCACCGTGCGATAGGTACCGCAGTCGACAGCCACGGCAGCAGGCTTGTTGTTCTCGCCATAACGCATGTAGGTCTGGCCACGGTCGTCGGCCGGCATGAGGGCATCGGGCGACTCCACAGCATACATCTTGCTGTTGAGCTGCTGCACAAAGGTGGCCTTGCGGCCGTCGACGAGAGCACCGAAGCTGGTGGGCACAGTCATCACCTGCCCCTTGTCGCAGGCTCGCGAAGCCCTCAACTTGTAGCCCAGCACCGAGCTCGCAAAGGTTTTCTCGGCATCACCAGCCTTGGCGTTGTTCCACACGTCGCTGCCCACATAGGAACCGCTCATGAGCACATTGCCGCCTGCACTGGTAAAACGCTTGATGGCCTGCATCAGCTCGGGGGTGAATATCTTGTAGCGGTCGGGGTAGGCGCCACGGCCGTTGGGGGTCTCCTTCTGCTTGCCAAGAATGATGTCGACCGTCTTGAAATCCTCGCTGTTGACCTTGCCGGCAGCAAAGGCCTGGGCACTCATCGACACAAACGAGTAGCCTGCATTGAGCAGCGACTGGCCATGAATGGCTGTGTAGTCGAAGGTATTGCCTGCCACGGGCTCGGTCTCGTGGTCGCTGCGGCTGTCGCCGAAGCCGGTGTCGTCGTCGTCTTTCCATTCAAGACTGCGGTCAAACTCGTATTGCTTGCCCACATAGTTGATTTGCCGCACATAGTCGACGCCGTGGTCTTTCTCGTCGAGGAAGCCAGCCATCTTGTCGCCGTCGAACCAGTCGGGCGCACTCAGCCTGGTGAAACCGTTGACCACAGCAACGTTGCCCTTGCTGCCCTTGGCCACACCAAGCGACAGCACCTCGCTGGGAAAGCTGCGGCCGCCGTCGTTCATGGCCACGACCTTGTAGCTGTGCACAAGATTGTCTTTCACATAGGTGACATATTTTGTATCCTTGGTCACTGCAAGCTGCTTGAAGCCACCGTCGGCCACGCGTTCATACACTACATACTTCTTGGGGTCGGCATTCTCGCTGAGCGAGTCGGGCGTGGGCTTCCAGTTCAAGATGTAGCAGTCGTCGCTCACGCGGTCGATGGCAAAGCTGTTGACTGGCAGCGGTTGCACCACATAGTCGCGATGGTCGCGCTGAGCGATAAACTTGAGGATACCCTTGTAGATGGCACGGCTCACGTCGAAGCGGAAGTTGGGGTCGAGCCCGTATTTCATGTCGGCAAAATTCTGGTGCGAGAGCAATTCCATGAGCAGGGCCGGCACCTCGGGCACACGCGCCTCGAAGTAGCTGGCATCGCGCATGCCGCGACGGGTCCAGTTGGGCTCATACTTGGCACGAATGTCGTTGACAACCTGGCTCGTGACAATATTGGCAAACTTGCGCGACAGCTCGCGCGGGGTACCGTCGACGTAGTTGGAAAACTGCTTGCCGTTCTGCTTGGTGCAATAGATGATGAGCGTGCCTATGATGTCGTCGCCCGGGGTCGTGCCAGCATCGGTGTGAAGGCAAAACGACACATCGACAGGCACATTCAGCCCCTTGCGGGCAGGCAGCACTGCCGATCCTCCTGCCAGATAGTTGACCCACATGCCGCGGCAGCGGTAGTCGTCGGTATAATCGTTGATGCCGCGCGTGGGAGAATAAACGCTGTCGGGGAAACCGGCCCACTGCAAATAGTAGCGGCTGCCCACTTCAAACAGGGGATAATTGCTACTGCTCACATATTTGTAATCAATGCCTGGCTTGCCCAGCGATTTCTCGTTTTCCTGCTGAGCGGCCCGTTGCTTGTTTTCATCGGTAGGGAGCGCGACACGACGCGCCACCATGTTGGTACCACCGCCCACCTTGATGGCATCGGCCGTGACCACGCGGTTTTCCTCCTTGGAGAAGTTGCTCAAGGTCACCACGTTCTTGTTGAGACCTTTTTTGAGCTGGAAGGTGCCAAGGTACACCCACACACCGCCGGCCATGGTCTGGTCGACGACAAACTCCTCGGGGCCGGCCAGGCTGTTGACGGTGTAGCGGGCATCGGTCGAGCTGCCGGGCACAGTCTTGTAGCTCACATAGACGGCATAGTCGCCAGCCTCGGGCATGTCGACATCCCAGTGGGCAAGCGAGAGTTTCTTCTTGTCTTTGGTGGTCGCCACCTGGCGATAGGTACCCTCGGCAAACGGATTCTGGAAATCCACATATTGGTCACGCACATAGGCAAACCCAGTGCCGTTGCCCTTGGTCCATGAGCACTTGCCGTTCTGCTCGCCATAGGCGCTCGAGGCCTTGCCGCCGTCGTTGTCGACAACCACGGCCACCTTGTGCGTGTCGCGCTCGCGGGCATCCCACACATAGGCGCCTGCATTTTCAAGCATGGGCATCAAGAAGGGTATCACATAGCTGTGAGTGTACATGTCTTCAACCGTCTGCATCAAGCGGCCGCGTTGCCACTCCCAGCGATTGAGCTTGTTTTCAAAATACAGGCCGTGACTGGGCCACATAGCCACGATGTTGCCATCGAGTGCCTTGCTGTAGTGGCGGTCTTTGTCGACGGGTGTCACAAAGGGTGCATGCTTGCGCTTGTAGCTGCTGTCGAAGTCAATGAAGTAGTCGTCGACATCAACGCCAGCGACGGTGAGCTTCACCTTGCGGCCTTCACCTTGCGGCCCCAGGGCTGCCTTCACGTCGTCCTTCATCTTAGAGATTGAACTCTCGGTGAAGGGGATGTCGCTGAAGTTCTCACTCAGGTCGACAGTCACCGTGTCGCCACTCATCACCACACTCGAGGCACGCACTGTGCCTATACCCATGTTGAGAGGCACGTTCTTGCTCACAACTGCTTGTACACGCGCCACGTCGGCATCGCCCAGCACAGTCTGGGCCTGGACGCTGCCGGCTGCAAAGAGCCCGGCACAAGCCAAAGCGACAAAAGCATGTATTCTCTTGCTCATCAATTGGTTACAATTATTCATCTCATTCATTGTCGTGCCATGATGCACAACCTATGTTAAGATTACAAAAATACTATAAACATTCCGTTTACACACCGAAAAGTGATTTAAATTTCCCTATTTTTCACAATTTTTATTATTTAAGCACACATTTTTAATTTCAAAATCTTTTCAAACAAAAAAAGCCGGGCATCCACACACACACGACAGCCGCTTGGCCGTGTGTGGACGCCTGGCAAGATTTTTTTCACTTAGAGTGACAATGCGGGGTTACAACCAGAGCAAGCGCACCGGGGCTACTTGCTGTCGAGGTACTGCAACAGCTGGCTCATCAAGGTGTCGCGCTCATTCTCATCGACAATCGACTCAAAGGGGAAACCCACAACTGCAGTGCGATAGCTGCCGCGATTGCACAGGATGCCGGCCTGCTTGTTGTTTTCGGCATAGCGCATGAAGGCAACACTCTCGCCACCAGCCGAGTAGACCGCATCGGGCGACTCCACGCAATACCACTTGTCGCTGAGCTGCTGGTTGAATGCAAGCCGAGCCCCGCCAGCGATCATCTTGAATGGAGTAGACAGCACATAGGCCTGGCCCGTGACGGTAGCCTGGCTACATCCCCAGCGATAGCCCAGCACTTGCTTGGTAAAAGCCATCTCGGCAGTGTCGGGTTGAGCCTTGTCGTAGACATCGCTGGCCACATAGCTGCCCGTGAGAAGCACACTGCCGCCGCCATTGCAATAGGCAGTGAGCGCATGGCGCAAGGCTGGGGTGAAAATCTTGTAGCGGCTGGGGTAATAGCCACGGCCGTTCTTGGTCTCTTTCTGCTTGCCAGCAATATAGTCGAGCAGCTTGAAGCCTTTCAAGTCGACAAGACCCTGCTCTACAGCCTTGACGCTGGTCGACACAAAGGAATAGCCGGCACGCATGATAGAAGCCCCGTGCAGGGCAGGAAAATCAAAGGTGTTGCCGGCCACCACCTTGCCCTCATAGTCGCTGTGGCTGTTGCCCCAGCCGCCCGAGTCGTCGTCGCGCCACTTTGCGCTGCGGCGGCGCTCATACTGTGACCCTATGTAATTGATGCCCTGCACATAGGGCACACCATGGTCGGTCTCGTCGGTAAAGCCGCAATAGTCTCCATCGTCGACCCAGTCGGGGGCGCTCAAGCGAGTGAAGCCGTTCACCACCATCACCATGCCCTTGCTGCGGGGAGCAATACCGAGCGAGAGTGTCTCGCTCGGGAAGCTGCGGCCGCCGTCGTTGAGTGCAGTCACTCGGTAGCTGTGCAACAAGCTGTCGGTCACGGTCACCATGTATTCGGGCTTGTCGACAATTGCAATCT
The DNA here is from genome assembly GCF_009676955.1 of Sodaliphilus pleomorphus. GTDB lineage: Bacteria > Bacteroidota > Bacteroidia > Bacteroidales > Muribaculaceae > Sodaliphilus > Sodaliphilus pleomorphus. Next base: position 2,761,831 of record NZ_CP045696.1, on the reverse strand, counting down.
CGGCAAAGCCGTTGTTGTCGCCCACCCGCTCGGCCACGATGTAGCGCTTGGGCATGGCTGTAGGCTCAAGACTGTCGGGGGTAGCCGTCCAGGTGAGCTTAAAACGCGCGTTGCCCAATGGAGCTATCGCAAAGGACTGTACAGGAAGAGGTTGCACAACAACCTGCCTGTGGTCGCGTGCCGCGATCCACCTCAAGATGCCCTTGTAGATGGCACGGCTCGAAGCAAAAATGAAGTTAGGGTCAAGCCCGTAGCGCATGTCGGCAAAATTCTGATGCGACAAGTACTCGAGCAACATGCCCGGCACCTGGGGCACCCGTATCTCGTAGAGATTTTCCTGAGTGAGGCCGCGGTCGGTCCAGTGGGGTTCAAACTGGGCACGCATGTCGGCCACAAGCTGCGCATTGACCATCTCGGCCAGCCGTCGCGAGATGATGCGCGGTGTGCCGTCGGCATAGTTGCCAAAGTGGTTGCTGCGGTATATGCTCTGCGTGCCCACAATGCGGTCGCCAGCAGTGACGCCGGCATCGGTGTGAAAAGCCATCGACAGGTCGAGGGGCACGTGCAAGCCATGCTGTTGCGCAGGATTGGCCTGGCTGCCGCCCGAGAGGTAATTCACCCACTCGCTGCGACTGCGGAAGTCGTCGGCATAGTCGGTCAAGCCCCGCGACACGGTATAGACACTGTCGGGGAAACCCGACCATTGCAAGAAGTAGCGGGCACCTTCCACATAGCGCGGCATGCCGCTCACCACGGGAGCATAGTCAACGCCATCGCGCTGCAAGGTGTAGTGCCAGTCGTAGGCAGCGGCCCACTTGCGGTTTTCGGGCGTGTTGGGCAAGGCTGTGCGAGCGATATTGCCCATGCCGCCGCCTATCTTTACGGCATCGGCAGTGACCACGCCATGCTTGCTCCTCGACTGGTTGGTCAAGGTCACCACGTCCTTGTTCAAGCCCTGCTTGAGCGGGAAAGTGCCCAGGTAGACCCACACCCCGCCAGCCATGCGCTGGTTGACCGTGAAGGTGCGGCGGCCGGCAGCACAGTTGACGGTGTACTGGGCGTCGTCGACACTGTTGTCGAGTGTCTTGTAGGAGATATACACGGCATAGTCGCCAGCCTCGGGCACGCGCGCACTCCATGTTGCCGTGCTCGAGGGCTTGCGCCGGGCCTCAACCTGACGTGCTGTGCCGGAGGCAAACGGATTTTGACAGTCGAGATAGGTGCGCTGCTTGTAGGCAAATCCCGCGCCGGCATCTTGCCAGCCACACTTGCCGCCAGTCTCGACGTAGCCACACTGAGCCAGGCCGCCGTCGTTGTCGACAATCACCTCGGTTGCATGCGTGTCGCGCTCGCGCGGATTCCACACATAGGCGCCGGCATTCTCGAGCATGGGCATGACAAAGGGTATCACATAGCTCATGGGATACAGGTCCTCGTGCGTTTCAAAAAGGCGCGGCCGTTGCCACTCCCAGTGGTTGATGCCCGCCTCATAGTAGTAACCGTGGCTTTGCCACATGGCAATGATGTTGCCGTCGAGGCCCTTGCTATAGTGGCGTGCAGGGTCGTTCTCGCTCACAAACGGCGCGTGGCGACGGCTCCACCGCTTGTCGAAGTTGAAGAAATAATTGTCGACATCGTCGCCGGCAATTGTGAGTTGCACGTGGCGGGTGCCCGCCGGCACGCCCGAGGCCTGCAGCATGCGGCTTTTGAGCTGCGCGATGAGCTCGGGAGTGAATGTGTTGTGGGCATAGTTGGCGGCAAGGTCAACCACGAGTGTGTCGCCACTCACGCTGGCGCGGTTCACCCTGGCCTGGCCGATGCTCACATCGGGCCCGATGGTAGACTGCACCATCGACCGAAGCTGATTCAAGCATGTGTCGTCGAGGGCACGAGCACTCATCGTGAATGCGGCAAGCAACGACAATGCAAAAAGCGTTGATTTCATTATAATGTAGTTCTATTAGTTTATAAAATGGCCGCTCGCACGGTGGCGGCGACCATTGTGAGTGATTAGTATCTTTTCGGCTGACGGGAGCCTTAGTTCTCCTTGTGGTAGGCGACAAGGCCGGGCATGGAGTTGCGCACAATCTTTTTGATAGTGGCACCGAAGCGGCTGGCTACCGAAATAAGTATCTCGCTGTAGCTGCAGGCTACCTGGCCCACAAAGCACACCGGGTTTCCCTTGTAGTCGTACTGGCTGATGTTGCGCTGGAAGAAACGCATGATTTCTCGGTCTACAATCTCGTGCACATAGTCATTGTCGAGATGATCGGCAAGGAAGAAGCTGTAGTTGCGCAAGTTGTGATTGGCCATGGGGTTGGAATACACGGCATCCATGATGTCGTCGGGGGTCAACTTGTACTCATCGAAGAAGGCCTGTGCCACCTCGCGAGGAGCCAAGTCCTTGAGCACGTCGCTCAGAAAGATGCGCCCGAGCGCACTGCCGCTGCCCTCGTCGCCCAGGATGAAACCGCCAGGGCGCACGTTTTTCACTATCTTCTCGCCGTCGTATTGGCAGGAGTTGGAACCCGTGCCCAAGATACAGGCCAGGCCTGGCTCGTGAATGAGCAGTCCACGGGCAGCACCCACGAGGTCGCTCTCGACAGTGACCGGAGTCTTGAACTGGGCCACCAGCGACACCTCTACAATCTTGTTCTTCTCGGGGCTGGAGCAACCGGCGCCATAGTAGTACACATGTTCCCAACGGCGCTTGAAAAAGGCTGGAGGCAAGCCCAGGCGTATGATGTGGCTTATCTCACGGCGTGTTTGGAAAAAGGGGTTCAAGCCCTCGGTAAAGGCATGCTCAACTATGTTGTCACCATCGACCAGCACCCACTCGGTGCGCGTGGAGCTGCTCTCGGCTATTACTTTCATGTTCTGATTATTCATGTAGGTTCAGTCTTAATAACGTCAATGTGGAGCCATTGTCCAAAAAAGTATTTAAATATTGACAAAAATAAAAAATAAAACCAATATTTCAAAAAAGAGACAGAAATTAAGCGCGTTTTAAATACATTATAACACGTGCAAACATTTGTTAACTCAAAATTATGAGAAAAGAAAATGCGTGAAGGCAATTTTAATCAACCTTCACGCATTTTAAAAATTATTAATAAGAAAATAATCTATTTAGTGTTTCACTATCACCTTGTGAGTTGTAGCGCGACCCGCCATGTAAACCCGCAAGAAATAGACGCCTGGAGCCACATTGCTCACATTCACAAAATTGGCAGCGTTGCGTGCCACGAGTTGCCCGGCAGCGTTGACGAGTTCAACCCCGTCGATAAAGCCATCGGCGCTACCCACGATATAGTCGCTCGCCGGCACAGGGCCAACCTTGACAAGAGACTTGCCGGCCGTGATTGAGTTAACTGCAGTCGAGGGCAACTTGAGCAGGTTGTCGATTTTGATCGTGCCCGAGTAGCCCATCTTGCTATCGTTCTTTACCAGCTGCAACCCCGACAAGCGATAGGCAACGCCTGCCTCAAGGCTGTCGGTCCTGGCCGTGGCATAATGCCACCCGTGGTAGTCGATTTTGCTCAAGGCCACCCTCACCCACGGCGATTGAGCGGTCGTGCCAACGGGTTCGAAGAATGCGTAGAGCGTGTTGTAGCTCATGTCGCCGTTGATGTGGACGCCTATCTCGTCGCCATGGGTAAAGGTTGTTGCCGCGGGCTCCTGGTATTCAATCACAATCTGGCGCGCATAGCAAGCCGTGGTGTCGGGATAGAACTGATAGGCAAACTGCAAGCTGTGGGAGCCAAAGAGCTTGTCGCTTGAAGCCGAAACCGTGCCCGAGGGGCTGCCCACACAGTCGGTGAGCATCACATTGTAGTTGGCAGTCGACTCAAAGTCGTCGACGACAGTGCCACTCTTGGCCTCGCCTGCATCGACGGCTGTGAAGTTGCAGGACTCCTGATTCTCCAGGTGCAAGCCGGCAGTGTCGCTCAACGCCTTGTCGACGACCAAGCGGTAGCTCTCGCCAGGTGTGAGCGCTTTGAGCAGCGAGAGGCGGCAGTAGCCATAGTCGTCGCCACGCTTGCCGTACTTCACATTGCGCTTGTTGTAGCTCAGCTCATTGCCATCCTTGTCGTAGACGTGGAAGTAGCTGGCGATGTTGTAGGCATTGAGCATCGAGTCGGTGCGGAACTCAACATACTGGCCAGCCTTGTAATGCACTTGAGCTCCCTCATAGGGGAATACGGCAAGGGGATAGATGTGGTTGCGGTCCTGTGTGCGGAACTGGAAAGTAAAGTCGCTGTCCATGGGTGTGCCGCCGCCGTGCCGAGCACTCTTGTGGAGGGTGACAGTGTAGACCGTGTTGGTGTCGTAGGCATCGGTCGGGGTAAAGACCATGCGGTAGTTGGTGTCCTCCCATGTGAAGGTGCCCTCGACAGCAGGTGAGATGCTGAATGCCTGTTGCGTCGACTCAGTATCCATGTCCCAATTGAACTGCAGCACCACAGGGGTGTTACACTTCACGGCAGCATCGTTCTCGTGCCACACGGGGCTGTAGCTGAGCACGCGAGGGGCTGTGTTGCGCACACGCTTGAGGTCGAAGTTGCAATACACAGGGGCATTGGCAGCAACGGTGACTTCCTTGGTCATTGAGAAATGCGACGAGTCGCTCACTGCGACAGTATACTTGCCCGGCTCCACATACTTGAAAAGGTAGATGCCGTCGTCGAGCGAGTCGGTCGTTGTGCTTTGCACCACATTGCCCGATTCGTCAAGCAGCTGCACGCGGGCGCCATCTACGGGCACGCGGTTGTCGTCGCCCAGCTTCACATAGTTGCCATTGCGTATCACGCGGTCGTCGCGAATGTTGCCTGTGACGATACCCAGGTCAAACTTGTCGAGGCGATTGAAGAACTTGTCGGCACCGAGTGAGAAATTCCACCCCTCCACCCAGCAGTAGTCGGGATTGATGAGCCGCTCGGCCTCGGGGATATAGTCATGAAACGAGCCCTCATCGAGCATGGAGACAGCCTTGTTGCCGCGCAGCACGCCCAATCCCACATGATAGCCCCACTGGGGGTAGAAAGTCCAGTCGCCATACATGTAATAGTTCTCGTTGCTCCACACCGTGCTCTTGTTGGCCAGCAGGTAGGGACCCAGGCAGGCGGTGAGCGAGTCGGAACCGGCAATCTCGGGCTGGCCCGTGTAGCCACGGTAGAGACCTATGGGGTAGTTGATGCGGTAGCCCTCGCCAGCACCGGTGGCGTTGCTGTGGATGGCATAAAACACATCGGCTCCGCTCTGGTTGCACAATTCCACGATAGTCGACAAGTCGAGGTCGCTCTCAGAAGTGTTGGTCACACGCGAAATACTCGTGGTGTAGCCTTTTTTCTCCAAAATCTGCTTCAAGGCGATGCCTTTTTTCAAGCTGGCGTTCGACTCCCAGAAACCACTGGTGTCGCCGGCGGCAAAGTTGGGCGTGGCCACATTGCGGTCGTCGCTGTCGTGGCCGCCATGGCCTGGGTTGATATACACATGAGGCTTCTCGGTGTTGGCCATGACATAGCTTGCACCCAGCACTGCAGCAACGAGCTGCACCGATAAGATTAAAAGACATTTTTTCATCGCGACGCAGAATTTTGTGGATTGATTGCAATAGTCATTTCATAGAGCAGGCCGTCGATGGTGGTATACACAATGCGGCCAGCCGCACTGGCGGGTTGCATCGTCATCGATGTTGAGGCCGTCAAGGCCTGCTTGCAGGTGCCGTCGGCCTTGAGCAGCATGATTTGCGACGAGGTGAACTGATGCCCGTCGTCGTGAGCATTCTGTGCAACAATGTAGTCGTTGTTGTACCAAGCAGGCATCTGGTACTTGCCCAGCATGGCCAGCACCCTGCCCGTGAGGTCGATGACGACGACCCCCTTCTCGGCAGCCACAAAGGCTACTTTCTTGCCGTCGGGCGAGAGCGAGGGCCATATATAGCCAGCCCACGACTCGACTGGGCTGTAGGCCACCGTCTTGCCAGCAGTGGTTATGTAAACCTTAGACCCCTCGGTGTAGACCGAAGTGCCCATGTTGCGCGACGAGGCGTAGCTGCGCTTGCTGCCCCTGATGGCAACACCGCCGCGGCCAGCCACGGCACGCACGGCGCCATGCTGAGCCTCAAGCACGACCTGACTGGTGTGCTGTGCCACATTGTAGCAGTGCCCTGTGCGATACACCAGGTTGCCGTCGCCCAGAGCCTGGGTCACATAGTAGACATTGCCATCGGGACCAAATTTAGCACCCAGGCCGGCGCCATTGCCGTCGCTTATGGTGGTGCTCCTATGGCTGTCGAAATCATAGAGTCGCAATCCCTGGGCCTCGCCCGAGGAATAGACAAGCCTACGCCCGTCCTGGCTCAACTGGGGGTAAAAGCCCGGCTCGTCGATGCCCGGCACACGCTCGTTGCTCGTGACCACGGCAACCTGCCCGTGTGCCACCAAGGCAAGGCCTACGGCCAAAACAAAAAACAATCGTTTCATTATCAATAGTATAATTAATTAGTTAAATCTAAAAGCAGATGTATTACTCAGGCAAAAATAAGAAATCGTGACCAAGAAAGCAATCTTTGTCATGCAACATTTTTATCAAAAGAAGATGTTGCAATAGCTCGGGGCGTTGGCCCTCACGCTCACCTTGCTGGCACGCTGGGCAATGCCATCGACCTTGATCACATACTCGCCTGGATTTAAGTCGCCAAACAGGTAGTAGCCATTGTTGAGGTGATCGGTAGTGTAGGTGCGCAGCTCCTTGCCCTTGGCGTCGAAGAGGCGCACAACCGCGCCGCTCACTGGCTGATAGGCATCATCGCCATAGGTCTTGGTCATGGCCGAGTCGACGCGCAACTGGTTGTAGCGCACAATGCCCGATATCGAGCCCTTGCCATAGTTGCCGAGACGGCCAAAATACTCATCGATGGCCAGGCTGTGAAGCCAACCCTCGAGCCAGTTGTAGTCCTTGTTGAGCAGACGCTCGCGCTCGGGCAGGTAATCGTGGTACACAGCCTCGCTCAACATGCCGGGCAGCTTGTTGTAGCGCAGCACGCCCAGGCCGGTGCGGTAGCCCCACTGGGGATAGAAAGTCCAGTCGCCCGATATCATGGGCTCGCGTGACCAGCACGTTGCCTTGCTGGCATAGAGGCGACGCATCACATAGCTGGCAATGCTGTCGCTGCCTGCCGACACCGGCTTGCCTGTCCAGCCGTGGTAGAGGGCAAGGGGGAAGTTGACGCGGACATCGGTGCCAGTGTCGTTGCTGTGGATGCAGAAGAACATGTCGGCGCCGCTGTCCTCGGCCAGCTGGCATATCTCAAAGAGGTCGAGGTCGTCGTAGGTGCCATTGTTCACTCTCGAGGTATACACATCGTAGCCTTTCTTTCTGAGCAAGTCGACAAGGGCGTTGCCCACGCCCAGATTGGAATCGCTCTCATAGTAGTCGACAGTGTCGTGCGCTGCCTGGTTGTAGAAAGGCTCATAGCGGTCGTCGTCGTCATGGCCGCCGTGGCCAGGATTGACATAGACGCGAGGCTTCTCGCTGTTGGCCTTGCGCCCTGCCGCAGCAGTGCCTGCACACATGGCAGCCGCTGCCAGAATCAAGATATATCGAGCTATTGTATTCGTTTTCATTTTCAGTTCCTCCCTTCTATCATTTGTCGTTTTCAAGTTTCACTTTCAGCCAGCGCACCTGGCCCTCGCGCGTGGTGTAGACCACGGTGTTGCCAATGGTCATGGGCTGGATAGATTGTGCATCCTCGACCAGCACATCGGTGCGCTTCCCGTCGACGGTCATCACATAGATGTGCGAACCCGTGAGGCGAACGTTGCCGCTGTTGCTCATGGCCACAATGTGGTTGCTGCCCAGCCAGCACGGCATGAGGAAAAGCCCCAGCTCATAGAGCACTTTGCCATTCAGGTCACACACATAGAGCCCCTTGCCGGCGGCCACAAAGGCAATTTTGGTGCCATCGGGCGAAATCGACGACCACAGGTAGCCTGTGACACCGTCCACGGGGTGCAGGGTGCGCACCTTGCCGTTGCGTGCCACATAGAGGTTGGGACCCTGCGTCCAGCACAGCAGCCCGGCCTTTTTTAAATTCCAAGATTTCTTTTCGCCCACAATGGCTACGCCCTTGCTGCCCACGATGGCCTTTACGGCTCCATGCTGTGGCTTGAGCACAACCTTGTCGCGGCCAGTGGCGGGATCATAAAGGTGGCCTGTGCGGTAGATGAGATTGTTGTCGCCACGCTGCATCGTCACATAGCACACTTTGCCGTCGGGAGTGAACCGCCCCGAGAAGCCGGGGAAGCCGTTGTCGCTCACGACTTGGGCGCTTGTGCCGTCGAGCGGCTTGAGCATGAGGCGTGCAGCCTCGTAGGATGAATACATGAGCATGGACCTGGGCGACCCCAGGTAGAGCTGCGGGAAAAACGCGTCGCTGTCGGTCAAGGCCATCTGGCTGCTGTCGACAACTGTCACCTGTGCGCTTGCCGCTACTGCGAGCAAGGCGGTAATAACAAAAAGAAGTTTTTTCATTGTTTATGCTGTGGTAAAAAAAATTAGTCTAAATATATACAAGTGGCCGGCGACGTGGCACAGGCCATGCTCACTGAGCCACATCGACGTTCACGCTGGTAGTGTCGCCCTGCTGCTTGATTGTAGCGATGGTAATGTTGCAGTAGGTTGCAGCATTGGCCTTTACGGTGACAGGGTGACTTGGCGCGCCATCCACCTCGACGGTGTAGTTGCCAGGCTTCAAGCCGGTAAACGAGTAGAAACCGTTGTTGTAACTGTCGGTCTGGTAGCTGGCAATAACTGAGCCATCGGGGGTGCACAGTTCGACAGGAATGTTGTTGACAGGCTGGTAGCGATCGTCGCCGAATGTGGTGACACGAGCACCCTTGCGCTGGTAGTCGTAACGCACCACACCCGATATCACGCCCTGGTTGATGCCCTGGCGGTGAAAGAACTCGTCGAGCGAGATGCTGTGAAGCCAAGCATTGTTCCAGGAGTAATCCTTGTTGAGAAAACGCTCGCGCTCGGGCAGGTAATCGTGGAAAGCCGACTCCACAAGCATGCCGGGCACCTTGTTCCAGCGCAGCACGCCCAGTCCCACGCCATAGCCCCAGCTGTAGAAGCTCCAGTCGCCGCGGGCAAGGCCGTCGCCCGTCCACTGCGAGGTCTGGTTGTTGCGCAGGTTTTTCACAACTGTGAGAGCAAGCTCCTTGCTGCCCTCGGCGGCCTCACGGTCGGTGTAGCCGCGGAAGAGGGCAAGCGGAATGTTGGTGCGCCGCGACGTGCCCGTGTCGTTGCTGTGAATGGCAAAAAACACATCGGCACCATAGGCAAGCGCCATCTGGCTTATTTCAAACAGGTAGAGGTCGTCTTGCGAGGTGTTGTTGAAGCGCGACATGTACACCTCGTAGCCCTTGTTGCGCAAGATGTCGTAGAGTGCCTGACCCTCGGCCAGATTGCTGTCGCTTTCATAGTAGGGCACACGTTGCTGCATGCCCTCGTTGAAGAATGGCTCGGGCCGGTCGTTGGAATCGTGACCGCCGTGACCAGGATTGATGAACACTCGCGGGCGCACGGGCGCGGGCTGTGCCGTGACCTTGCTTTGTGCCTTGAGGGGCACTGCACACACCAGTGCAAGGCTTGCGAGTAGAAATATCTTGCTATTGAAATTCATTTTTGTACTTTAGTCTTCCCAGAAAAGAAAAAAAACTCGCTATTGATCGTGATCCTGCGACTCGTCGTCGCTATTGTTGTTGCGGGTGCTCGATTGCGGCGGCGTGGTCGCTTGACTCTCGTCGTAGCCCTCTTCACCCTTGAGGATAATCGAGATGAGACGCACAGCGCCGCCCTTGGTGGTGTAAATGATGTTTTTGCCTGCAACCATGGGCATGGTGCAACTGCCGCTGGCAAGCGTCTGCTGGCCGCTGCAGTCGGCTGGGATGAGCACGATGCGATAGCTCTTGGTCTGCCCCACGATGTAGTCGTTGTTGAACCAGCACGGCATCATGAAAGACGTGGTCGAGTGCGCCATGACCTCGCCTGTGGCGGCGTCGCACACATACAGGCCCTTGCCCACCGCCTCAAAAAGCACTTTCTTGCCGTCGGGCGACACCGAAGCCCACAGGTAGCCTGCACAGTTGCGCACAGGCGTGTAGACGTTGATTGTGCCACCGCGCGAGACATAGAGCTTGGGGCCGAGCGTCCAGGCCACCACGCCAGCCTCACGCAAGTGCCATTGCTTGCTCTCCCCCACCACAGCCAGGTCCTTGGACCCGTTGATGGCGTGCACTGCACCGTGTTGCGCGCTCAATATCACCCGGTCGTGCCCCGTAGCGGGGTCATACTCATGACCTGTGCGAAAAATCAAATGATCGGGGTTCACAGCCATCGTGATGTAATACACCTTGCCGTCGGGGGCAAACCGGCCTTCGAATCCTGGCATGCCCTGGCTGCTCACCGTCGTGCGCTCGCCCGACTGCAAGTCGTAGAGGTAGAGGTAGCGCGCCTCGGTGTCGCTGTATAGCACCTGCGTGCCTTGATAGTTGATTTGCGGAAAATAACCGTCGCTGTTGGTAATTTGGCGCGTAGAGGCTACTCGGCAGTAGGTCTGCGCACTACACAGCATGGTGCAGAGTGATATTATTATTGTGAAAATTTTCTTCATTGGGACCACAAAATTAGTGATAAAAGTCCACAACGGCAAATCGACCAGCCTGCAAGGCGGCACAAGGCACCGCGTCAAGGAGCTACAGATGAGCAAAATACATTTTACCAAGCACCATCGGCAAGGTTTCTCAAATTAACCTTAAATTTTATTTTCACATCTTAATTACTATGGATTGCGATTTTGAAATAGCGTTTTCTGATGATCCACAGGCGTAACAACCATATTGCAAAAAAGCCATTGCTCGCCACCTCGTAGACGGTATCCCATGGCTCGCCAATGTTGACAAAACGCTTGGCGGCCCACAGTATCAAGTCGACGTTGAACAAGATGTTCCACCACTTTTCGTGGTCTGAAACCATGCAGGTCACCGTCTCATCATCGCCAACCTCTACCATGGCCGAGCCCTCGATAAACTTGTAGACGCTCCTCACAGTCACCTTGTAGCTGCCAGCCGGCAGGTGAATGCGCACAACTTGGCCTTTCACCAGGCCGAGCACCTGGTCGTTGACGAGCACATAATGAGGCAGCTCGACGAGGTGTTTCTTTTTGGGCTTGACGTAAAGATAACTCATGACATGCACACTAAATATTGCCTAAGAAAACATGCTCAATCCCAGCGCGCAGGGCAATGTCGCGTGCCTCGAGCAGTGTGGAGCGCGGCGTGGCAATTGAATCGAGCATGCGGTAACACGGGAAAAACCGGGTTAGGTGCAACGGGCAGCCAGCCAAGCCGTTGTCGACAAGCCAGCGGCACATAGCGTTGAACATGGTCATGTCGTCGTTGACCTGCGGAATGAGCAAGTGGGTGATCTCGAGATGGGTGCCGGCAGCTTTCAAGGTGAGCAAGGTGTCGAGCACAGGCTGCAGGTGAGCACCGCACTGCCTCACATAGATCATGTCGTCGAAGGCTTTCAAATCGATATTGGCAGCATCGATGAGCGGGGCGAGCTCATTGAGCGGTTGCGCGTTGACATAGCCTGCCGAGACCAGAATGTTGTACAGCCCGTGCCTATGGGCCAGGCGGGCAATCTCGAGCACATACTCGATATAGGTGAGCGGCTCGGTATAGGTATAGGCAATGCTGGGCAGGCCGCGTTCAAGAGCCATGCCGACCATAGCCTCGGGGCTCACATCGCTGCTGTGCACCTCGCACGGAGCTGCCTGTGAGATGTCGTGGTTCTGACAGTTGAGACAGCGCAGGTTGCACCCCGAGCACGCCATCGACAGGCATCGCGTGCCTGGGTAGAACATGGCCAGTGGCTTCTTTTCGACCGGGTCGACCGCCAAGGCACAGGGGTGCCCATACACATCGCTCACCATCACCCCGCCGGCATTGCGGCGACTCTTGCACAGGCCACGCTGCCCGCTGGCCAGCGTGCAACGGTGCGCACACAGGTCGCATCTCACGCTCCCGTCGCCGAGACGGGTGTAGAACAAGCACTCCTTCATGACAATCAAAACACTATAGCTTGATAGGTATAGAGCTGTGCCGTGCGCCATCCGTCCCAGCCTAGTCCCGCCTTGTCGCGAGCACAATGGCCCAGAAACTCCTCTTTGGTCCAGTTCACCTCATCGGCAACCTGGGGCAGGAATGTGCCGGCACGGCTGCCTTTCTTGATGTAGATGCCATCGCGATGCAGCTTAAACTCTGAGATGTCGTGGATGCGCCTCATGGGAGTCAACACCGAGATTTCTATCTCGATGCTGTCGAGCTCATCGCGGCGCAGCCTGTCAAATCGCGGGTCCTCGAAGGCTGCCGCCCTGGCCATGTGCTCCACGATTTTGTAGAGTGGCACGTCCTGGCCGAAGTGGCCTATGCAGCCACGCAGCCGGCCGCACTTGTTGAGTGTCACAAAAGCTCCGCACTTGCATTGCAGCGCCGGCGACAGGCGGCCTGGCACATAGGCAGGGCGGCCAAAGGCCGACTCAATGCTTGCCCGGGCAATTTTCTTGAGCTCTTGCTTGTCGGCCTCGGTGAGGGAGAAGGCTACAGCCGGCGAAGGCTCTCGATAGAACACAAACGAGTGGTAGCCCACCACCCTATCGCGGCTCCCATAAGGAGAATCGCCCGAGTTGCTGTAGGCGGCATGCTTGATTTTGACCGACTGGTCGCCCTGGCTCATGAGCAGCAAGGTGGCAATGGCAGCCTCGCCGCAGGCACTTGTGACCAGCGAGTCGATGCCCCGGGCGCGATTGCGGTCGAGCGCCTTCACAAAGTCGTCGCAACGGCCAGTCATCACGGCCTGGCCGGTAGCCTTGTCGACAACACGGGCATCGTCGCAGGAAGGATAGTGCGAGAAGTCGCTGCTGATGACAAACAGGTTTTTCTCGTTGAAGTATGGCTTCAATGCTTGGGCGATGCGTTGCAGTTGCTGCACATCGCTGGTGGCAACGAGTATGGGCACGATGGGAGGCATGGTCTTGAGCCGGCTTTGTAAAAGCGGCAATTGCACTTCAAGGCAATGTTCACGGCTGTGGGCACGCTCGTCGCAAGTGAACACAGGGCTCGAGGCCTCGATGGCATCGCACGCAGCAGTGTCGACCTCGACACGACCCAGCGGGGTAGCATACTGGCGATAAAGCGTTGCTACCGAAGCCTTGTTCAAATAAACGCAATGGCTGGGGCCGAGCAGAATGATGCGCTCGTAACGGGCCGTGGGCGCAATCGCAGCATAGGCCGCGGCAGCCACTCGCGCCGAGAACACATAGCCGGCATGCGGCACAATCACAGCCTGCACGCCGTCGACCGGCCGCACTGCAGCGTTGGCTCTGAAAGCGGCTGTAACATCGGCTTTCAACTTCACAGGGTTGGCACTATAGAACTGGCCTGCTACCGCAGCCTGGCGCACCTTGCGCTGGGAGTGCGGCCCACTCGTAATTCCTTGTATAGTTCCACACATCATGGTCAACAATATGGCAAAAACAATGATTTTATGCATCGGCATGGTCAAGGGTTGGTCACCCTCGCAAAAAAGCAAGGGTGAATTTACTCATTTTTGACAGTAAAAACAAGTAAATCCACCATAAAAAAGTGCAAGGCCCTCGCGGTGCGACCAGGCCAGGCGGCACTGCCATCAATAGCTCAGAATCTCGACACCGGTCTCGGTCATGAGAAAAGTGTGCTCCCACTGGGCGCTGGGCTTCTCGTCGCCGCTTATCACCTCCCAGCCATAAGGGTCGTCGCTGTCGATAAACACCTTCCAGGTGCCCATGTTGATCATGGGCTCGATAGTGAACACCATGCCTGGCACCAGCACCATGCCTGTGCCAGGGCGGCCATAATGCAGAATGTCGGGTTCCTCGTGCATGGCCAGGCCCACACCATGGCCGCACAAGTCGCGCACCACACCATAGCCGTATTTCTCGGCATGAACCTGAATGGCATGGCCTATGTCGCCAATCGTGCAATAGGGTTTGGCAGCCTCGGCCCCCAGGTCGAGACACTCCTTGGTCACCCTCACGAGCTGTTCCTTCTCGGGGGTGGTTGCGCCGCCAATGATAAACATGCGCGAGGCGTCGCCGTAGTAGCCGTCGACACTCAGGGTCATGTCGACGTTGACAATGTCGCCCGGCTTGAGCACGTCTTCCTTTTTGGGGATGCCATGGCACACCACCTCGTTGATGCTCGTGCACACACTCTTGGGAAAGCCCTCATAGTTGAGACATGCCGGCACTGCATTGTGCTCGCGGCAGTACTGCATGCATATATCGTCGATTTCTTGCGTGTTCATACCCTCATGTATCTCGCGTGCCACAGCATCGAGGCAGCCAGTGTTGACACGGCCGGCAATGCGTATTCCCTCTATCTGCTCGGGGGTCTTCACCATGTCGCGTGTGGGCACCAACTTGCCTTCTTTCTCAAGTTGCATGATGTGCAAGTCCATCTCGGTGGGCTCCTGGCCGCTTAAGTGCCATCTATATTTCTTTCTCGACATACTTTGATAATATTTAGCTTACAACAATTATAAAAACATAAATTTCTCGATGTATAATTTCTTAACACCGCCCTTGCCGTGCGGCCACGCTGTCAGAACGGAGGCTGTGCATCGCCCGGGCCCGACAGAAAATCGACGTTGGGGGGCGGCGGCAGCTGGCTGTCGTAGGGGGAAGAGGCAAGGCCACTACCCATCGGCGCAGCGGTGCCGCCGTCGAGAGTTGACGTGTCGTCGTTCATCTTCGACTCATAGGTTTCACTGCTGGTGAGGTTGTACTGGTCGTCCCAATTCTCGAAGCGGGCATACTTGGCCACAAATCGCATCTTGACATCGCCCACCGAGCCGCTGCGGTGCTTGGCGATGATAAACTCGGCCAGGCCGCGAATGTCGTTGCCCTCGCTGTCCTCGCTCGACTTGGTGTAGTACTCGGGACGGTGAATGAAGCACACAATATCGGCATCCTGCTCGATAGCCCCCGACTCACGCAGGTCGCTCAGCTGCGGCCGCTTGCCATTCTTGTCGTCGCCGCGCTGCTCGACACTGCGGTTGAGCTGCGAGAGGGCGATGATGGGAATGTCGAGCTCCTTGGCCAGCTGCTTGAGCGAACGCGATATTGTGCTCACCTCTTGCTCGCGGCTGCCAAACTTCATGCCTGTAGCATTCATGAGCTGCAAGTAGTCGATGATGATGATTTTCACACCATGCTCCTTCACCAGGCGGCGGGCCTTGGTGCGCAGCTCGAAGATGGACAACGAGGGGGTGTCGTCGATATAGAGCGGCGCCGAGTAGAGCGCCTTGACGCGGGTGAGCAGGTTGTTCCACTCGGCCTCGTTGAGCTGTCCGCTCTTGATTTTCTCGCTCTCCAGGTTACACACGTTGCTGATGAGGCGGTTCACCAGCTGCAAGTTGGACATCTCAAGCGAGAAGATGCCTACAGGAGTATTGTAGTCGACCGCCATGTTTTTGGCCATCGAGAGCACAAGGGCGGTCTTTCCCATGGCCGGGCGGGCGGCGATGATGATGAGGTCGCTGTTTTGCCATCCCGAGGTCATCTTGTCGAGGTCGTGGTAGCCTGTGGCCAGGCCGCTCAAGCCGCTATCGCGGTTGGCAGCCTCCTCTATTTTCTTGAGGGCCTGCTTCACCACTGGGTCGATTTGTATCACATCGCGCTTGAGCGTGTTGCGCGATATCTCGAAGAGCTTGCTTTCGGCCTCCTGCATCAAGTCGTAGACGTCGATCGACTCGTCGAAGGCCAACGTGCCAATTTGCGAGCTGAAGCTGATGAGTTCACGCGACAGGTATTTCTGGGCAACGATGCGTGCATGGTACTCGATGTTGGCAGCGCTCGAGACGCGGCTGGTGAGCTCTGAGATGCGCACCGCGCCCCCCACCTCGTCGAGGGTACCGTTGTTGCGCAACTGCTCGGTGACCGTGAGCAAGTCGATGGGGCGCTCATTCACAGCAAGCTGCTGAATGGCTTGGAAAATCTTCTGATTGTTGGGGTCGTAGAAACTCTCGGGAGTGAGGATATCGCTGATTTGCGAGTAGGCATCCTTCTCGAGCATGAGCGCGCCGAGCACGGCCTCTTCTATCTCGGTGTCTTGGGGTTGTTTTTTGCCATACTCGCTCACGATTTCACTCTCGTGCACGGGTTTGCGGTGATATTGTCGCTTACTTGACTCTTTTGCTACTTGAAATTCCATAAGAAAACAGTTGATTTAAAATCATTCGTTTACTGTCACATACTTCACGGGGCGCTTGAATTCAACCTCGGCCGAGAGCGGCAACTGCCGCGACGAGGAGCCCACCTTGACGGTATACTTGCCATAGTTGAGCGTGAAGGCCTTGCGGTACACCTTGTAGGTAGTGAAGGCATCCTCACCCAGGGTGATAGTGACGGTTTTCTTTTGCCCGGCATTCAGATACACCTTTTCAAAGCCTCGCAGCGTCTGGACGGGATCGTCGTCGGTCACCTGCTGGGGAGCCACATACACCTGTACCACCTCGTAGCCAACCATCTTGCCCACATTTTTAACATCGATCGAGATCTTGTAATCCTTGCGGCTCTTCTTCACTTTCATGTTGGAGAAAGCAAACGTGGTATAGCTCAACCCATAGCCGAAGGGGTATTGCGGCTCAATGTTGTGCTTGTCGAAGCCACGATAGCCCACCATGAGGCACTCGCGGTAGTTGACAAAGTCCTGCCCGTCTTTCTTGTAAAAGTAGTCGTGACCGGCATAGTCTTCCCACTTCTTGGCCCAAGTGGAGGTGAGGCGTCCGCTGGGATTGACCTTGCCCGAGAGTATCTGGGCGAGAGCCGTGCCACCCTGCTGGCCGGGATAGCCTGCCCATATCACGCCCTTCACCTTGTCGGCCCAGTCGCTCACGTCGACTGCACCGCCTGTGTAGAGCACCACTATGGTATTGGGGTTGGCAGCGGCGGCCTCCTTGATGAGCTGAACCTGGTCGTCGGGCAGCGTCCATGGCCGGTCTTTGCCCTCGGTCTCGAGCTGTTGTCCAAACCCGGCCGTCACGATCACGGCATTGCATTGCCCAGCCTGTTGGGCCACCGGGTTGCTTGTGAGGCTGCCCTTGAGGTAGCCAAGTTGCAGCGAGGCATTGCCAGTGCCTGCATAGTACTCCACCTTGATGCTGTAGTCGCGGCCGCCCTGAAGGTCGAGCCGGGCGGTCTCGGTGTGGCTCTCGTGGTCGCTCCAGTTGTCGATCAGTATCTCGCCGTCGAGCCACAAGCGGCTGCCACTGGAGCTGGTGAGCGCAAGGGTGTAGGTGCCTGAAGCAGGTACCCTCAGGTAGCCAGTGTAGCGAGTCGAGAAGTAGTCGGTGCCCAGTATTTCCTCGTTGGGCGAACTCTTGCCCCAGTTGAAGTCAAGAGACGGCACAGTCTCCTTGACGATGGCGGCGCCACCCAGGTTCTGGTTGTTGTAGTATTCTACATTGAGGCCAGGGCGATAGCCGCCCCGGTCGAGATAGAGGTCTTTGCAAGGCACAATGCCTGGATCGGTCTTGAGCACCTCGACCTTGGTGCCCCGCAAGGTATTTTTCAGCCCGGCGAGCAGGCTCACCGAGCGAATGGGCGTGACCCGCGAGCTGCCGCCGCCACACACATTGGCATCGGCAAATGGGCCGAGCACCAGCACCCTGTTGGGCCTCTTGAGGGGCAACACGCGGTCTTGGTTCTTGAGCAGCACGATGCCCTCTTGCGCCTCGCGCAGGGCAGCCATGTCGCTTTGTGCATTGTCGAGCTTCAAGCTCTTGTCGGCAGCAGGGCGTTTGTCCCACCCGAAACGGTATATCACGCGCAGGATATTGCGCACCTTGTCGTTGATGACGCCCTCGGTGATGGTGCCCGCCTTGAGCGCGGCAGCCAAGCTGTCGGGGTTGAAATGAGGAGCCCTGTCGACGCCGCCCATATCGAGATCAAGGCCGGCATTGGCAGCATTGACCGTGCTGTGGGTAGCCCCCCAATCGCTCATGATGATGCCGTCGAAGCCCCACATCTTGCGCGCCACGCGCTGGTTGAGCCAGGAATTCTCGGTTGAGTGGAAACCGTTGACCAGGTTGTGGCTGTCCATGATAGCCGCCACATGGCCCTGCTCGACAGCTGCCCTGAATGCCGGGAAGTATATCTCGTGGCAAGTGCGCTCGTCGCAGCGGGAATCGGTGCTATAGCGGTCCTGCTCCATGTTGTTGAGGGCAAAATGCTTGGCACAGGCGGCCACCCCGTTTTCCTGCAAGCCGTTGATGAAGCTCACGCCCATTTGGGCGGTCAAGTAGGGGTCTTCGCTCATGTACTCAAAATTACGGCCGCCCACCGGGGCACGCATGATGTTGAGACCAGGCCCCAGCACCATGTGCACACCGCGCGCCTTGCAGTCGGCAGCAAGCTGTGCTGCCACGTCGTGCATCAAGTCGCGGTTCCAGGTAGATGCGCCCAGCGCCGTGGCAGGGTACTGTGTCGAGGGGCCGTAGTTGCGCACACCCAGAGTGGCATCGGTCATCTTTATTGCAGGGATACCGAGCCTGGCCACAGGGTGAATGTTGAATCCCTTGTACTCGCCCACCATCTCCAGCTTTTCTTGCAGGGTCATCTTGCTCAGGGTGTTTTCCACCCTCTTCTCGACGCTGGCATCGCGCTGCACCTGTGCACTTGCAGTGGCAAGCGTTGTGAGTGCTGCAACGATAAGAAATATTTTGATTGTCATGGATCTCATTGCGATGTCACGATTGAGTTGATAAAAGCACATCGCAGCAACATGCCGCGATTTCAAATGCACCACAAATTTAGTGAAAATTTTCCATATCCCCACGGCCAAACACGGCGGGATGATATCTTGTTGATAAATTTAGCCTTTCTGTCACCAGCCTGGCTGTAATGCCGGCACGCAACACAGGCAAGTGGCACAGAGCATGGGAAAAAAAACAGCACCACCTGTCGACAGGTGATGCCGTAATGTGATGATATTGCTGGGAAACGAGACCGAAAATCAGCGCACGCGGCCCACATAGCTGCCGTCGCGGGTGTCGACCTCGATCTTCTCGCCCACATTGATAAACAGGGGCACGCGTATCTCGGCACCGGTCTCGAGCGTTGCGGGCTTGAGCGTGTTGGTAGCCGTGTCGCCCTTGATACCAGGCTCGGTATAGGTGATTTCGAGCACAGTCTTGATGGGCATGTCGGCATAGAGCACCTGCTCGTTGCTGGCATCGGTCACAACCTCGACCACATCGCCTTCCTTCATATAGTCACCGCCGTTGACGAGTGCCTTGGAGATAGGGATCTGGTCGTAGGTCTCCTGGTTCATGAAAATAGCATCGTTGCCATCCATGTAGAGATACTGATAGGGGCGGCGCTCAACGCGGACGTCCTCAAGTTTCTCGCCGATGTTGAAGCGGCGCTCCAGGACACGACCGTCGACAACGTTTTTCAGCTTGGTGCGCATGAAAGTGTTACCCTTGCCAGGCTTCACGTGCAGGAAATCGATGCAGAAATAAAGCTGGTTGTCCATACGGATGCATGTTCCGATTTTAATGTCTTGAGCGTTAATCATAAAATTTAATTGTCTATTTTATATATTGTAATTAATTGAGTTCCCAATCATAAGCGAGTGCAAAATTACTTTAAATGGAGAAAATTTGCAAAAATGTGTGCCTAAAAATGCCCTGTGGCTTGTTTAATTTCAAAAAAGTCAGTAATTTTGCACTCGCTATTGCAGAAAACAGAAAATAATTAAAAGAAATAAAGATGAAACGTACATTCCAACCATCAAACAGAAAGAAAGCTAACAAGCACGGTTTCCGCCACCGCATGGCTACTGCCGATGGCCGCAAGGTATTGGCTCGCCGTCGCGCCAAGGGTCGTTACAGCTTGAGCGTGAGCGACAGCGTGTACAAGTAAGCCCAAGGGCACTTGTTCTTTCAAAAAACAACACAGCCGTTGTAATCTTCAATGATTATGACGGCATTTGTTGTTTTTACCCGTCTGCTTCACAGGGCAGGCAGGCGTGCCGTTGTGCAGGCAGCTGCTCAGTGCTTCTTGCCCAGCAGGTCGCGCAGCCGTCGCTTGAAGGCTTGCTTGCGGACGATGTGGCGGTCGGCCGCATCAAGCAGACACCGCAACTGGGCTGCATCGGCACCACGCAAGCGGGCATAGAGCGGCAGCCATCTGTCGATGAGTTCGGCCGTGGGGCTCATCTGGCTCATGGCGCGCATCTCGTCGCGCAACGAGGGCGTGCCACGGCGCATGCGGTTGATGTCGACCAAGGCAAAGTGAAACTCCCGCCCCACCTGCTCTACAAGGATGTTGCCGCCATTGTAGTCCTTGTCGATGATGTGCTTGCGGTAAAGAGCGAGGGTGAACTGGAAAAATTGTGTCATCAGCCCATAGCGGGCATCGTCGGGGAGGTTGCGATATACCTGTACTATCGTGGGACGGGGCATGTACTGGCTCAAGTACCACCCCGTGTCGTAAAGCAAGTGCCTGCGGCAGCCGAAGCAAGCCACAGGGCGTGGCGTGTCGATACCGTTGTCGAGAAGCATGAAGGCATTGTCGTAGGCACGCCGCGCCTTGTCCTTGCGAATGACGCCATACACAAGCTGGTTGACAAGGCTGGGGCGCTTGAACCGCTTGAGCACATACTGCCGCCCGTCGGGAGCTGCAATGAGCTCTACCACATTGCGGTGGTTGCAATAGGTGTGCTCCACGCGATAGTCGCCAGCGGGCAAGGTGTGAACAAAGCTCGTGAGGGCCGAAAACTCTGGATTGATGATGTAGTACAATTTTACTGATTTATCTTTTTCTTTACTTGGCATCGAGCAGAAGCTGCACCTTGCCGTCGTCGATAAGTTTCAGAATGAGCTCGCCAAAGAGCGTGTTTTGCCATGCAAACCACGGGCGGGTGTAGCGTGAGGCGTCGTCCTTGTAGAACGACTCGTGCATAAATCCCGTACCGGCATCGGTGTTGAGCAGCATGGCAATGCAATCACGTATCTCGCTGTCGGAAGTTGAGGTGAAGGCACGCATCATGATGCTCATGGGCCAAATCATGTCGCGGCCCACATGCGGGCCGCCGATGCCCTCGCCCGCCTTTCCCTTGAAGAAGCAAGGATTATCGGGGCTGAGCACGAAGCGGCGTGTGTTCTGATACACCGGGTCGCTGGCCGGCACGTCGCCCAGATAGGCCATGGCCAGCAGGCTGGGCACATTGGCATCGTCCATGAGCATGCGACTGCCATAGCCGTCGACCTCATAGGCATAGATCTTGCCATACTTGGGATGGTCGACCACGGCATAGCGCTGCAGGGCCGTGGCCACCTCGTCGGCCAGGGCTGTGCACTGGCTGGAGAGGGCAGCATTGTGGTTGACCTCGGCGAGAATGGTTGCCGCCTTGCGCAACGACGACACTGCCATGAAATTGGACGGAACCAAGAAGGGCAAAATGGTGGCGTCGTCAGACGGGCGGAACTCTGAGCAAATGAGGCCAACAGGGTTGACTGGCGCGCCATAGCCACCCCAGCTTTGGGAGTCGAAGGGCGTGTCGCACTCGCGGGTGAAGTGATAGGGACCCAGGCCATCCTTGCGCTGCTGCTGCTTGAAGACGGTGAGCACCTTGTCGATGGCCTTGAGCCACGTCGATCCGAAAATGGAACTGTCGCCAGTTTCTTTCCAGTAGGCATAGGCCAACCTTATGGGATAGCAGTCGCTGTCGATTTCATACTTGCGCTCATGCAGCTCGGGCTTCATGTCGGTGTTGTCGCCGGCCCACGGGCTGCCTGAGGGGCCGAAATTGAAGGCATTGGCATAGGGGTCGATGTTCAGGCACTTGAACTGGCGCAAAATCACGCCGCGAATGAGGCGCCTAAGCTTGGGATCCTGATTGACAAAGCGCAGATAGGGCCACACCTGGGCACCCGAGTCGCGCAGCCACATGGCATGGATATCGCCCGTGTAGACAAAGGTGTCGTCGTCGCCGTCGACAATGCCATAGTGCACTGTGGTGTCGAGTGTGTTGGGAAAACAGTTGCCAAACATCCAGGCCAGTTTGGGATTTGACTTGAGCAAATGCTGCACCTCGGCAATTTTCTTCTCTATGGCTGGCGAGCTGAAGAGACGCTTTCCAGGCGCGGGACGCTTCGACACATAGACAGCTGCATTGTCGGGGACAACAGTGGTGTAGCGCTTGTCGAGAGCCCCGGCTGGCAGCCAGAGCACTGCTGCCAGCACAACGGTGATGAGTGCTTTTTTCATTATGGACGTGAGTTTTTGCTGGTGCCAAACTTCGATGGCTTCGGTCCCATGACAAACTCCAAAGTGCCTCCCCGGGCAATATCGCCGAAGGTGATATAGGACTTGTCGTACTTTTTCCCGTTGAGTTTCACACTTTGGATGTAGATGTTGCGCGTGCTGTTGTTGAGCGCCGTAATTGTGAACTGGCGGCCGTCTTTTACCGTGAGTGTGGCCGAATCGAGCACGGGAGAGCCAAACACATACTTGCCGCCGGCAGGTTCCACCTGGTACAGGCCCATGGCCGAGAGGATGTACCAAGCCGACATCTGGCCCACATCTTCGTTGCCACACAGGCCGTCGTTGATATCATCCTTGTACATCTCGCGCATGACCTTGCGCAGCAGGGGCGCAGCCTTGTAGGGCTGCCCCACATAGTTGTACAGGTAGATGATGTGGTGCGAGGGCTCGTTGCCGTGGGCATACTGGCCGATGAGTCCCGTCACATCGGGTATCTCGCTCTTGACATCGCCCTTAACCACAAAGAGCGAGTCGAGCTTGGCCGTGAAGGCCTTCTCGCTGGGAAACAGGCTCACAAGGCCGTGCACATCGTGGGGAACCAGCCAAATGTATTGCCAGGCATTGCCCTCGGTGTAGTCCTTGTCGCCCTCGGGGATGGCAAAGGCATCAAACGGGGTGCGGAATTTTCCATCGGTGCCAATGGCACGCATGAAGCCCGTAGAGCGGTCAAAATACTTGGCATAGCTGCGACTGCGCTTGAAGAAGTAGTTGTAGTCGTCGGTCTTGCCCAGCTTGCGAGCCACTCTGGCCACTGCATCGTCGTCGATACAGTATTCCAGCGCCTTGGCCACAGTCTCGCTCTCGTCGGCCTTGTCGTAGGGGATGTAGCCATATTGCTTGAGCAGGGGCAACAAGCGGTCTTTGTAGAGCATCGACTGCTTCATGGCCTCATAGGCAGCCTCTTTGTCATCGACGAAGCCTTTGAGCACAAGGTCGCCCAGCACGGGCACAGCCGAGCTGCCCACCATGCAGTTGGTCTCACATCCCAGCAGGTGCCAAATGGGGAGCTTGCCCTGCTCGCGAAAGATGTTGACAAAGGTGTGGGCAATGTCATTCAGCTTGTCGGTGTGAATGAGGGTCATGAGCGGGTGCTGTGCGCGATAGGTGTCCCAAAGCGAGAACGTGCCGTAGTTGGCCGTTGCAGCGTGATGCACGCAGGCATCGGCACCGCGATAGTCGCCGTTGACATCGCTGAATATCGATGGAGCTACCATGCTGTGATACATGGCAGTGTAGAAGATGCGCATCACCGTGGGGACGGAAGAGGTGGCCTTGACCCGTCCCAACTCCATGTTCCACTTGGCATCGGCCTGTGCAGCCACCTCGTCGAGATCCCATCCAGGCATCTCGGCACGGGCGTTGTCGCGGGCGTTGTCGCAGCTCACGCCCGAGAGGCCCACTTTCACAACCAAGGGTTGCGAGGGGTCGTCGAGCTTGACGATGGCGATGCCCTTTTGGGGCTGGCTCACAACAGTGACGGGTTGTGACAGCTCCATGTCGAAGAACATATAGCGATTGTCGCCGAAGCCGCTCATGTAGCGGAAGCCCTGCAGGTGCCGGGTCTTGGTTTCACCCTTGCCCAGAATGGGCAGGAAATCGCAATCGTGTACTGTCTCGTAGCCGCCTATGCCGTTGCGCGTGTCGATGAGCAGATAGGCCTCGCTGGTGCCTGGCGCAAAGGTGTAGCGGTGTATACCCGTGCGCTCACTGGCCGACAGCTCAACTTTTACATTGGGATTGCGCAGCTGCACACTGTAGTAGCCCGGCTTCACCGTCTCGTCGGCATGGCTGAATCGCACCGAGCGCAGGGCAGTGTCGGGAGCGAGCATGGGCATGAGCGTGACATCGCACAGGTCGGTGCAGCCAGTGCCGCTCAGGTGGGTGTGGCTGAAGCCTATGAGGTGGTCGTCGCTATAGTGGTAGCCCGAGCACCAGTCCCAGCCCTTGCTGAACTCGGTGGGCCCAAGCTGAACCAGGCCGAAGGGCACGTTGGCACCCACAAACACATGGCCGTGGCCGCCCGCCCCTATCATGGGATTGACATACTGTGTGAAATTGTCACTTGCAGCGCCGGCCTCGACAGCCATTGCCAGCACGAGGAGCATTGCGCTCAGTGACCTGGATATTGAACGAGTGAAATTGTGCATTTATAAATAGTGAATTGAAGGTTTAATGTGTAAAGATAGCAATTTTGCACAGATTTTGAAAAAAAAGTGGCTGAAATCAAATCGAATAAAAATCAAATGGGTGGAGACTGCAGTGCGTCGCCACCCATTTGGGAATAGTTATGAGTTGTTGAGTCAAATCAAACTGAATATCGTGCCCGAAGCCTCAGTTATCGAAGTGAGACTTGTGTAGATGCAGCTTGCAAGACCCACCAGCACGATGCCAAGGCCGCAAATGATGAGCATCAACTTCTCGTTCCACGCCGACTTGACTCGTGGTATCACACACTCATCCTGACGGATAAACATGGCCTTGACCACAAGCAGGTAGTAGTAGAGCGAGATGATGGTGTTGATCAATGCAATGAGCACCAAGATGTAGAGCGAGTAGTCGGTTGCATTGTGCAAGGTGCCTGCAAACACGAAGAACTTGCTGAAGAAACCCGCAAACGGCGGGATGCCGCCCAGCGAGAACATGGCCAGCATCATCGTGAACGAGAGCCAGGGATTGGTGTTGAACAGGCCGTTGTAGTCGTCGATCGTGAGTTTGCCCGTGTTGCGCTCGATCACACTGGCAACGCCGAAGGCGGCCAGGTTGCTCAGGATGTAGACCAGCACATAATACATCATCGAGGCCATGCCCAGGGTGTTGGCAGCAATCACGCCAAGCACGATGTAGCCTGCCTGCGATATCGACGAGAATGCGAGGAAGCGCTTGATGTTGCGCTGGCGCACAGCAAACAAGTTGCCTATGGTGATCGTGAGCACAATCACTGCATAGAGCATCCACTTCCACACGTCGGCATAGACGGCGCCGAAAGCCTGAACCAGGATGATGAGGAAGGCAAATGCCGCAGCACCCTTCGACACCACGCTCAGGTAGCTGGTCACAGCCGTGGGAGCGCCCTCATACACATCGGCAGTCCACAGGTGGAACGGCACCAGCGAGAGCTTGAAACCCACACCTGCGATGACAAATGCCAGCGCTGTGATGAGCAGAGCCGAGTGGGCAGCCTTGCCCAGGATGAAGCTCTGTGCCACTTGGCTGTACATGAGCGAACCCGTCATTCCGTAGACAAAAGAGATGCCCAGCAACAGGATTGCCGACGAGAAAATGGCGGTGAAAATATACTTGGCCGCAGCCTCGTGGCTCTCGTAGTGATTCTTCTCAAAGGCTGCCATCGCAGCAATGGGCAACGAGGCGGTCTCGAGACCGATGTAGAAGAGCAAGAAGTTGCGCGCCGACACCATCATATACATGCCAAAGAGCGTGAGCAGCGTGAGCTCGTAGAACTCGCCGCGGCGCACTGCGATAAAGTCGCTGTTGCTCCATTTCATGGCTTGCAGTATCACCAGGAAGGCACCTATGTTGAGGATAGCCTTCATAGCCCATGTGGCTTGCGACTGCTCAAACATGCCGGCAAAGGCAGTGCCTGTCGACGCCGGGATGAAACTGAATATAGTGAAGATGCCAAACACGACAGCTGTGAAGGCTGGCAACGACCTCTGGCTGCTCTGGGGCATAAAAGTGTCGTAGAGAAACACTAACAAGAAGACGACCAGCAGGCCAATCTCTTGCGGCATCATTAAAAATTGAGAATAATCCATTTTTATATGTTATGTTCGATTTTTACAGGTTCAACACTTTTATTGCATCACTACAGGAAAATAATCCTTGAGTGCATTCACCACAGGCAGGAAGCTGTTGCTGATGATGTTGACAAAGAAGTTGGGGAAGCATCCTATTGCGGCCACAGCCACCATCAATGTCACTGTCGACAGGCGTTCAAACCAGGTGGCGTCGGTGAGCTTGCGGTGAGCCTCGTTCTGCACAGGGCCGAAGAGCAGCTTGCCCACGACACGCAGGATATAGACAGCCGTGATGACAATCGAGGTCGTGGCAATGACAGTGAAGACGCGACGGAAGATGTCGCTGTTCAACCACGAACCGAAGAATATCGTCATCTCGGCCACAAAGCCACTCAAGCCTGGCAGGCCGAGCGAGGCAAGACCGGCAATGATGTAGCCCACGCCCAGGTAAGGCATGATGTGCATCATGCCGCCCATGTCGCGAATGTCGCGCGTGTGGGTGCGGCCGTAAATCATACCGATGAGGGCAAAGAAGAGCGCTGTCATGAGGCCGTGAGAGAGCATCTGCAGCACGGCACCCGTCATGGCCGTCTGGTTGAACATGAGGATGGCGAAGAGCACCATGCCGCAGTGGCTCACCGACGAATAGGCATTGATATACTTGAGGTCGGTCTGCACACATGCGCTAAATGCGCCATAGACGATGCTGATGCCCGTGAGCGTGAGAAATATCCAGCCCAGCTGCGCTGCGGCATAGGGCATCAAGAAGATGGCGATGCGGAAGCAGCCGTAGCCTCCCAGTTTCATGAGCACGCCGGCATGGAGCATCGACACCGCTGTGGGGGCCGAAGCATGGCCGTCGGGCGACCATGTGTGGAAGGGGAACATGGCGCCAAGCACGCCGAAGCCCACAAAGGCCATCGGGAAGAGGAAGAGCTGCCAGTTGTGAGGAATGGCATTGTTGTGAGCTACCTCAAGCAGATTCATCGTGAGGGCGCCAGGATTGGTGCTCGAGTGGAAGTAGATGCCCAGAATACTCAACATGAGAAATGCCGACCCGCCCATGAGCATGAGCGTGAGCTTCATAGCCGAGTAGTTCTTGTTGCCCGAGCCCCACACGCCGATGAGCAGATACATGGGGATGAGGGCCACCTCATAGAACATGAACATAGTGAACAGGTCGATCGAGATGAAGAAGCCGAACACACCTGTCGAGAGCAGGAAGAACCACATGAAGAACTGACGTGGCAGCGGGTCCATCTTCCACGAGGCAAACACACCGGCAAACACGATGAAAGCCGAGAGCAGAATCATGGCCACCGACACGCCGTCGACGCCAAGGGCCAGTTTGATATTAAGTGGAGCATACCAAGTCCACGACTGCGTGAGCAGCATCTCGGCATTGTTGCCGGCGCCGCGTTGCTGCAGGAAATAGTAGACCAGGTACAGGGCAAGCGCCATCAACACTGAGGCACCCGTCACTGCAACGGTCCTAATGGCCTTGATGCCCTTGTTTTGACACAGAGCCAGTCCGCCGAGTGTGAGCACGGGGACGATAACAAAATAAATCAGTATATTATCAAAAATCATAATCTTTGTAATTGAGCAGTACCGTAGCTTAGATTAACACACACAGCATGGTGACAATTGCGATGGCGAGAGCACCCATCAAGTAAACATACACATAGGACTGGATGGCGCCGCCTTGCAACTTGCGTATCGAGTAGCTGATAGAGTTGGTGCCGTCGGCCAGCAGATTCATGAAGCCGTCGATGATGTGACGGTCAAACCATGCAATGGGCTTGCAGATGGCTTGGAAGATAATCTTGTGGGTGATGAACTGATAGAACTCGTCCATGTAGAAGCGGTGGTAGGCGGCAGTCCAGAGGCCCAGGGCAGCATTCTTCATGCGCGTGGGCACGTTGTTCTCCTTGTAGTACAAGGCAGTGGCCAGGCCTATGCCCACCACAGCCACGCAGATGCTGGCTATAGCGACGGGCCACTCGGTGTGGGTCTCGAGCGGAGCGCCGTTGGCCGTGACCATGTCGTGGGCAGGCACAAAACCAGCCACGCACGACACAGCTGCCAAGATGATGAGCGGCAGGGTCATGGTCCAGGGCATGTCGTGGGGAGCATGCTTGCCAGCGGGCGTGTCATGTTTTTTCCAGAAGAAGATGAGATAATAGGTGCGGAACATGTAGAAGGCCGTCATGCCAGCCACAAGCATCATCCAGATGCCCCAGCCCACATTCTTGTGGAAGCAGGCCACGATAATCTCGTCCTTGCTGAAGAAGCCGGCAAAGGGCGGGATGCCCGAGATGGCCAGGCAGCCAATGAGGAAGCAGATGCTCGTGATGGGCATGTACTTGTGCAGGCCGTGCATCTGGTCGTTCTCGTTGCTGCCGATGCAGTGAATGATTGAGCCTGCGCACAAGAAGAGCAGAGCCTTGAACATGGCGTGAGTGAACAGGTGGAACTGGCTGGCCATGTAGCCCAGCGAGCCCTCGCCTGTCATGCTCGTGCTCACTGCCAGGGCAGTCATCATGTAGGCAATCTGCGATATTGTGGAGAAGGCCAGGGCACGCTTGATGTCGCTCTGCACGCAAGCCACGGCAGCAGCATAGAATGCAGTGAAGGCACCCACCACAAGGATGGTGTTCATAACGGCAGGATTAAGCACATAGACGGGGAACATGCGCGCCACCAGGAACACACCTGCCACAACCATGGTGGCGGCATGTATCAGGGCCGACACAGGAGTGGGGCCTTCCATGGCGTCGGGCAGCCAAATGTGCAGGGGGTACATGGCCGACTTGCCGGCACCGCCTATGAATATCATGGTGAGCGACCAGGCTATGGCCGAACAACCCATGAAGGAGCCCGTGCACGCAGCGATGGTCGACTGCGGATTGTCGAGCAGGCTGGCCACCACATTGTGGCTCGAGTCTTTGAAGAAGTCGAGTGTGCCTGTGTAGTAGCTTATCACAATCACGCCCAGCAGGAAGAAGAGGTCGGCCAAGCGGGTGACGATGAAAGCCTTCTTAGAGGCATGAATGGCTGCTGGCGAAGTGTAGTAGAAGCCAATGAGCAAGTAGGACGAAACGCCCACCATCTCAAAGAAGATAAACATCTGGAAAATATTGGTCGAAACCACCAGACCCAGCATAGAGAACGTGAAGAGCTGCAAGAAGGCGTAGTAGCGCTGGAAGCCCTTTTCGGGCTTGCCGGCCTCGTCGCTCATGTAGCCAATGCTGAACAGGTGCACCAGAAACGAAACTGTCGACACCACGACGAGCATCATGGCCGAGATGGGGTCGATGAGCACGCCCAGGCGTGCCACTAGCTTGCTTGAGAAACTGAGCCAGTCCCAATTGTAGGGGATAATCGTGGCATGCACGCCGTTGACCAGCGGCGTGCCGAAGAAATAGGTCAGGGCTATGCCATAGCAGATGACCAGGGTGACCAGCATCGAGGCTGTGCCTATCCAGCCCGTGGCCTTCTTGCCCATTTTCACACCCGCAATGCCCAAAAACAGGAACATGAACAGCGGGATAGCCAAGACGAGTATAGATAAATCGAAAGACATAACTTTTTAAAATTTCAATTTAGTGATTTGATTGATGTCCACCTTCTTGGCCACGCGATACACGTTGATTACTATTGCAAGAGCCACAGCAGTCTCGGCCGCAGCGATGGCAATGGCAAACAGGGCGAAAAACATTCCGTCGATCGTGCCAGGGAACAAATATCTATTAAACACGGCAAAGTTGATATCGACCGAGTTGAGCATGAGCTCGAGCGAGATCAAGATTGCAATCATATTTTTGCGGGTAATAAACCCGTAAACGCCACAGCCAAACATCACGAGGCTGGGAACGAGATACATGAGCAATGTTAAATCCATAATTTATATTCCTCCTCTTGATTTTTTAGCGGCGACGTGCAATGACTACACCGGCAATGATACATGCAAGCAATAAAACACTAATTGCCTCGAAAGGCAGCAGATAGCCCACGGTGTTGGTGTCGAGCAAGGCATGACCCAGGGTGGCCATGTCGTAGTCGCCCTCGCCGGCAGGCACGAGCGTCTGGTAGCAGAACTTGCCGTAGCTCACGAGCGCATAGCCGCACACAGCCACTCCCAGAAGGGCGGCACACAAGCCCAGTGTCCTCTTGTGGGAGGTCACGGGTTGGGCGTTCTTGCCAGGCTTGTGGGTGAGCATGATGGCAAACACAAACAGCACTGCTATGCCACCGGCATAGACAGCGATCTGCACCGCGCCCAGAAACTGGAAGTCCATCTGGAAGTAGACAACTGCGGTTGAGAGCAGCACAAAGAGCAAGTAGGTGGCTGCGCGCAGTATCTTCTTGGTCGTCACTGTCAGTACCGAGAACACGATAATTGCAATTGCAATTATGAAATACAGAATGATATTTCCTACTGAATCCATTATATGTTATTTTTCATTATTTTCAACTTTATTGTCGGGAGCCTTGGCGCCCGAAGCCGGTAGCGGGGCCTGTGGGGCTGGAGCTGCAGCGCTCGCAGCCTTGGGCTGGCTGGCTGGCTGGGCCGGTTGGGCAGCAGTGCTGGCTGCTGCAGGCTTGGGAGCAGGGGCAGGTTTCTCCTTCTCGGGAAGATAGTTGAGCTGCTTGAGCAGAACTTGGCGCTGGAACACCGACTGTTCAAAGTCGTTGCTGAACCGTATTGCATGCGTCGGGCACGTGAGCACACACAGGTTGCAGAATGTGCAGCTGCCCAGGTCATACATGTAGCGGTCGAGCTTCATTTTCTTTTTGCCATTGGGCAGGTCTACCATCTTGGTAATGACCTGAATGGTGCCGTTGGGGCAATTGCGTTCACACGTTTTGCAAGCGATGCACTTGTGATAGCCCTCGTCGTCGTAGATAAATTCCAACGTACCTCTAAATCTCTCGGGGATTTTCTTTGTAGCCCTGTTTTCGGGGTACTGTTCGGTAACCTTAGGTGTCACAAGTTCCTTGCCTGTGACCTCCATACCCTTAATCAGGCTGTGAAAACCTGTAAAAAGAGAAGAGAAATACTCCTTAATGCTCATAAGTATAAGTCTATATCTTGTCTTTAATACGCGCTATGCCGTTTTTTAAAATTAAAAGAGAGGCGCCCTTGCAGGCATAGCACTCTCGCACGAAGCGCCTCTCTTGAAAAATATGGGTCGCGGGCTGCGTCAACGCTCCACCTGGCCGCCTATGATGTCGAGCAGCTCGGTGGTGATGCTTTGCTGGCGCAACTTGTTGTACTCGAGATTGAGGTCGTCGAGCAGGTCCTTGGCGTTGTCGCTGGCCGTCTGCATGGCCATCACGCGGGTGGCTTGCTCCGAGGCCGAGGCCTCGGTAAAGACTTCCTGCATCATGGAGCGTATGTAGAGCGGCAGCACGCTGTTGAAGATGCTGTTGGCATCGGGTTCAAAAAGGCAAGGACTGTTGGCAGCCTGCTTGTCGGCAGCCTGCTCCAGTGCCTGGTAGCTCACCGGCAGCATTTGGTCGCATGCCGGGCGCTGGCGGCTCGTGCTCACAAAGTGCATGTATTGCAGCAGCACGCGGTCGCACTCCTTGTCGAGGAAGCGGCGCAGCAGCATCGCGGTGAAGTCGTGCAGCTGGTCGACGGTGCTGCGGGTGTTGATGTAGTCGACAGTCTCGACCGCAAAACCTGCATCTTTGACGTGCTGCACTGCTTTCACAATTTTCTTGCCAACGGGGATAACGGTTATGGCAACATCATTGCCGAGCTCGTCGCGCACCTTCTTTACGGTCGACATGAGCGACTTGAGAATGTTGACGTTGTAGGCGCCGCACAGGCCGTCGTCGGACCCGAAGACCACAATAGCGACCTTCGACACCTCACGGGTCGTGATGAGCGGCGACGAGAACTCGCCATCGGTTGCAAGCAAGTGGCCGAGCACGCTTTGCACCATGTTGCGATAAGGCAGCATGCGCTGCACCTGCGCGGTGTACTTGTGCATCTTGGCACTGGATATCATCTTCATGGCCGAGGTTGTCTTCTCGGTCGACGACACTGAGCCAATTCTAGTTTTTAATTCTCGTAATGTTGACATAAATTAAACTGTTATTTCACCATTAAGCTGAATACTTGCCTGCAATTTCGGCAGCGGCTGCAGTGAGCTTGGCCTTGACCGCGTCGTCGATCTTGCCGCTCTTGAGCACATCGAGCACATCGGCCTGATGCTTGGCGTGCAAGTACTGGATGAATAGCTTCTCAAACTCGGCCACCTTGTCGATGGGCACCTTCTGCAGCAAGCCATTGACGCCGCAGAAGATGACAGCCACCTGGTCCTCGACGGGCCAAGGCTGATACTGGGGCTGGATGAGGAGCTGCTGATTCTTGCGGCCGGTGTCGATGGTCTTGGCCGTAACGGGGTCGACGTCGCCGCCAAACTTGGTGAACGACTCGAGCTCGCGGTACTGGGCCTGGGCTATCTTGAGCGTACCGGCCACCTTCTTCATGCACTTGATTTGCGCATTGCCGCCCACACGCGACACCGAGATACCCACGTTCACAGCCGGACGCACACCGCTGTTGAACAAGGCGCTCTCAAGGTAAATCTGACCGTCGGTGATCGAGATCACGTTGGTGGGGATATAGGCCGAGACGTCGCCAGCCTGTGTCTCGATGATGGGCAGTGCCGTGAGCGAGCCACCGCCCTTGACACGGTCTTTGAGCACGGCAGGCAGGTCGTTCATCTGTGCAGCCACTTCCTGGCTGTCGTTGATCTTGGCAGCACGCTCGAGCAAGCGGCTGTGCAAGTAGAAGATGTCGCCAGGATAAGCCTCGCGGCCCGAAGGGCGCTTGAGGATGAGCGATATCTCGCGGTAGGCCACGGCCTGCTTGGAGAGGTCGTCGTACACCACCAGGGCGTCGCGGCCCGTGTCGCGGTAAAACTCGCCGATGGCAGCGCCGGCAAAGGGCGCATAGTAGCGCATGGCGGCCGAGTCGCTGGCATTGGCGGCAATCACGCAGGTATAGGGCATGGCGCCGTGCTGGATGAGCGAGTTGACCAGTGTGGCCACAGTCGAGGCCTTCTGGCCGATGGCCACGTAGATGCAGAACACCGGCTTGCCGGCTTCGTATTCCGACTTTTGATTGATAATCGTATCGAGAGCAATGGCAGTCTTGCCAATCTGGCGGTCGCCAATGATGAGCTCACGCTGGCCGCGGCCAATGGGGATCATCGAGTCGATAGCCTTGAGGCCCGTCTGCAGCGGCTGCTCGACGGGCTGGCGGAAAATCACGCCAGGGGCCTTGCGGTCGAGAGGCAGGCGCAAGCGTTCGCCCTCGATGGGTCCCTTGCCGTCGATGGGCTCGCCCAGGACGTTGATGACGCGTCCCATGAGGCCTTCACCCACGGGGATAGAGGCGATGCTGCCTATGCGCTTCACGGTCATGCCCTCCGACACCGAGTTGACCTTATCGAGCAGGATAACGCCAACGTTGCTTTCCTCGAGGTTCATGGCCACGCCAGTCACACCGTTTTCAAACTCAACGAGCTCGTTGGCTTCGACATTGTCGAGGCCGTAGACGTGGGCCACGCCGTCGCCCACGTCGAGCACAGTGCCCACCTCCTCGAAGGAGACCTTGCGCTGAACGTCGCTGAGTTCCTGTTTCAGTATTTCAGATACTTCACTTGGGTTTATCATCTCACTATTTAATTAACTTAGGAGTTTTAAACGCAATTTGCTTAATTCATTCTTAACCGATGCGTCGAGCACTTGCCCATCGACGTTGATGGTGAAGCCGCCTATCAGGTCCTTGTCGACCTTGAAAGACTGCTCCAGCGTCTTTGAGCCCAGGTGTTTCTTGACGACATCGAGTATGCCGTTGATTTCGTTGTCGGGCAGCTTGGCAGCTGTGACAACCTCAACGTGGGCGATCGAGCACTGGCGGCGGTACAATTTGATGTAGGCCTGTGCAATCAATCGCAGGAAGTCAACACGGTTCTTCTTAATCACCAGTAGCAAAAAACGGTCGAACGCGCCGCCAGCCTTGGCGCCGGCAGCCGTAAGAATCACTTTTTCCTTCTCATCGACAGCGATGAAGGGGTTGTTCACAGCTGTCTTGAGAGCCGTATTGGCGGCATAGCTCTGCTCGAGCTGCTTCATCTCGTCGTAGACGCTGGCCTGCACGCCCTCTTGCGAGGCGAACTTGAAGAGCGCCTTGGCATATCGATTGGGAATCAGTCCGTCGTTCATAATATCTACTTAGTTTTTAGACTCAACCTCGTTTAACAATTTATCGACCAGGTCTTTCTGAGCTTTGTCGTCGGCCATGTTCTTGCGTATCACCTGCTCGGCAATCGACAGGGCATAGCCACTGATTTCCTGGCGCAGCTGCTGCTCCGATTCCTTGCGAGCTTGCTCGATAGAAACCTGTGCAGCGTCGGTCACTTTTTTAGCCTCCACGGCAGCCTGACCCTTAGCCTCTTCAATAATCTGAGACTTCATCTTGTCGGCATCGCGGAGTATGTCAGCCTGTTGTTTGCGAGCCTCGGCAATTACCTGTTCTGCCTCAGCCTTGGCATTGTCAAGATGCGCTTTAGCCTCTTGAGCATAGGCCACACCTTTGTCGATCAAGTCGGCGCGTTCTTCCATCGACTTCACGACATAGGGCCATGCATACTTTGCCAGGATGAAATAGAGGCACAGGAATGCCACAAACATCCAGAACACCAGGCCAAACTCAGGCACAAACAATTCCATATAAAAACTGACTCAATTAAATTAACCCATGAAAATGCAAAGGATGCAGACGATGAGGGCGAAGAAGGCAACGCCCTCGATAAGAGCGGCAATCACGATCATGTTGCTACGGATGTCGCCAGTCGACTCAGGTTGGCGGGCAATAGCTTCCATGGCCGAGCCACCAATTCTACCAATACCGATACCAGCTGCGATAGCTGCGATACCTGCACCAATACCAGCTCCCATTACTGCCAGGGCTGCTGCTGCTAAAATCATACTTAACATAATTCTAAATTTTTAATTGTTTTATTTTCGTTTGTTGTTATTTCACTGTGGTTTGCGGTTCTTCTTCATGTACATGCGCCATGGAGATGAACATGGTGGAAAGGATGGTGAACACATAGGCTTGGATGAAGCTCACCAGGGTGTCGAGAAGCAACATGAAGAGCGACAGGGCCAGCGAGAGCACCGTGGTGCCTGCACCGGCAATGACGCCAAACATTGCGCTGAAGATGAAGATGAGCATCGTGAAGACGATGACCACCATGTGGCCGCCAAGCATATTGGCAAAGAGACGAATCATCAGGGCCAACGGCTTGGTGAAGATGCCGAAAAGCTCGATCACTGGCATGAGCGGCACAGGGCACTTGAGCGCCACAGGCACGTCGGGCCAGAAGATCTCTTTCCAGTATTCCTTGGTACCGGTGAAATTGGTGACCAAGAAGGTGCACAGGGCCAGAAACAGCGTCACGGCCAGGTTGCCGGTCAGGTTGGCGCCGCCAGGGAATATCACGACCAGTCCCAGCAGATTCATCGTGAGGATGAAGAAAAAGCAGGTGAGCAGATAGGGAGCATACTTGGGAGCTTCCTTGCCCATGATGGGACGTATCGTGTCGCCGTAGACAAAGTCGACACACACCTCAATAAAGGCCGTGCCCTTGCGGGGAGCCTTCATGCCGTGCTTCTTGTACCAGTTGCGCACGTTGAACACGAGCAGCATCACAACCAGGGCTGCGATGAAGATGCCCAGAGCGTCTTTGGTAAACGAGAGATCAAGCGGTCTATAGTCTTTTCCATTGTCGGCACCCAGCTCGACGAGGCGGTTGTGATGAGCTTGGTTGATGTCACCTTGTATCTTGAACTTGGCGCCATTGGGGGCAACATAGGTGTTGCCGCCATGGACGCGTGCCGAAGAAAACAAGTGCCAAGCGCCGCTCTTGTCTTGCACGATGCAGGGAAGAGGAATAAAATAGTCTTCAGAGAATGGAATGTCCCAATAGTAGCTGTCGCCAAGGTGGTTGAAGATCACCCCCTTGGTATCGGGCATCTCGTGGGTGTTGTTGTGCTCGCGCTGCGAAGCCTGCCAGTAGCCCAGGGCCATGAGGGCAAGTATCACGCAAGCCACAACCGCTGTAATAACCTTCTTCATAATAACTATTCTATCAATATAGACACACCGACACCACATTGTCTTTGATATCAGCTACCCCACCTTCGATCTCGCGGGTCTCGCTCTTGCCGCCGTCGACGACATAGGTCATCGTGCCAGGCTTGAGCGACGAGATGAGGGCAGCGTGGTTGTTGAGCACCTGGAACAAGCCAAGCGCTCCCGGCAGCGTCACCGAGGTGACTGTGCCTTCAAACTCAATCTTTTCAGCCGATATAATTTTGAGTGTCATGTTATGAGTTACTTGTAAAATTAAATTCAACTATTCAAGGCAAGCAGCAGGCTGCCTGCCAGGCACACGGGGTAGATACGCGTCAGGCATTGATCTGCTCGAGTATCTTCTTGCCCTTGGCGATGGCCTCGTCGATGGTACCCACGTTGAGGAAGGCCTGCTCGGGCATGTCGTCGACCTCGCCATCGAGTATCATCTTGAAACCACGAATGGTCTCCTTCAACGGCACCATGGTGCCAGGCACGCCAGTGAACTGCTCGGCCACAAAGAAAGGCTGCGAGAGGAAGCGCTGCACGCGGCGGGCACGCGAAACCACGAGCTTGTCGTCGTCGCTGAGCTCGTCGACACCGAGGATGGCAATGATGTCTTGCAACTCCTGGTACTTCTGCAGCAGGTGTATCACGCGCTGTGCGGTGTTGTAGTGTTCCTCGCCTATGATGTTGGGGTCCATAATGCGCGATGTGGAGGCCAGCGGGTCGACAGCCGGGTAAATGCCCAGCTCGGTAATCTTGCGGTTGAGCACGGTGGTGGCGTCGAGGAAGCTGAAAGTGGTGGCAGGAGCCGGGTCGGTCAAGTCGTCGGCAGGCACATACACGGCCTGCACCGAGGTGATTGACCCGTTCTTGGTTGAGGTGATGCGCTCTTGCAGCGCACCCATTTCAGAGGCCAGCGTAGGCTGGTAACCCACGGCCGATGGCATGCGGCCCAACAGAGCCGACACCTCGCTACCAGCCTGGGTGAAGCGGAAGATGTTGTCCATGAAGAGCAGGATATCCTTGCCGCCGCCGTCCTGGTCGCGGAACTGCTCGGCCACGGTGAGGCCCGAGAGCGCCACGCGCAAGCGTGCACCTGGCGGCTCGTTCATCTGGCCGAAGACCAGTGTCACCTGAGAGTCTTCAACAGCCTTCATGTCGACTTCGTCGAGGTTCCACTTGCCCTTGGCCATGTCCTCCTTGAACTTGTCGCCATACTTGATGACACCGCTCTCGATCATCTCGCGCAGCAGGTCGTTGCCCTCGCGAGTGCGCTCGCCCACACCGGTAAACACCGAGTAGCCGTTCAGGCCGTGTGCAATGTTGTGGATGAGCTCCTGAATGAGCACTGTTTTGCCCACACCGGCACCGCCGAAGAGGCCGATCTTGCCGCCCTTGGAGAAGGGCTCGATAAGGTCGATAACCTTGATGCCAGTGTAAAGAATCTCTTGCGAAATAGACAAGTCGGAAAAAGCCGGCGCTGGCTGGTGAATGGGGCGACGGTCACCGCCCTTGAGGGGCTTGAGGTGATCGATAGGTTGCCCTATCACGTTGAGCAGACGGCCTTTCACTTGTTCGCCGGTAGGTACAGATATAGGCTGGCCCAGGTTTTTCACCTTGATGCCACGCTGCAATCCGTCGGTACTGTCCATGGCAACACATCTCACGGTATTCTCGCCGATGTGCTGCTCGACCTCAAGGATGACCTCGGCGCCGTCCTGACGGGTCACCGACAGTGCGGTGTAGATGTCGGGGACTTGGCTTTCGTCATCGAAAGTAATGTCGACCACAGGTCCGATTACTTGCGTTATTTTTCCATAACTATCTGCCATAATCACGAAAATAAATTATAGTATGTGTTTTACAAATAATTGTTCATTTTAAAAGTGCCACCCCATCGACACGCACACAGCCATGACCACGAGGTTGACAAGGCCAATGGGCATGAGGTAGCGCCACTCCAGGCCCAGCATCTGGTCGATGCGCACGCGCGGGAACGACCAGCGTATCCACATGAAGACGAAGGTCATGAAGAAGGTCTTGCCCAGGAACCACAGGGGCGAGGGGATGTAGTCCATCACGGTGTTGAAGGCCGTCCAGCCGCCTATGTGCAGAGGCATCCAGCCCCCCAGGAAAAGCAGAGCTGCAATGCCGCTCACCGTGAAGAGGTTGAGGTACTCGGCCAGGTAGAACAAGCCGTAGTGTATACCCGAATACTCAGTGTGGTAGCCGGCGGTGAGCTCGTGCTCGGCCTCGGGAAGGTCGAAGGGGCCACGGTTGTTTTCGGCGTTGGCTGCAACGATGTAGATGAGGAAAGCGATGATGGCTGGGATGTGGCCGGTGAAAATGAACCAGCCATGCTCCTGAGCCTGGCATATGCCCGTGATGCTCATGGTGCCGGCAAGGCACACCACAGTGAGCATGGAGATGCCCACCGAGAGCTCGTAGCTCACCATCTGCGCGCCGCTGCGCATGGCACCTATCAGTGTGTACTTGCTGTTGCTCGACCATCCGGCAAGCAGGATGCCTATCACCCCGAGCGACGACATAGCGATGATGAAGAACACGCCTATGTTCATGTCGATGATTTGCAGGCCATTGCCCCACGGCAGGCAGGCAAACGTCGTCATCGAGGCAATAATCACGAAGTAGGGAGCCAGGAAGAACAGGAACTTGTCGTTGTCCCACAACGAGATGACCTCCTTGGTGAGAATCTTGATTACGTCGGCAAAGATTTGCAGCGATCCCCAGGGCCCCACACGTATAGGGCCGCGGCGGCACTGAATCCAGGCGCACACCCAACGCTCATACATGATATATATCATGGCGAACACCGAGTAGAGTGCCAGCAAGATGACGGCGATGAGCACACACTCGATTGTGGTCGACAGCCATACTGGCAGGCCGCACGTGACGGTGAGCAGGTCGTCGAACCATTTTGTGACTACACTAAAGTCAAACATATCCTAATATTGCTATAAATTTTCTTTATGATAATAAACTTGTTAAACGCTACCGGTCGATGTCGGGAATCACATAGTCGAGCGAAGCTGTGATGGTGATGAGGTCGGCAATCAGGTTGTCTTTGCACGTGAGGTCGACCACGCCTATGAGGTTGAAGCAAGGCGACTGGTAGTGCAGGCGGTAGGGCTTCTGGAAGGGCTTGGGGTCGCCGTCGCTCTCGATGTAGACACCTATGGGGCCACGACTGGCCTCGACCTGCTGGTACCAGTGTCCCTTGGGCAGCTTGATGAGCTTGGGCACCTTGGCGCAATACTCGTTGCCCTCTTCCTTGTCCATCATGTCGCAGCACTGGCGCAGTATTTTGATGCTCTGCTCCATTTCCTTGAGACGCAGCATGTAGCGGTCGTAGCTGTCGCCGTTGTTGTAGACGACCTCGTCGAAGTCGACCTCGTTGTAGAGCGAGTAGGGATGCGTCTTGCGCACGTCGCAGTGGAAGCCGCTGGCACGGCCGGTGGGTCCGCCCACGGCATAGTTGATGGCCTGCTCCTTGGTGAGCACACCAGTGCCCTTCATGCGGCCCAGGGCAATCACGTTGCCCGAGAAGAGCTTGTGATACTCGGGGATGTGAGCCTCGATCACGTCGCAGGCATGGCGCACATCGGTCACAAAGTTGGGTTGCACGTCCATCGTGACGCCGCCTATGGTGTCGTAGCTCATCGACATGCGTGCACCGCAGTTCTTGTCGAAGATGTCGTAGATGAGCTCACGCTCGCGGAAGGGGTAGAAAAATGCTGTGGTGGCGCCCTGGTCCATGGTTAAGCAGCCATAGGAGAGCAGGTGGCTCGACAGGCGCATGAGCTCGTCCATCATCATGCGGATGAGCTCGGCGCGGTGCGGCACCTCGATGCCCAGAGCTTTCTCAATGCACAGGCACAGGCAGTGGCGATTCATGTGAGCCGCCATGTAGTCCATGCGCTCGCTGTAGAGCAGGCACTGCTGGTAAGTGAGGCTTTCGCTCATTTTCTCAATGCCACGGTGAATGTAACCCGACACAACGTCGACTTTTTTCACGAGCTCGCCGTCGATCGAGGTGCGATAGCGCAGCACGCCGTGGGTCGAGGGGTGCTGAGGGCCTATGTTGATGACATACTCATCGGGGCCGAACACTTTCTTCTCTACACGGTTCACGTTGCCTTGCTGGTCTTCGACAAGGCTATAGGTGTCGTCCTCGTTGGGCTCTGCACTGAGTCTTATAGGATTAAGTTTCTCGTCGGCGTCATAGTCCTTGCGCAGGGGGTGTCCCACCCAGTCGGTGCGCAAGAAGAAACGCCGCATATCGGGATGGTTAATAAATTCGATGCCGAAGAAGTCGTACACCTCACGTTCCTGGAAATTGGCGACGGCCCACAGGTCGCTCACCGTGTGCAGGCGCGGGGTCTCGCGGTCGGTGGTGGCCACCTTCACGTGAAGCATGTCTTGCGTCTCGGTGTTGGTCAAGTAATACATGCAGCCCAGCGAGTCCTTCCAGTCGACGCCCACCACGGCGTTGAGATAGTCGAAGCCCAGCTGCTCCTTCAAGGCCTTGGCCAGGTCGTGCCATTTCTCGTCGGGCACAGTCACCAGCAGCAACTCGCCAGTGGTGTCAAATTGAGCATCGGGACAGAGCTTGGCAATTTTTTCTTGTATATCTGCCATATAAAATAATGTGTATATCTACGATAGTTCAACAATTCAGTTAAATCGGTTGCACGCTACAGGTCGAGCACAGGGGCCTTGCTCTGCTGTGCTGCCTTCATCATTTCGGCGCGCAGTGCGGCATCTTTCTCTTCGGCAGCCTTGGCTTCAAAGAACTTGGCACGTTTCTCCTTGCGGGCATCTCCGCCAAACCAGCGTGAAATCTTGATCTTGCGCTGCAGCTGCATCAGGCCGTAGAACATGGCCTCGGGGCGCGGCGGGCAGCCAGGCATGTAGATATCGACAGGGATGATCTCGTCGATGCCCTTCACCACGCAGTAGCTGTTTTTGAACGGGCCGCCCGAGACGGTGCAGGCACCGCAGGCGATCACATACTTGGGCTCGGCCATCTGCTCATAGAGTCGCACCAGGGCCGGTGCCATGCGATAGGTGATGGTGCCCATGCACATGATGTAGTCGGCCTGCCGCGGTGAGTTGCGCGCCACCTCGGCGCCGAAACGGGCCATATCGTAGCGGGCTGCGCCCAGGCACATAAACTCGATAGCGCAGCAGCTGGTGCCAAACGAGAGGGGCCACAGCGAGTTGGCGTGTCCCCACTGCAGCAACTGGTTGAACTTGCCAACCACAACATTGGTACCCGAAGCATTCAACTCCTCCAAGAGCTGGTCGATATACTCGTTGTCCTTGAAGTCGTCCCACTTCATACTCTTGATCTTGGGTCTCTTTATTTCCATCGCAAAGCTCCTTTCTTCCAGGCATAAGCCAGGCCTAAAACTAAAATCACTAAGAAAGTGCCCACTGCAAGCAGTGCCGAGCTCTTGAGCTCCTTGCATATCACTGCCCAGGGGAACAAAAACACGGTCTCGACGTCAAACATGAGGAACAGAATGGCAAACAAGTAATAGCCCACATGAAACTGGGCCTGGTTGTCGCCACGGGTCGGGATACCGCACTCATAGGGCTCGCCTTTCTGCTCGGTATAGGAGCGAGGCGCGATGAGATAAGCGATGATTAGCGCCGCAGCCACCAGCACAGCGCCAGTGAGCACAGCAGTAACCGCCAAGGTTGTACTTTGAATACCGATTAAAACCATAAATTTAATTTATATTCTTGTTTAAATTTCTCTATAAAACAAAAAAAATGAATCAAGCTCACCAAGTGGCGACCTTGACCCACACGCAACATGCACCCCTCTCGACACAATGCACCCCACACCGCGGCACGGAACGCGACGCGACGAGATGATATTGAAAGCTGCCTGAGTAGTTGTCATGTTTATTAAACGCAACACAGTCGTTACCAAACACTTGCCCGAAATATTGAGCAAACGTGCCGTAACGAAACAATTTTGCGTTGCAAATATAACAATTATTTCCCTATCACAAAAGCTACAGGTTAATTAATTATCCACAAATTGCTATTCATTTTCCACCATCACTGCAACAAAACTCGTGCCAAAATGTGGCACCACAGGACAAAGTTGCTTGCCGTCATGGGGCGCACTGGGCCACGACCTGCCCTGTGAACTCGTCGACCACGCGGCAACCCGCCACCTTCACACCCGAGGCCTCGGCCTTGTCGAGCACCGTCCTGGCCAGCCGGGCGGCATCGCCAGGCCTCACCTGGTCCATCTTGGAGTCGATGGTGTAGACGACATAGCCCTGCTTGTCGATGGCGGCGTCGAGCGCGCCGTCGTGCTTGAGCTGGCTACAGAAGTCCTGCGACGTGACAGTGCCGCCGACCGTGACAACGCGTGTGGGGCTCGAGGCCGGGCGACCGGTCTGGGCTGCACGGTCGTGCCTGTCGGCCGTGCACGATGCACAGCTCAGGAGCGCGAGAAAAACACCAATGCCTATAAACGATTTCATATTCATAGAAGTCAAAACTTGCGTGCTAATTGA
The DNA here is from genome assembly GCF_009676955.1 of Sodaliphilus pleomorphus. Lineage (GTDB taxonomy): Bacteria > Bacteroidota > Bacteroidia > Bacteroidales > Muribaculaceae > Sodaliphilus > Sodaliphilus pleomorphus. Next base: position 2,718,910 of record NZ_CP045696.1, on the reverse strand, counting down.
TGAAATCCACAATCACGCCGAGCTGGAAACGGCCAGGATTCAACGGATAGTGGGGCGTGTTGAAGTAGTTGTTGCCGCCAAAAATGCCCTTGTTGACATGGCTGTACATCACAAAGAAGCGGGCCTGTTTCATGCGGAAGTTGGCATAGGCGTTCATGAAGGCGAAATTGCCGCACTTCACCTCATTCTGGTTGTGGAAAGTCATCGTGGCAGGATTGTAGGCTGGTGCGTAATAACGGGTGTAGTAGTTGCCATCGACGCCAAGCTGGCAATGGAGCACCCTGGCTATGGTGAACTTGACATAGACGTTGCTGTAGACCGAGAACTTGGGCAAGGGCAACACTTGGGAGTTGCTCGACGTCTGGAAGGTGAGGTCATTTTCCCAATGCAACGCCTTGAAAGCGAAATTTTGCTTAAGGGTTGCATTGAGCACATGAATGGGCGACCCACACTGTGCCGGAGTGCCGTCGCTGCCGAAGTAGACGTAGTTTTTCAACGTCTCATAGCCCACATCGACATTGCTGCCCGAGAAAGGAACATCGAGCACACCGCCCAGGCGCAAGCGGGTGATCTTGTCGAAGTTGTTGTCCCAAGCAAAGTGATTGGACACAAAGTGCTCAAGCAGATAGGGCGCCTTTTTGTTCTTGAAATATCCGTATCCCTTGATAGTGACGGTGTCCTTGAGCAGCCTGAAACGGGTGGCCACGTCGCCCGTGACATCGATGTCGCCCACATGAGGGCCGGCAATGCCAAACTCGGCAGTGGCACCGTAGGTGAGAATGCTGCCGTGCTGCTTGGTGAGCTGGCCGCCTATGGTGAAGTCGCTCTCGGTGTGCTTGTGCGGGCAGGCCACGGTGAGCGAGTCGGCCGTGGGCCAGGCAGCCACCCTGCCTGTCACGCTGTCGGTAACCTGGGTGTAACGCCGCAGCTCGTGGGTGGCATAGACGGCAAAGCCAAACTTGGCGTACTTGTTGAAGCCCTCAAGCATCGAGATGCCCACCGTGTTGCGCAACTTGGTGTAGAGTTGATTCTCACGGGTGCCGCCGTAGCCCAGATAGGTGTGGTCGAAATAGGCTGTGTCTTGCGTGGCCGAGGCGTTGATAAACTTGTGCTTGTTGTGCTTGTAGTCGAGTGTCCATATAAAGCTGGTGACAGGCACATAGGTCTTGCCCTTGATGGTGTCGGTCACCGAGTCGCGCTCGTAGCGGTAGAAACCCACCTTGTAGCGGTGGTTCATGTAAAACTCGGTGCCATTGAGGTTGTTTTGTGCCTCGGTGAGCCGTGTGGGTATATCTTTGGGATCGACCTTGCTCTCACCGCCCTGCACCTGTGCCGGGTCGATGATATAGAGGTCGTTGGTGATGCCGCCCGACTCCTTGTTGGAACTGCTGTAACTGTTTATGAAGGCCTGCATCTCGTAGCGGTCGCCTATATAGGATCCAAAAGCGCTCCACCTGAAATTTTTTGCGGCCTGGTAATCGTAGGATCCCTTGCTGTAGATGTAGTCGACAGCGCCGCCCACCTCGATGCGCTTGTCGACATTGCCGCTGAAGAGCACTTGGGTGCAGTCCTGGTTGCTATACTTGTTGCCGCCAGTGGCGTGCCCCAACACGGTCATGGGAATGCGCGTGTTGAAAAATCGCTGAGTAGCCACCGAGGGGAGCCAAGTGGCCAGGCCGTCCTCAAAGAAGAAGTCGCTCGTGGCAGGACGATTGAAAAATATCATGTCCTGCCCCTGGGCGCCGTAATTTCCTGTGGTAGACCAGGCCTTGCTGCGCAGCGAGGGGATGAATCGCAACCCGTAGTTTTCATAGGCGGTGTCGATAACGGCAGGATACCTCAAACCCAACGGGTCGCTTATCGACCACGAATAGCTCGGAGCTATCGCTTGCTTTTTCTTGGCAAGCGAGCTCAAGGCCACACACAGCGACAGGGCGAGAAACAAGTATTTGGCAGCGGGAATTCTCATATCATCATTTCATATATATATATATATAATAATATACCGACAGGAGCGCAAAAAAAAAAAAATTGCGATACTTTCGCGCGCAAAATTAGTGAAAATATCGCAATTTATATACTGACCGACAATATTTAGTTGTCGAAGATGTGACGTAGACGGCTGAAGATGCGGGTCTTGGTCGACTCGCTGGGCTTCACGTTGGGCGAGTCCTTGAGCGACTCGATGGCCTTTTTCTCGGTGCTGGACAGGTTCTCGGGCACATAGACCATGACATTGATGAGCTCGTCGCCTGTGCCATAGCTGTCGGGCGAAGGCAGCCCCTTGCCCCTCAAGCGCAGCACCTTGCCAGGCTGAGTGCCAGGCTGGATGGTGACACGGGCGTGGCCATTGATGGTGGGCACGTCGACCTTGCCGCCAAACACTGCCGTTGGGAAGTCGAGCATCAAGTTGTAGATCAAGTCGTTACCATCGCGTTGCAGCTGCGGATCGCTCACTTCTTCAATCACGATGAGCAGGTCGCCGGGGATGCCTCCGCCAGGAGCCTCATTGCCCTTGCCGCTCATTTTGAGGGTCATGCCCTCGCCCACTCCGGCCGGGATGTTGACCGTAACGATGTCCTCCTTGCGCACCAAGCCGGTACCGCCGCACTCGGGGCAGCGCTCCTGAATGACCTTTCCGCTGCCGTTACAAGTGTGACAGGTGCTCTGTGTCTGCATCTGTCCCAGTATGGTGCGTTGCACGCGCACTTCCACGCCCGAGCCGCCGCATGTGGGGCAGGTGTGCAGCGCAGTGCCGTTTTTGGCGCCAGTGCCGTGGCATGCTTCGCACGACACCATGCGCGGAATTTTCAGTTTTTTCTCAACACCGTGGGCCACATCGTTGAGCGTGACACGCACACGCACACGCAAGTCGGTGCCACGTTGCACGCGACGCCCGCCGCCACTGTGGCGCGAGCCGCCGCCAAAGCCGCCAAAGAAGTCGCCAAAGCCACCGCCGCCAAAGATGTCGCCAAATTGCGAGAAGATGTCGTCCATCGACATGCCTTGACCACTGAAGCCGCCGGCTCCCTGCTCGCCTGCAAAGCCATACTTGTCATAGCGGGCCCGCTTCTCGGGATTGGACAGCACGTCGTAGGCCTCGGCTGCCTCCTTAAACTTCTCCTCGGCAGCTTTCTTCTCGGCATCGGTCTTGCCCTGCTGACGGTCGGGATGATACTTGATAGCCATCTTGCGGTAGGCTTTCTTGAGCTCATCGGCCGTGACATTGCGATCGACACCTAAAACTTCATAATAATCTCTTTTCTCTGCCATAATGCTAAAAACACAATATTATTGACCCACAACCACCTTGGCGTGACGCAGTACTTTATCGTTGATTGTATAACCCTTGAGCACAGTATCGATGACCTTGCCCTTCTGGCTCTCGTCTTGAGCGGGGAAGGTGGTCACAGCCTCGTGAATGTCGCTGTCGAAGTCCTTTCCTGTCGACTCCATGGGCTTCACTTGCTGTTTCTCGAGGTATTTTACAAACTTGTTGTAAATCAAGTTGACGCCCTCTTTCAGACTGTCGATGTCGCTTGTCTTGTCGATTGCATCGATAGCACGTTCAAAGTCGTCGATCACCGGGAGCAATTCGGCCAGGACTTTCTCTCCTCCGTTTCTGATGAGGTCGCCCTTTTCCTTGAGTGTGCGCTTGCGGTAGTTGTCAAACTCGGCCATGAGGAAAAGGTATTCTTTTTTCTCATGGTCCAACTCTTCCTCCAGGCGCTTGATTTTCTCCTCAGGAGTTTCTTGTTTTTTCTCATCGCCGCCTTCGGCAGGCTGTTGCTTGTCGGCAGCCTCGGTGCCGGCAGTGCTGGCCTGGGCATCCTGAGCCTCGGCATGCAACTGCTTGTCGTCGGCCTTGGCAGTTTCCTGTTGTTTTTGTTCTTTCTTGCTCATATTGTGTAAAATTTTTTATTTCATTATTTAAACCAGTAACCGCTGGTTTTTTATCAAAAACCGCGCCAACGTCTTCCTCAACGGCAAAACACGCATTGCACACCGGCACCGAGACGGCGGCAATGCTGCCACACGCCGCGGCACCAGGCTCGTGGCAAGGGCGCCCAGCACGGGGCAATTGCACGGCCTGTCGCACAGGGCGCAGGCGCGGCAGGCAGGCAGGCCGCAGGCACGCACTCATGGCCGCATGTGGCGCAATCAAGCTTGCAGCGTAATGACAAAATGTGCTATATTGGCAAATTGTCGGGCGGCTTGCTCTGCCATTATGGCACTATCAAAAATGCCAAATATCGACGAGCCACTGCCGCTCATGCAGCTATACAACGCTCCGGCCTGCTCAATTGCCGACTTGATGCTGCGCAACGACGGGTACTGGGCATATACACTGGGTTCAAAGTCGTTTTTCAACCGGTTGCACCACTGCGACACTGGCAAGCTCAATATCGTGGCAAGCGCCTCGGGCGCAGGTGCGGGCGTGACCCGCGCATAGGCCTCTCGAGTCGACACCGAGACCTCGGGTTTCACCAGCAACAGCGTCATGCCCTTGAGATTGACCTGGGCTGGAGAGAACACATTGCCTATGCCTGTGGCCATGAGGGGATGGTTGTAGATGAAAAAGGCACAATCGGCCCCCAAGGCAGCGGCCATGCAGGCCAGTTCTTGCTTGCTCAACCCAAGCGCAAACATGGCGTTGAGCATCAAGAGCACATGGGCGGCATCGCTTGAGCCGCCGCCCAAGCCTGCCCCGTCGGGGATGTGCTTGTACAGATAGATGTCGACCGGGCCCACCTCGCTGCAATGCTGCTGCATGAGGCGGCAGGCCTTCATCACAAGATTGCTCTCGGGCGGGCAATCCACCTTGTTGCCATAGCACGTGAGCGTGGTGCACTCCCCCTTGGCCGGCACAATCTCGAGAGCGTCGCACAAGGGCACCGGGTAGAACACCGTCTCGATGTCGTGGTAACCGTCGGGGCGACGGGCAACAATGTTGAGACCTAAGTTGATCTTGGCGTTGGGAAATGTTATCATGATTGCAGAATGAATGTTCACAAAATGGGGCCGAGCAGCCGCGAGAGCGACTCGAGGGCCTTCTGGCTCCACTTGCGGCGCTTCCAGTGCGACATGATGATGCGCGTGCAGCTCGACTTGGCATCGTGAAGGAAAATCTTCTTCATGCGTGCATTGAACGGCTTGCTGTAGACGAGCACATTGCACTCAAAGTTGTGCTCAAAACTGCGGTAGTCGAAGTTGGTCGACCCCGTGGTCACAAACTCGTCGTCGACGATCACGCACTTGGCGTGCAACATGCGGTTGTTGTAAAAATAAATCTTGATGCCTGCTTGCAGGCATTCTTTCACATAGGAGAACGAGCTGTAACGCAACACCTTGCTGTCGGGGGTGCGAGGTATCATGATGCGCACGTCGACACCCGCGAGGGCTGCCGTCTGCAGGGCCTTGAGCTGTCCGTCGTTGGGCAGGAAATAAGGCGTCTGGATGTAGATGCAGTTTTTGGCCAGCGATATGGCCTTGAGAAAGACAAGCGACATGCCGTTCCACAAGCCTGTGGGCCCGCTGTCGAGCACCTGCATGCCGTCGGCATCGTCGGGGTGCACCACATAGCTCTGCGTGGGCTGCGTGAGCAACATGCGCTTCATGAAATTCCAGTCGACGGCAAAGGAGAATTGCAGGGCCTTGACCACGCCGCCCTCCAGTCTGAGGTGAGTGTCGCGCCAGGGCAGGCGGCCATGCTCGCCCGTGACATAGCGGTCGGCCACGTTCATGCCGCCTATGTAGCCCACTCTGCCATCGATCACCACCACCTTGCGGTGGTTGCGCCAGTTCAAGCGATTGGCCAGCTGCGGGAAGGTGACCCGCAGGAAGGGATAGGCCTCGACCCCTTCCTTGCGCAGGTGCTTGAAAAAAGCAGAGGCAATGCTCCAGGAGCCCACATGGTCGTAGATGACCCGCACTTTCACGCCTTCGTGCGCTTTCTGGATGAGAATATTGGCAATTTCCTGACCTATCTCGTCGGCCGAGAAGATGAAATATTGCAGATTGATGTATTGCTTGGCCGAGAGCAAATCGCGCTTGAGTGCGTCATACTTTTGCTTGCCCTCGGTGAAAATGTCGGCATGATTGCCCGGGAAAAAATGAGGCTCGGCGATGGAGTTGACCAGGCGTATGATCTGCTTGCTGCTGTCGCTCAGGCTGAGTTGGCTGGGGTCGATGGTGTCGAGTTTCTCCTGGCTGCGCAAGCGCAGGCGATTTTTGCGAGAGATGATGACCACGCTCTTGAGGCTGCGGCCAAAAAACAAATAGAGGAAAAGGCCCAGTATGGGGAGCAGCATGAGCACGGTAACCCACGCCAGCGATTTCACAGGGTTGCGGTTTTCAGAGATGACAACGGCTATTGTGCTCAATATGGTCAAGACGTAAATTATCGTGAAAACGACAAATACCGCATGAGCATAAGGGAACAACTCGGCGAGAATCATAACTATAGCATGGTGGTGCTCACTTAACGACCACCTTGCGCGACCACACGTTGTAGTAGCGCACGATGTAGAAGCCCTTGGAAATGTCGATTGTGGCATGGGTGTCGGCATTCACCTTCACCGTTCTCACAAGCTGGCCAGTGATAGAATAGACACTGAACACAGCATCGCTGCTGCCAGCATAGAAATAGATGCGGCCGTCGCCACCCTTGACCGATGGCACCCCCGCAACATTTTCAACGGCAGGCACTGGCTCGGGCACTGCCCAAGCCTGCGATGCCACCCCTACAGCGGCACACACTACCAATAGTATCAACAACTTCTTCATAGCAACAACAAAGGTATAAAAAAAATTTCGAAATTCCAACATTTCGGGCAATTTTTCGGCAGCTGCTCCGTTGTGGGCGTTCCAGGGCCAGCCGGCAGCACGGCTGCCAAGCCCAAGGGGGCACCACCAGCTGCAATTGAAAAGGCAGGCAAAAAGCGCAGCCATTTACTTAAAATAGTTTAACACGATGGGAAAATAAGCCAAAACATTGTATTTTTGTAAGACAAAAAGTTACAAAGCAAAGTTATGAAAATCTACAAGCTTCTACTGGCCGCAACGCTACTGGCCGCATGCAGCCCCACGAGCGAAGCCCAAGTGCTGCCCAAGCCGCAAGTCGCTGGCGGCATGCCACTCATGGAAGTCATGAAAGCACGCAAGAGCCAGCGCGACATTGCTCCCGACAAGGCCGTGTCGAGGCAAGACTTGAGCAACATGCTGTGGGCCGCATGGGGCATCACCCACGACGGCAAACGCACCATTGCCACAGCGATGAACCGCCAAGAGCTCGACTTCTATGTGGTCACTGCCACCGAGATAGGAAAATACGACGCTGCAAGCAACACACTCACCACAGTGGCCACCGGCGACTACCGCACACTGGCCGCCAAGCAAGGCTTTGCCGCCACAGCCCCCGTCAACATCGTGATTGTGGGCGACGGCAACAAGACCGACAAGCCCGAGTTTATGAACTATGCTGCCGGGGCAGCCTCACAAAACATCTACTTGTACTGCGCGCAGGCCGGCCTCAAGACCGTGCTGCGCTATGGCTGCGACCGCGAGGGCCTGGCCAAGGTCATGAAACTCAACGACAAGCAAGTGATACTCTACGTGCAAACGGTGGGTCAATAAACTAACTGATCGACAAAGTCATGCAGAAATTCTTGCTGACATCGCTGATGCTCATCGCTGCCATCGTCGCAGTGTCGTCATGCACCCACTCCGACAACGACGGGCAAGTGAAATACGTGCTCAGCGACGACACCCCGCTCGACACTGCCGCAGCCCCCAAGCTGCCCAAAGGCGGCCCGGTGCACGAGATGAAGAGCCGAATCGTCGACGGGCGGTTAAAGGACATTTTCAACGACAGCAACCACACGCAACTGCGCGCTGCTGTTGCCAATGGCATCGACCCCATCGTCGACTTGCGCTCGGCCTTTTACTTGAAGCGCCCCCTCGTGAAACTGAACACCTGCAAGCTCTACTATGTGGCCACGATGAAAGACTCGGCCCCCTACCTGGTGCCCAAGGCTGCCAACCTGCTCAAGCAGATAGCCACAGCCTTCGCCGACACCATTGTGGCACGCGGTGGCAAGGCCTATCGTCTGAGGGTGACCAGCATGCTGCGCACCGACTACTCGGTGGCCCAGTTGCAGCAACGCAACCGCAACGCCACCTCGCAATCATGCCACCGCTATGGCACGACATTCGACATCAGCTGGTCAAAATTTGACTGCATGGACCCCAGCTACCAAATCTCGCAGGAAAGTCTGAAAAACATACTCGCCGAAATCATCTACGACTTCAGGGCCCGCGGCAAGTGCTATGCCATCTTTGAGACCCGGCAAGGGTGCTTCCACGTGACCGTGAGATGAATCGACCAAGCAGCAACAGTGACATCACTCCACACTTACACATAAAACAAAATCATCACATATAGTTTTTTATTATGACTGAAAAAAACGCAATCGCCAATTATCTCAAATCAACAGGCAACAAGCAGGCAGAAATCAAGGTAGCCCTTGTAGACTGCGACGGTGTGCTCTACGACTCGATGAAGAATCACACACGCGCCTGGGTAAAGCTCATGAAGAAAAACGGCGTGAAGTGCACACGCGACGAGTTCTACCTCTATGAGGGAATGACTGGCGCCGAGATCATCAAACTCTTATTTAAACGCGGCTCAGGCAAAAACATCACCGACGACGAGGCACGCGAGCTGTACAAGGTGAAAAGCCGCTACTTCAAGGAGCTGGGCGAGCCCGCCATGATGCCCGGGACCACACAAGTGCTCTCGACACTGAGGGATGCCGGCATCAAAAACGTGCTTGTGACCGGCAGCGGCGAGCCCCTGCTGCTCGAGCGCATCGACAGGGACTATGCAGGCCTCTTCGCCCCAGAGCGCATCACGGCCGCCGACACCAAGCACGGCAAACCCAGTCCCGAGCCCTACATGAAAGCTCAGCTCAAGGCCGGAGCCAAACCGTGCCAGTGCATCGTGATTGAAAACGCTCCCCTGGGCGTGCAATCGGGACATGCTTCGGGCAGCTTCACCATAGGGGTAACCACTGGCCCCATCCCCGAGAAAGATCTCTACAAGGCAGGGGCCGATATCGTGTATCCCGACATGAATGCCCTTGCAAGCGCCCTGCCGGCTTTGCTCGAGGCCTTCAAGACAACGCAACAGGCTTGAGCTGGAAGCCATCATGCTCAAGAAAAAAAATTTCACTTGCAGGCATCTATGAGTCAAAACATAGTTTTCACCAACGATATCGACAACACTCTCGACAACCTACTTGCCGCCAAGCAATTCTCCCGCCTGGCAGTCGTCGTCGACACCAACACCGCCCAAGCAGTGCTGCCGCTCATCGAGTGCCAGGCCCTGAAACAGGCCAGCGTGATCGCCATAGGACCCGGCGACATCAACAAGAACCTCGACACGCTGGTCGATGTGTGGAAAAAGCTGGAGGCAATGGGGGCGACCCGCAAGTCGCTCGTCGTGAACCTGGGCGGAGGCGTGGTGACCGACTTGGGAGGTTTTGCCGCCGCTACCTACAAGCGGGGCATCCCCTTTGTAAACTGCCCCACCACCCTGCTCAGCGCCGTCGATGCAGCCGTGGGCGGCAAGACAGGCATCAACTTCAACGGACTGAAAAACGAAATAGGCTGCTTCGTGGAAGCCACCGACGTCATCATCACCACACGATTTTTCACAACACTGCCTGCGGTCGAGCTCAAGTCGGGCTTTGCCGAGATGCTGAAGCACAGCATGCTCAGCAGTCACGACGACTTTGAGACGCTGCTCGACTTCGACCTGGCACATGTCGACTACGAGCGCCTGCTCCAGCTGCTCAAGACATCGGTGCTCGTGAAAGAGCGCATCGTGAGAGAAGACCCACACGAGCAAGGGTTGAGACGGGCACTCAACCTGGGGCACACCGTGGGGCACGCCCTTGAGAGCATGGCACTGCACAAGGGCAAGCCCGTGCCTCACGGCTATGCCGTGGCCTGGGGGCTTGTTGCCGAGGCCGTGCTCTCGCACATGACGATGCACTTCCCCTCGACCGACTTGCACCGCCTCGCCCACTATGTAAAGGCCCATTACGGCGCCTTCTACATCACCTGCGACGACTACGACACACTGCTCGAGCTCATGCATCACGACAAAAAAAGCCAGAATGGCGAGATAAACTGCAGCTTGCTCGCCAGCTGCGGCAACGTGAAAGTGAACAACACCATCGACGATGCCGACATGAAAGCAGCCCTCGACATCTACCGCGACCTCATGGGAATATAACCCAAGGCATGCCTGCGGGCTTACTGCTGCAACACAAAAAGCCACCGAGCAATCCTGCCCAGTGGCTTCAATGCGTTTAAGTGTCGTTCACGATTAAGATTTAAAGTCGAAATAATGTATAAACTAAACAAATAAACCTATGCTTATGAGAAAACTTTATTACTCTTTTTGTTTTCTGAGAGCAAAGTAAAAGCAAATAAATGACGCATACAAATCTAATATATGAATAGCCATTTTTTATAGACGAGCAGCAACGTTAAGTTAATTTTAAACTTTAATGTTAAAACATTTTTGACTTTTATGCGTCATTAGTCACACTATGTTAAACTCCACCTTCAGCCAACTCAAATACAGGCAAAATTGTGGCAATAGCGACTGCCCAAAGAAGACCGAAATCGAAATTGTGCCGCAATAATGGGGCAATGCAACAGCGAAGGCTATGAAATGAGACAAAAAATATTTAACTTTGTGCTGATAAAAACCAATCGAAAAAGAAAATGAAGAAATATCTTTTGATTTTTGCAATCATGCTTCTGGTGGCCGGAGCCGCCAGCTGCAACAAGAGCAACGAGAACAAAGAAACCAATCAAATCGACGCCAGCGTGCTGGGCGTGCGGCTGGGCGATGCCAAAAACACAGCCATCGACTCGCTCGACAAGAGCGGCTGCGACTTCGACGCAACACCCAAGGTGAGCTGTGAGGTCACCGGCCCGGTGGCCTATGGCGATGTGGCCTTTGCCACAGCCCACGTGCAATTTCCGAAAGGTGTAGTGACAGGCATCTCCTGCGAGTCGGCATTCCCCGAATCGGCCTACCCCGACAACGGCAAGAGCGCCAAGGCCTTCTACGACGAGCTCAAGGGCATGCTGGCAGCCAAGTACCAGCAATATGCCGTGGCCCAAGCTCAGCCAGGCGAGGCCGACGTGAAAGCGGTGACAAAATACGACGACAAGAAGACAACGGTAACCCTCAAGCTCAACTATGTGAAGGCCGCCAACGACCGCGAGGCCTACTGGCTGGTGACGCTGGAGATAGCCAAGAGCGGCGCGCCGGCTTCGGCGCCGACCGACACAATAAAATAGCACCTGCCACACCAGCTTGCAACCACACAACTCATCGAGAAAGGCGTGCTTTGCCACAACACAAGGCAAAGCGCGCCTTCCTCCATGCTAAAGCTCCTTGCCTTGCTAATTCCAATTAGAAGTGCAAAACTCTGCGGTGCATTAAAACATGAAAAACACCGCGGAGGTTTGCCTTGCGGCTGGGGGCGCGAAGCCCCCAAAGAGCATTGGCGGATAACTTAAGCAATACAAAAAAAGAGGAGATCTTTCGTTCCCCTCCCTAAGATTAATTAATTTTGTATTGTGATGTATAAACAATTAACCTCGGAGCAAAGATACACAATAAGTGTGCTACTCCAAACGAAATTCTCACTTAGTTTCATAGCCGAGACTATTGGTGTGTCAGTAAGCACGGTTTCTCGTGAGCGAAGGCGTAATTCTAATGCTAAAGGCGTTTATGACGCACGTACGGCCGTATTGAAAGTCAAACGACGCAAGGCCAGGACACCTGGCAATCGCCGTATCGCTCCCTATGTACGCAGCCGTGTTTTTGAACTTATCCGTAAGGAGCAGTGGTCGCCGGAGGAAGTCGCCGGATGGCTTGGCAAGAAAGAGGGCATCACGGTGTCCAAGTCAACCATATACAACTGGATAGCGGCCCTTTCCCCACATTACGGGGACAACATCCGAAAGCACCTCAGGCATGGAGGCAGACCAAGGCAAAAGTCCTTGCTTACCACCAAGGCGCATATTCCCAACCGCCTCTCCATTGACGAAAGACCGGAAACGGACTATGGACAGACCATAGGAGACTGGGAGATGGACACCATCGTAGGAAAGGAAGGCAAAGGTGCCATCGTTACTCTGGTTGAGAGGAGGAGCTGCTTTATGCTCATGGAGAAACTCGATACGGGAAAGCAGGCCGTTCCACTGGCATATGCCGTGGTGAGACTCATACGGGAGAGCGGGTTGCCTGTAAGGTCGATAACGACAGACAACGGGCCGGAGTTTGCCGCACACGAAATCATTGCGAGGGAACTTAACACGAAAGTTTACTTCGCACATCCGTACTGCTCGTGGGAGAAGGGAGCTATCGAGAACATGAACGGGCTCATCAGGCAATATATTCCGAAGAAGACGGACTTTAGGGGAATTTCAAGGCTATATGTCAAGAGCATCATCGAAAAATTAAACAACAGGCCAAGAAAGAAAAACGGATTTCGAAAGCCCAAAGACATGATTAAAGAAAAATAGCGTAACTTTGCACTTGCTTCTGGAATCCGCCCCTCGACAGGAATTGTGAATATTTCCTATAAAAGCAGGCCAAAGTTGTGCCATTGCTATTTTTTTGATAGCTTTGAAAAATTTTTCAGGACACGCAAAAAGAAAATGCACACGACTACTCAACGACTACTCATCATTGCCACACTGCTACTCATCGTCATGGCTGGATGCAGCCACAACAAGAAAACGGTCACAACGGCAGCAACCAAGCCCGACATCCCCGTCGACACGGCCTTGCAAAGCCGCCTCGCCGAGTTTGCCGCCAAGCCCAGGGTGCAGGGACAACTGGGGATATATGTGTATGATCTCACGGCCGACAAGCCCGTCTTTGGCATGAACGAAAGCCAATCGCTGCCGGTGGCCTCGTGCACCAAGCTGCTCACCACGGTGGCCGGTCTGCACTTGCTGGGCAGCAACTACCGCTACAGCACGTCGCTCTACACACACGGAAAGATGAAAAACGACACCCTGGTGGGCGACGTCATCTTCAAGGCCGATCTCGACCCACAGCTTCAGCCCGAGAACCTGGCACTTTTCACCAGCGCGCTCAAGCAGCAAGGCATCGACCACGTGCAAGGCCGCCTGGTGCTCGACCTGCTGCTCAAGGACAAGGTGCAGGCCGAAGCACACTGGTATCCCTGGGACTTGAGTTTCTCTCGCTACGGCATGCTCTATAAGGGTCCCGACAAGGTGCGAAACCTGGTGAAGGCTCAATTTGCCAACGCAGGCTACCACTTCGACGACGCTCAAGTGATATATGGCAAGGTGCCCCGCGGCTCGGTGTATCGCTTCAGGTACTCGAGCGGCATACAGATGGCCATCAACCACATGCTCAAGCACAGCTCCAACACGCAGGCCACAGCCCTGCTCTACACCATGGGGCACCGCAGCAATCCGCGCCAAGCCCCTGCCACCGCCGGTGTCGAATACATGCGCCGCTTCATGAGGCACGACTTGGGTCTGACCGACACCTCGCTGGTCGTGCACGACGGTTGCGGCCTGTGCATTCACAACCACCTGTCGCCTGTGGCACTGGCCACCATACTCAAGTATGGCTACCGCCACAAAGACATCTACAAGTCGCTGCTCACCGGGTTGTCGATATCGGGTATCGACGGCACACTGCGCGGCAAGGGCTACGACCGCGAGGGCCTCAAGGGCATGATACATGGCAAGACGGGCACACTCTCGCACCCCTATGGCATAAGTTCGATAGCAGGCTATTGCCAGGACGGCAACGGGCACGACTTGGCCTTCGTGATGCTCAATACGCAGATGTCGGTACTCGATGCGCGCCTCATGCAACGCAACTTCTGCGAGGCACTGGTGGGCGAGGCAAGAGAGCACAAAAAGAAATGACCCGGCAAGACGGCCCCATGGCATCAACAGGTTGTGTGAGGGCATAAAAAAAAGAAAGCCACATCGCGCCGCTACAACCTCATACCCTTGCTTCGGTTAAGACCTGGGGGATTCTGAGGGAGCTGGCCGTGCAGCTTTCCAAGTGCAAAGGTACGTTTTTTTTCGGTCGTGCCAAAAGATAAGTGCAAAAAATTTACAACCATAATTATACATCATTGATTTTTAGGCAATTAAGCCACACACACATCATCCCCCACAGCACCGCAGCTGCCACCTGCCAGTTAAGAATTGGCAATTGCAATGATATCGTGTTGGGCATTATAAACCCGTGTAGATTCCAAAACGAAGCGCAACATTGAGGAGGCTAATTACTGTAGATTCAATGGAAAGCGTTGACTTTGCCCCGTGAATCGAAGAGGAGGCGAGCTCTGCCGAGGAGCGACTCAACCAAGCAATAGATTCATCCGCCATGCTGAAATCGTGGAAACAGACGGGGATGTCGTAAGGCAGCTCCGTTTTTATGATTTTAGAAGGCGGTCATGGCTAAGATTTGCAAGGCCCTGGAATGCACTGTATATTTCGCTGGTCCTTACTGCTCAGGACAAAAGGGCGCGATTGAAAACGCAAACAAGATGCTCAGAGAATACTTCCCTAAAGGCACTGACTTCAAGACCTGTCACTCAAGAACAACTCAATAGCGCACAATATCAAATCAACGAAAGACCAAGGAAGAAATTAGGCTTTACAACTCCCAAAATTGTGTTCTTCGGAAAAATTAGCTAATTTTGCACTTGCCTCTTGACTCTACAGTTTTTCCAGATATAGTTATATTTTATGATATTCGTTGAAGAACTAAAGCGAAAGAAGCTTTCTCTATAAATTTTCCAATGGCATGACAACTATTCAAAGAACATGGGCTTGAGTTGGGGGTCTGTAAAATGCTTAGCTTGTAAAAAAATAATACATGACATACCCTTTAATATCAGAATATGTAGAGGCGGTGAGAAATGCGGAGGACAACTTCGAGAAGCTGCGCAATCTCCGGCCTGTGACCGATGGCAATGGCAATCCCGTGATGACCAGCGGTAACTTTGCCGTGGTGTTCAAAATGCGGGATGAGAAGGAAGACAAGCTCTATGCCGTGAAGTGCTTTCTCAAAGACCAGCCGAACCGTGCGGAAAACTATCGGATGATAGCTGAGGAACTGGAATATGTCTCTTCGAGTTTCCTCACCAAGTTTCAGTATTTGGACAAAGAGCTGTTTGTCGACGCTGCCCATGCTGATGGCGAGGAGTTCCCCGTCCTGCTGATGGACTGGGTGGAGGGCACCAACCTCGACCTGTATATCCGTCAGCATCTTCACGACAGCTATCAGTTGCATCTGCTTGCCTACCAGTTCAGCCGTCTCGCCCTGTGGCTGATGCCGCAGCCGTTTGCCCACGGCGACTTAAAGCCTGACAACATCATGGTGAGAGAGGACGGTACGTTGGTGCTGATTGATTACGACGGCATGTTCGTTCCGGCAATGAAGGGACAGAAGGCGCGGGAGATGGGCAGTCCGGACTTCCGCCACCCCGCACGCACGGAAGAAACCTTCAACGAGCATATTGACGACTTCTCACTTGCCTCCATTCTGCTTTCTCTCAGGGTGATCGCCGAAGAGCCTGCCTTGCTTGAGAAGTACGGCGCTGCCGACCGTCTTCTCTTCTCAGAAAAAGACTATAGGGCCATTCATGACTGTCAGCTTTTAAAGGACATCTTCCCGTCTGAGTGCCCAGAGATAAACACGCTTGTGGGACTGTTCATCATTGCCCTTACTCAATCCGATTTGTCGAATGTATCCTTCCGCCTGCTGTCGCTGGAGCGACCGAAGGAACCGGAGATTGAAATTATCAGCACGGAAGTGACGGAAGAAGATAAGAAGGACGCATGGACTGATGAGTTTGGCGTTAAATATTCGAAGGATGGGAAGAAGCTATTAGAAAGCACAGATAGAGGCTTAAAGAATTATACGATTAGGCAAGGAACAAGGTGTATTTGCGATAAAGCGTTTGCTGGAAACTTTTCCTCTCATCCTTCTTTGCAGTCTATCACCATCCCCGACTCCGTGACCAGCATTGGCGGCCTTACGTTTGCTCATTGCTCATCCTTGCAGTTCGTCACCATCCCCGACTCCGTGACCAGCATTGGCGATGGTGCGTTTTGGGGTTGCAGATCCTTGCAGTCCGTCACCATCCCCGACTCCGTGACCAGCATTGGCGACCTTACGTTTGCTGATTGCTCATCCTTGCAGTCCGTCACCATCCCCGACTCTATAATAAATATCAAAGGGAATCCATTTCCAGCTTGTACGGCAAGAGTTATCAATCATTCCAATCATTTTACTATATATGAGGGCAATCTGTATACTTCTGACAAACGAAAACTGATTTCTTATTTATCAAAGGGAGAAAATTTTATCATCCCCGACTCCGTGACCTGCATTGGCGACAATGCGTTTTATGGTTGCTCATCCTTGCAGTCCGTCACCATCCTCGACTCCGTGACCAGCATTGGCTACAGTGCGTTTTCGAATTGCGATTCCTTGCAGTCCGTCACCATCCCTGACTCTGTGACCAGCATTGGCGACAGTGCGTTTTTTGGTTGCTCATCCTTGCAGTCCGTCACCATCCCCGACTCCGTGACCTGCATTGGCGGCCTTACGTTTGCTCATTGCTCATCCTTGCAGTTCGTCACCATCCCCGACTCCGTGACCAGCATTGGCGACAGTGCGTTTTCGGATTGCGATTCCTTGCAGTCCGTCATCATCCCCGACTCCGTGACCAGCATTGGCGGCAGTACGTTTTTGGGTTGCGAATCCTTGCAGTCCGTCACCATCCCCGACTCCGTGACCAGCATTGGTGACTGGGCGTTTCGGGGTTGCTCATCCTTGCAGTCCGTCACCATCCCCGACTCAGTGACGAGCATTGGAAACGATGCATTTAGTTGTTGCTCGTCCTTGCAGTCCGTCACCATCCCCGACTCAGTGACGAGCATTGGCGACCTTACGTTTGCTGATTGCTCATCCTTGCAGTCCGTCATAATCTCTCGCAAAACATACGACAGGCTGAAATTCAATTTGCGACGCTATTCTTCAAAAATCAAATTCAACGACTAACATGATAATCATCGAAACAAAACGAAAGAAGACTGAGACTCTTCTCAAAAAATATCCCAATGCCATCTTGGCGGACGTGACCAGTAAGGCAAAGGACGGACTGGTAAAACTGAGTCCGTTCTATCCCCACTATGGCATCCCCGTGCCGTTCAGTCCGGGCTACACCGCCACATGCGTGGAGGCCGTCTGGCAGGGACTGAAAGTGTTTGAAGGCTGCGACGTAGACACATCGCTCTTCACCAACGACACCATGCGGGGACTGAAGCGAACCGTCAGAAAATACGGCAAGCCGTTGGGCCACAGAAAGGGCGTGAACGGCACAGAGTTGCTGGGCTATATAGAGGCTCGGAAACAGATATACATACCCACTTATCGGTGGGTGTTGGAGAACAAGGTCAAAGACATCATCGACCGGCTGCGCGAGGTGAGCAAGACAAAGACCATCGTACTGCTCGACTACGACACCAACGCCGATGTGGACAACGGTCGCGAACCCCTCTCCCATGCATCGCTCATCAAGGCGTATGCGGAAGGCACTTACCCTTATGGCCCGAGACAAAATGACAGCGGTAAAGCGACTCTAAAAGAACCCTCATTGTTTGATTAAAGACAACTGAATATGGACAAAAACAAAAGAAGCAACTGGAACGACTTCAAGGAAATACTGGACCAGCACCATATCACACGGCTCTACCATTTCACCGACCGTGACAACTTGGAGTCTATCATCAAAAACGGCGGTCTCTATTCCTGGGCCGATTGCGACGAGAAGGGCATCAAGATACCCAAGCAGGGCGGAGGCGACATCTCGCGAAGTCTCGACAGAAGGGACGGCTTGCAGCACTATGTGCGTGTGAGTTTCACACGACAGCACCCGATGATGTACGTAGCCATGAACGACGGCAGGATTTCCAACCCGGTGGTTCTGGAGATAGACCCCGAAATCATTTACTGGGACGACACGCTCTTTGCCGACCGCAACGCCACACGCAACGGAGCACAGAAGGGTGGCACACTTGCCGACTTCAAGAAGATACACTTCAATGCCGTCACGGCACGCACCCATTTCGACCTTGATGAGAGCGAGCAGCCCTTCTTCCAGGCGGAGGTGATGGTCAACCATTTCATTCCCCTGAAATACATCACCAACATCGGCAATTTCGGCATTCCCATCCCCAGCCAGCCTAAGGTGCTGCAATCCAAGGATGCCTACACGGCGCAAATCACCCGCGCCACGCCTACAGCCTTCCTCTTCCTCATCGACCAGTCATGTTCCATGAGACGGACGACAACCTACAACGGTGAGCAGATGCCGATGTCGGAGGCAGTGGCACGAATCGTCAACCATCAAATCAACGAGCTCGTGTTGCGATGCATCAAGACCAACGAGGTGCGCCATTACTATGACATCGCTGTCATCGGCTATGGCTCTGATGCCTACAGCGGATGGCAGGGCGAACTGGAGGGCCGCGACTTCGTGTCGCCGCAGGAACTGAAGGAGCATCCTTTCAAGACCATCACCACGCGAAAGGAAGTCAGGACAAGACGAGGCATAGTGACCAAGGAAGTGGAGAGCGTGGAATGGATAGACGCAAATGATAACGGGAGTTGGACGCACATGCACAAGGCGTTCAACAAGGCCAAGGAACTCTTGGAGAAATGGATGGAGCAGCACCACGACAAGGACTGCTATCCACCGACCATCATCAACATCACCGACGGACAGTTTAATGGCACGACAAAGGAGAACATGTTGCAGCTCTCCAACGAGCTGAAATCGATGTTCACCAACGACGGCAACGTGCTGCTCTTCAACATTCATATTGTTCCAAACGATCAAGACCGTGTGGTGTTCCCGGTTGACAAGTCGGAAGTGGAGAGCAGCTCCTACGGCCAGACGCTCTATGAGATGTCGAGTCTGTTGCCCACACGATACAACGAGCCCATATCAGATATCAGAGGGGATGAAGGTAACAAACGGCATGTCGCCATGGCCGTGAATGCGGATATGTCTACCCTTATCCAACTGATGGATATCGGTACCCCCACCAATATCAGCCAAAACAAATGAAGTACTATTCTCAATCCATACCGAAGCGGGAAAGCCGTGTCATCAATGAGGATGCGGCACTCGCAAAGAAAGGCATGGCTGCCGTGTCGGACGGTGCCGGAGGTGGCGGAGTGTTTGCCGAGTTGTGGTCAAAATATCTGCTGAAGCAATTGCCGGTAAGTGCCCTGCGAGACTTCCAACAGTTGGACGCATGGGTGGACGGCATTTGGGAACCCTATTACAAGGACTGTGAAAAGAAAGCCAAACAGCAAGGTGCACTTTTCCTCAACAAGTTCTACGACGAGGGCTCCTTCGCCACCCTTGCCGCTGTGTGGTTACAAGACGGCAAGACGGCAGAATGGATGACCTACGGCGACAGCGTCGTGTTCTGCTACGACTTCCACAACCATGAGCTGAAATATTCCAACATCAGACTCTCGTCTTTTGACGATGCGCCCTATCTGATAGGAAGCAACGCAGCACTCAAAGCAGAGGGCTTCAATGCGGGACAGTTCCAGTTAACGGGGGAAGAGGTGATATTTGTCGCCACCGATGCCTTGTCACATTATATTCTGATGAGGTATGAATTGTGGCATAGGGAACGGTACGAGGATGAAATCGACGAAGCCATCGCAACCAGGACAAAGAACAGCAACTACATAAAAGTGGCGGAGGAAGAAACTAAAGATTTCGAGAAGTGCCTTACAAGACTGTTGTATGCCGCCCGAGAGCAAAAGAGTTTCATTCGGCTCATGAGCAGTTTGGAAGAGTCGGGGCTGTTGGCTCATGACGACTACTCGTTGGCTGTACTCGACTGCCGTCAAGCTAAAAAGAGAGAAAAGACTCATAGCCATGCCGAGCATCATGCCTTGGTAAAGAAGCATCAGCCGGTGAAACTAAAAATGCTACAAAAGAAAAAGTACAAGAAGTGGCTATGACAACAACCTTCGTCTGTTCTGTTCGTTGAAGTCATAAGTCCATTATATGTAATAGAATACAGAATGACATACCCTTTAATATCAGAATATGTAGAGGCGGTGAGGAATGCGGAGGACAACTTCGATAAGCTGCGCAATCTCCGGCCTGTGACCGATGGCAATGGCGATCCTGTGATGACCAGCGGCAACTTTGCCGTGGTGTTCAAAATGCGGGATGAGAAGAATGACAAGCTCTATGCCGTGAAGTGCTTTCTCAAAGACCAGCCGAACCGTGCGGAAAACTACCGGATGATAGCTGAGGAACTGGAATATGTCTCTTCGAGTTTTCTCACCAAGTTTCAGTATTTGGACAATGAGCTGTTTGTCGACGCTGCCCATGCAGATGGCGAGGAGTTTCCCGTCCTGCTGATGGACTGGGTGGAGGGCACCAACCTCGACCTGTATATCCGTCAGCATCTTCACGACAGCTATCAGTTGCATCTGCTTGCCTACCAGTTCAGCCGTCTTGCCCTGTGGCTGATGCCGCAGCCATTTGCCCACGGCGACTTAAAGCCAGACAACTTCATGGTGAGAGAGGACGGTACGCTGGTGCTGATAGACTACGACGGCATGTTCGTTCCGGCAATGAAGGGACAGAAGTCGTGGGAGATGGGCAGTCCGGACTTCCGTCACCCCGCACGCACGGAAGAAACCTTCAACGAGCATATTGACGACTTCTCACTTGCCTCCATTCTGCTTTCTCTCAGGGTGATCGCCGAAGAGCCTGCCTTGCTTGAGAAGTATGGCGCTGCCGACCGCCTTCTCTTCTCGGAGAAAGACTATAGGGCCATTCAAGACTGTCAACTTTTAAAGGACATCTTCCCGTCTGAGTGTTCAGAGGTGAACATGCTTGTGGGACTGTTCATCATCGCCCTTACTCAATCCGATTTGTCAAACGTATCCTTCCGCCTGCTGTCGCTGGAGCGACCGAAAGAACCAGAGATTGAAATTATCAGCACGAAAGTGACGGAAGAAGATAAGAAGGACGCATGGACAGATGAGTTTGGCGTGAAATATTCCAAGGATGGGAAGAAGCTACTGGAATGCACTAATCGGAAATTAAGGAATTATACGATTAGGCAAGGAACAAGCAGCATTGGCGATGGTGCGTTTTATGAATGCTATTCCTTGCATTCCGTCACCATTCCCGACTCCGTGACGAGCATTGGCAACAGTGCGTTTTATGGTTGCTTATACTTGCAGCCCGTCACCATCCCCGACTCCGTGACGAGCATTGGCGACAGTGTGTTTGAGGATTGCTCATACTTGCATTCCGTCACCATTCCCGACTCCGTGACGAGCATTGGCAACAGTGCGTTTTCGAATTGCAAATCCTTGCAGTCCGTCACCATCCCCGACTCCGTGACCAGCATTGGCGACAGTGCGTTTGATGGTTGCTCATCCTTGCAGTCTATCACCATCCCCAACTCCGTGACCAGCATTGGCAACTTTGCGTTTGCGGGTTGCTCATCCTTGCAGTCCGTCACCATCCCCGACTCCGTGACCAGCATTGGCAACGGAGCGTTTTCAGTTTGCTTATCCTTGCAATCCGTCACCATCCCCGACTCTGTGACCAGCATTGGCGTCAGTGCGTTTGATGGTTGCTCATCCTTGCAGTCCGTCACCATCCCCAAATCTGTGACAATTATTAAAGGAAATCCATTTTCAAATTGTCCAGCAAGAGTTATCAATCATTCGAATCATTTTACTATATTTGAGGGTAACCTGTATACTTCTGATAGACGAAAACTGATTTCTTATTTATCAAAGGTTGAAAATTTTATCATCCCCGACTCCGTGACCAGCATTGGCGACGGTGCGTTTCAGGGTTGCTCATCCTTGCAGTCCGTCACCATCCCTGACTCTGTGACCAGTATTGGCGACAATGCGTTTGAGGATTGCAAATCCTTGCAGTCCGTCACCATCCCTGACTCCGTGACCAGCATTGGCAACTGTGCGTTTAGTTGGTGCTCATCCTTGCAGTCCGTCATCATCCCCGACTCCGTGACCAGCATTGGCAACGGAGCGTTTTCAGTTTGCTTATCCTTGTATTCCGTCACCATCCCCGACTCCGTGACGAGCATTGGCGTCAGGGCGTTTGAAGATTGCAAATCCTTGCAGTCCGTCACCATCCCCGACTCCGTGACAAGCATTGGCGACAGTGCGTTTGAGAGTTGCGAATCCTTGCAGTCTGTCACCATTCCCGACTCCGTGACAAGCATTGGCGACGGTGCGTTTTCGTATTGCTCATCCTTGCAGTCCGTCACCATCCCCGACTCCGTGACCAGCATTGGCGACGGTGTGTTTGGGGGTTGCGATTCCTTGCATTCCGTCACCATCCCCGACTCCGTGACCAGCATTGGCGACAGTACGTTTTGCGAGTGCTATTCCTTGCTGTCCGTCACCATCCCCGACTCCGTGACGAGCATTGGCGACAATGCGTTTTCAACTTGCTGGTCCTTGCAGTCCGTCACCATCCCCGACTCCGTGATCAGCATTGGCTACAATGCGTTTAATGGTTGCAAATCCTTGCAGTCCGTCACCATCCCCGACTCCGTGACCAGCATTGGCGTCAGGGCGTTTCATGGTTGCTCATCCTTGCAGTCCGTCACCATCCCCAAGTCAGTGACAATTATTAAAGGAAATCCATTTTCAGATTGTCCGGCAAGAGTTATCAATCATTCCAATCATTTTACTATATTTGAGGGTAACCTGTATACTTCTGATAGACGAAAACTGATTTCTTATTTATCAAAGGGAGAAAATTTTATCATCCCCGACTCTGTGACCAGTATTGGCGACAATGCGTTTGAGGATAAATCCTTGCAGTCCGTCACCATCCCCGACTCCGTGACCAGCATTGGCGACAGTGCGTTTCAGGCTTGCTCATCCTTGCAGTCCGTCACCATCCCCGACTCAGTGACTAACATTGGCGACGATTCATTTAGTTGTTGCTCGTCCTTGCAGTCCATCTTTATCTCTCACAAAACATACGAAAGGCTGAAAGCCGAATTGCAATACTATTCTTCAAAAATCAAATTCACCGACTAACATGATAATCATCGAATCAAAATGAAGAAAGACTAAGGTCCCTCTTGTGGAGATGGTTACAATTTTTATTGCAGCTATTATTTTCAAAATAGTTTTTGGATGATAATCCACATGGTAAATTACTAAAAAAATTTTAAAATGAAAACTAAAATAATTACATACTCGATTGTGGTTTGGTTTGGACTCCAAGCCTTGTTTATGTTCTATTGGCCTATATACCTATACAACCTGAATGGTTTCAAGCTCAATGAGATGTTGGCCTTGGGATGTATCATATTACCCTCGTCTATTTTTATCGTAGCAAATAATAAAATAATCAGAAAAATAGCGACATGCTTATTGTGGATCTATGCGATAGCTTTTGCATTTATTGGCACAATAGCAAATCTTGTAGCCAGTGCAGAACCAACACTTGCATTAGCACTTACAATAGTCATGATTATAAATATAGCGTTGTTAACAGCAAATTATTTCTGTGCTGCTGAAAAGAAACCAGAATTGAAAAAAGGAGACAAGCAACTATGACAAGAAGATCCATTCAATTCAATTCAATTTTATACAACGTGCTGAACCCGCCGATGGAAAATCATGTCAGGCGACTGCCGTCGTCATGCTAAAATGCCACCAGGCGGCGAAACGGCACGGGGAAAGCAGGGAAGCTGAATGATATTTTTCAGGCATGAATATAAAGAGGAAAAAGCGTGCAAAGTTTGAGTAGTTTTTGCTACCTTTGCAGCATGACAGCAAGCATCAACAAGTGGCGCATCGACGACAGCGCCGAGCTATACAACATCAATGGTTGGGGACTGGACTACTTCTCAATCAACGAGAACGGTCATGTCACCGTTACACCCAAAAAAGACTGTGTGCCCGTCGACCTGGTGGACGTGATGGACGACCTGCACTCGCGCAACATCACCGCGCCCATATTGTTGAGATTTCCCGACATACTCGACAACCGCATCGAGAAGATATCGCGTTGCTTCAAGAAGGCAGCCAAGGAGTACAACTACAACGGGGAGAACTTTGTGATCTACCCCATCAAGGTGAATCAAATGCGACCCGTGGTGGAGGAAATCGTGAGTCACGGCAAGAAATTCAAGATAGGTCTCGAGGCCGGATCCAAGCCCGAGCTGCACGCCGTGCTGGCCATCAACATGGCCGACGTGAACGACAACTCGCTCATCATATGCAACGGCTACAAAGACCGCGAATACATCGAGCTGGCCCTGCTGGCCCAAAAGATGGGGCGGCGCATCTTCCTGGTGGTGGAGAAACTCAACGAGCTGCACCTGATTGCCAATGTGGCCAAGCAGCTCAACATCATGCCCAACATAGGCATACGCATCAAGCTCTCGAGCAGCGGCAGCGGCAAGTGGGAAGAGAGCGGCGGCGACCGCAGCAAGTTTGGCCTCAACACGAGTGAGCTCTTTGAGGCGCTCGACTTCATGAAGGCGCACGACATGACAGCTTGCCTCAAGCTCATACACTTCCACATAGGCAGCCAGGTGACCAAGATACGCCGCATCAAGAACGCCCTGCGCGAGGCCTCGCAATTCTATGTGCAGCTCTCGGCGATGGGCTTCGATATCGACTTTGTCGACATAGGCGGCGGCTTGGGCGTGGACTACGACGGCAGTCACAACAGCGCCACCGGGCACTCGATGAACTACTCGATACAGGAATATGTGAACGATGCCGTCTACACCTTTGTCGACGTGTGCGACAAGAACGGGCTCAAGCATCCCAACATCATAAACGAAAGCGGCCGCAGCCTCACTGCCCACCACTCGGTGCTCGTGATGGAAGTGCTGGAGACAGCAGGGTTGCCAAAGTGGAACGAGGAGACCGACAAGATAAAAGACGACGACAACGACCTGGTGAAGGACCTGTATGAGATATGGGACAAGATCAACAAGGCACGCCTGCTTGAAGACTGGCACGACGCCCTGCAGATACGCGAGGAGGCCCTCGACCGCTTCAGCCTGGGGCTCATCGACCTGCGCACACGCGCCATTGTAGAGAAGCTGTTTTGGTCGGTTGCCCGCGAGGTGAACCTCATCACACAGGAGCTGCGTCATGCTCCCGAGGAGCTGCGCAGCGTGGCCAAGCTGCTGCCCGAGAAATACTTCTGCAACTTCTCGCTGTTTCAGTCGCTGCCCGACAGCTGGGCCATCGACCAGGTGTTTCCGGTGATGCCACTGTCGAGGCTCAACGAGCGGCCCGACCACATGGCTACCATACAGGACATCACCTGCGACAGCGACGGCAAGATTGCCAACTTCACCTCGCCCACAGGCATCACCCATGCCCTGCCTGTGCACACGCTCAGGAAGGGCGAGCACTACTATCTGGGCGTGTTTCTGGTGGGCGCCTACCAGGAGATACTGGGCGACATGCACAACCTCTTTGGCGACACCAACGCTGTGCACATCAACGTGTATCCCGACCACTACGACATCGAGCAGATGATCGACGGCGAGACGGTGGCCGAGGTGCTCGAATATGTGGAATTCAGCCCCAAGCAGCTGGTGCGCAACGTGGAGTCGTGGGTGACCGAGTCGATACGCAACGGCAAGATCACCAGCGACGAGGGCAACGAGTTTGTGCGCAACTACCGCTCGGGACTCTACGGCTACACCTATCTGGAAAAAGACTGATCCTCATCACGCAACAAGCAATACACACTCATGCGCTATTTCATAAGACTAGCCTACGACGGCAGCCCCTACCACGGCTGGCAAGTGCAGCCCCACGACGTGAGCGTGCAGCAAGCCATTGAGCAAGCCATGGCCATGGTGCTGCACGCGCCCATAGGCATCACTGGAGCCGGGCGCACCGACACGGGCGTGAACGCTGCCATGATGATTGCGCACTTCGACACCCAAGCGCCCATTGCCCACACAGGCCGGCTCGTGCACAGCCTGAACGGCATACTGGGCAAGAGCATTGCCATTTACAAGATATTTCCCGTGGCCAGTGACGCCCATGCGCGATTTGACGCCACGAGCCGCACCTACAAGTACTTCATCCACACCCTCAAGAGCCCCTTTCTCAACCAGTACAGCTGGGCCTGCCACCACCAGCTTGACTTCGACTTGATGAACGAGGCAGCCGGCAGGCTGAGGCTGCACACCGATTTCACGTCGTTCAGCAAGCTGCACACCGACGTGAAAACCAACAATTGCAAGGTGACACACGCCCAGTGGACGCCACTTGACGGCGAGCGGTGGGTGTTTACCATCACGGCCGACCGCTTCTTGCGCAACATGGTGAGGGCCATCGTGGGCACCTTGATCGATGTGGGGCTTCACAAAATCACGGTCAATGACTTTGACCGCGTGATTGAGCGCAAAGACCGCTGTAGGGCCGGGCAGTCGATGCCAGGCAATGCTCTATTTCTGTGGAACATCACCTATCCCTACCCCATCGAGTGACCCGAGGCACAGTTTTCTACCGCAGCCAGGCCACTGTTGCTGCCGCGAGGGCATAACGCTCAAAAAAAACAACGCCCATGCAACGATTCACATCGGTGACAGGAGCGTTAATTTTCAGTTTACTACTAGAAGTGGCTACGTAATTGGGTTGAAGCATCAACCAATAACTAATTCACTTAATAATTATATTCACATTGCCCTCCATTGTGTTGTGTGGGAGAACTGATGCAAAGGTACAGGCGTTGCGGGTCGACGGCAATAGCCTGAATGTGGGATTTGGCGCAATTTTTATCGCCAAAAGTAATGATAAAGCGCTGAAAACTGCTAAATTTGCAAAAAAACGCAACATCATGACAACAAAAAGAATGATCTCGATGCTGCTCGCCTTGCTCATGATGAGCATTACGGCCAGCGCCCAACTGCTGTGGAAGGTGACAGGCAACCAGCTGCAACATCCCAGCTACCTCTTCGGCACCATGCACCAGGCCGACGGCAGCTATATCGACTCGATAGCTGCACTCAACGATGTGATCAACAGTGTCGACGGCGTGTGGGTAGAAATCGAGAAAGACAAACTGCTCACCCCCGAAGCACTCTCCTACATCAACAGCATGATGATGGCTCCCCCCGACAGCACACTGAGCCAGTTGCTGTCGGCCGAAGGAGTGAAAATCGTGGCTGGCGTCGTCGACAAGTATTTCAACGGCATGGTGAGCATGAATGCCATCGAGAAGCTGAAGCCAGCCGCCATCATGACACAAATCGAGGCCCTGCAGCTCTTGCAAGTGGACAAGAGCCTGAAGTTGGGCAATCCCGACAACATGCTCGACGCCGCCGTGCAGACCCGCGCCGCTGCGGCAGGCAAGACTTCACACAGCCTCGAGACAGTTGAGTTCCAGGCCCGGTTGCTCTTCGGCTATCCCCTCAACCAGCAGGCAGCCGACTTGCTCGAGTTCTGCAAGGCCGACGGCAAGGTCGTGGAGCTGATAGACCAGCTCGTGAGCGCCTACAAGCAGCAAGACCTCGACAAGATACTGCGCATCATGGGAGCCCCCGAGATGGGCGGCTCATCGCCACAAGAAATGGAGCGCATCATCTACGCCCGCAACCGCAACTGGGTGAAGACACTCGTACCCGCGATGCAGCGAGGCAGCGTGCTCGTGGCTGTGGGAGCCGGGCATCTGCCTTCGAGCCAGGGACTCATAGCCCTGCTCAGGGACGCAGGTTTCACCGTCGAGGCCGTAAAAAAGTAGCCTTCACTACCCGCGGTCGTAGTGCGGCATCGAGTCGGGCAGAAACATCGACAGCTCCACCAGCCCGCACACCTTGCCATCGACACGCCAGGGCGACTGGAAAATGAGTTTGCGCCGGCCGTGCTTGGTGATGGTGTACACATTGTCGACATTCTCGTTGAGCATCCTGGCTATGATCGCACGCGAGCGCTCGTTGTGGCACGGCATCAGGCTCTGCCCCACCATCGAGCGGCCGTCCTTGCAGTTGATTTCGATCGAGCGGTCGTTTTGATACACAATCACTCCTTGGGTGTCGCACACGGTGATGGCCACATCCATGTCACGAGCCCAGTCAAAGTTGAAATTACAGGTCTTAGTCATAATCACGGTTTATAAATGAATTAACACAGGCTAAATTACTCAATAATCCCAGCATGTGCAAGCACAAAAAAAACCTGTGAAGCTTCATCACAGCTTCACAGGACTTATAAACATGTGTGTGTGTATACTAAAAACCAATAACCTAACCAGAACTGTAAAAAAATATGGTTGTGAGGGATCACCTCTGTGTCAATGTCAGTCGATGTGAATCACCTTGGTCTCTTTCTTCAAGTCTTGAGGCGTGTACTTGGGCAGGCGCACAGTCAAGACGCCGTTTTCCACGCTGGCGCCTATCTTGGCACGGTCTACATCGTCGGGCAAAATGAGCGACTGGTGGAATTGCGTGTAGGAGAACTCGCGCCGCAGATACTGGCCCTTGTTACCAGACTCTTCCTGCTTTTTCTTCTCCAGGTCGATCACAAGGTTTTCATCCTCGTCGAGACTCACCTTAAAGTCGTCCTTAGTCATGCCAGGGGCAGCGACCTCAACGTCATACTCATTGTCTTTTTCAATCACATTGATGGCTGGAGCCGTCGCACTGGTGCGGGGCAGATAATCGGTGTCAAAGAAATCGTTGAACACATCGGGAAGCCAATTGGAATTTCTACGAGCGAGTAACATAGTTTATATCTCCTATTATTTTAAAAATCAAACATATAAGACATTGTTCCGGAACCACAATCACTTGAGGTGGTTCTATTGCAGGAATTGCAAAGCCCATGCCAGCAGGAAAAGTTGACAAAATGATCGTGCTCCCGTCACCGAGTAGCGACAAGATGGCTACTTTAGTGCCAAAAAGTAAGCCATTGTCGGCAAATTTTCTTAACTTTGCCCACTGGATATGAAAAGAGCGTTCACATACTGTCTCATCATTCTGCTCACCCTGCCGGCATTGCAAGGCAAGGGACGCAGTCAATACCTGTGGCCCGACTCCCAGGCCAGGCCCAGCGTCGTCGTGCCCGACCTCGACAGCAATACCGGCCTCGACACAGTGAATGTGCAGCCAAGCATGCTATTCATGCCGCTCATCTTCGACCATCAGCAAGACGTGTCGCAGTGGGCGGGAAGCGTCGCAACTCCTCGCATGCAGGCAAGCCACGACGAGAAGAAGCAAGACCTGAACGTGGACCACGCCTGGCTCGACAAAGCCCTCTCGGCCCGCAAGCGGGCCGTTGCGCTGCGCTATCGTGCGATGACGAGCCACCCGCAACTGGTGCCCTACAATGAGCGCACCCTGCCCGAGCCGCCCAAGGAATATATAGTGACTCCCGACCCGAGCCGCAACAAGCTTGTGATCAAGCCCACTGTGGTCGAGCCCTCGACGGTCGACGAGGCCTTTATCGAGCGGCGCGAGCTCAAGCGGCGCAACTGGTTGCACACCGTCTACACCTCGCTGCACTTCACCCAAGCCTACATCAGCGACAACTGGTATCAAGGTGGCGAAAACAATGTGAACGTGCTGGGCAGCTTGCAGTGGGACATCAACTTGAACCAAACGCTGCACCCCAAGTATTTGTTTGAAAACACCGTGAGCTACAAGCTGGGCATCATGACCGCGCACAACGACTCGTTGCGTAACTATGCCATCAACGAAGACAATTTCCAGCTCAACAGCAAGTTTGGATACAAGGCCGTGAAAAATTTCTACTACTCGGCCACACTGCAATTCAAGACACAATTTCTGAACAACTACAAGTCCAACACCCGGTCGATGAAGGCCTCGTTTCTATCGCCAGGGGAGCTCAACGTGGGTTTGGGTATGACCTACAACTACAAGGACAAGGAAAGCATCACCATGCTCTCGCTCTCGGTAGCCCCCCTGTCCTACAACATGAAGATGTGCCGCAACATCGACGACCTTGACCCGACCACCTTTGGCATTGATGCCGGCCACCACACCAAACACAGCTTCGGTAGCAACCTCGAGGGCAAGCTCACGTGGAAAATCAAGGCCAACATCACTTGGACCTCGCGGCTCTATGCGTTCACCAACTATGAGTATGTGCAGGGCGACTGGGAGAACACCTTCGACTTCTCTATCACACGCCATCTCAACACCCAAATCTATACTCACCTGCGCTATGACAAGTCGCACACCTTCGACCCCGACTGGAAATACTGGCAATTCAAGGAGATACTGAGCTTTGGCCTCACCTATCGTTTCGCCACCAATTAAAGCATCACATCACCAGAGAGAGAGGCGGTTTAAAACTTTTTAACCTAAAAAAGCGGCAAGCGGTGCAAGAATTGCACTGTGCGGGTGTTTCTTGTGTAGAAACATAAAAAAGAAAGGACACACAGCAATGAGAACAATTAAGCTACTACTCCTGTCGCTGGGTCTGGCTGTCGTGGCATGTGCCATGCAGTCGTGCCTCGACAACGACAACGACCACTACTACAACATTGTGATGCCCAATGCCCTTGTAACGGTGAAACCAGCTGCCGGCAACACGGGCTTCTACCTGCAACTCGACGACAGCACCACACTCAAGCCCGTGAACATGAGCCAGTCGCCCTTTGGCAACAGGCAGGTGCGCGCCCTTGTCAACTACAGCACGGCCGATCAAGACCCTGCTCCCTACAAGCAGGCAGTGCGCATCAACTGGATCGACAGCATCCTCACCAAGCCCCTTGCCAAAGACCTGGGCGACGACAACCCGGCAACCTATGGCAACGACCCTGTTGAGATTGTCAACGACTGGGTCACCATCGCCGAAGACGGGTACCTCACCCTGCGCGTGCGCACACTCATGAGCGGCCAAGTGAAACACATTGTGAACCTGGTAGCCACTCCCACTGCCGACAATGCCTATGTCGTCACCTTCTATCAAGATGCCCAGGGCGACGTGAACGGCGTGCCTGCCGATGCACTGGTGGCTTTTGACTTGGCCGGTAGCTTGCCCGACACAGGAGGCAAAACGGTCGACCTTGTGCTCAAGTGGAACAGCTACAGTGGCGCAAAACAAGCCACCTTCAAGTATTGCTCGCGCAAGGCCGGCACTGCGGGTATAAGCCTGCGCGACCTGCGCTACTCCAAGTGGGTGAAATAGAGAACTACCACAACAACGCTACAGGAGCAAAAAGTTTTTTCTCCCAAAGCAAAACCTGCGTGCCACATTGCCAGCCCAGTTCAATCACATTTTCTTGCACCAAGTGCAAGAAAATGTTTTTGGGCGTTAGCACAAAAAACAGTAAATTTGCTAACGAGAAAACACTGCAACAATGAGAAACCTGCTCACCACACTATTGCTCTTGCTGCTGGCCCTGGCAAGTAGTGCCGTGGAGTTGCCGCCGCAATCGGTGGTGCTGCCTGGCATCGACGAGGAGAGCATGAAAGCCCGCTTTGCCGAGAGCGACATGCAGCAACTGGAAGGTATATGGTACTATCCCAACGAGGAGATGACCCTGGCCATCGAGAAATGGGACGGTGAGCACAACATAGGGTACCGCATTATCCTGCTGGCAAGCAACGACATCGAGCTGCTGCCCGGCATTGTTATGGGATATGTGGCCCGCAGCGCCGTCGACAACAAGTTCAGGCTGTGGCTCTACAGCGAGCGCAGCCACCTCACGCTTGCATCGCCGCTCGAGTGCGTGGCCACGCTCAACAGCGATGCCACCACGCTCACCTTCGACCCGCCACACTGGAAAGTGAAAGTGAGAGTGAACTTTGCCCGATTCCTGCCCAGCATTTTCAGAGGCGTGTCGGTCATTCCCGACAAAGAGGAAGAAAAACTGCCCATTGGTTTCAAGAAGATTTACCCTGCCGGCGGCAACGGCAACGTGTTTAACGAAATAAGATACTTATGATGAACCACCTGCGACTTCTTCTTGCACTTGCTGCAACAGGGGTGCTGGCCTTGAGTGCCAGCCCTCGCACCAAGACAACACAGAGCACGCTCAAGAACCAAAGCGCCAAGGTTGAGATGCTGCCATGGGAAAGCAACGACAGCACGAGCGGCATTGCTCCCGGCGACGTGACACTGCGGGGCTACAACAAGCGTGCCAGCGATGCCAAGGAGACGTTTTTTATAACCAACAACACCAAGCACCGCATCTCGCACGTGACCCTGCTGCTGCGCTACGCCACCCTGACAGGCACAATGCTGCACGAGCGAACGGTGACGGTGCCCGTGAGGCTGCGCGCTGGCGAGAGCCAGCTGGTGAGCATCAAGTCGTGGGACGTGCAACGGCTGTTTTACTACTATGCAGGACCAAAACCCCGCAAGATGGCAACGCCCTACAAGGTGGCGTTCCGTCTCACGGGGTATGACATCCCTGTGGGGAAATAGCAACACTAAGTGTTAATCCTTATTTAACCCAAAGATAGGTGCACACACTCTCCTTGCCCAGATAGAACGACTTGGCCTTTACGAGAGTGGCGTTGCCCACGGGCACCGGTACTGTCCACACGGGCGATGAAGCGGTGGGATCGCTGCCGTCGAGCGTGTAGCGCACCGTCTCGCCAGGGTACTGGCAGTTGGCGTGCAGCATGCCGCCGTCGACCGTGATGCCAGGCTGCCCCAAGTGGAAGTTGCGGCCCTGCTTGGCAAGCACGGGCAGCTCGCTCAAGCCTATCTGGGCATTGTAGCGGGCACGGGCGGCCACATAGGTCGACTCGTCGTCGTTCCACTCGGGTTGCGGGTTCCAGGCACGCTGCACCAGGCCGAGGGCCTTGGGGAGCACGTAGCTCTGCACCTGGTCGAAGTCGCGTATTGTCTCGGCCCAAAGCGGCCCAATGATGCCAATTATGTTGCCAGCCTTTTCAGGCCTGAGCGCCACCTTGCCCTGGGCTGCGTGCTTGAGGTCGATAGGATTGCCGTCGTAGTCGCTGCGTGCAGTGCGGTACACATCGAGAGGCTGGGCCGACCACGAGGCATACTCGTCGACAGCACCGCCCCAGTGCAGGCCCTTCTCATACTGATGCCAGTTGTAGGCCATGTCGATATAGAAATTGGTGACATTGCTCAACACGGTGGGATATCCGGCATTGGCCAGCTTGTAGGGGATGTCGGCCCTGCGGCCCACCGTGCTCCAAGCGTTGACATAGCCAAAACGCGGAGCCATGCGGGCATTATAATCGTCGCTGTGGTCGAGTCCCACTTCTTGCCAGCCGCCTATCTTCAAGCCCATGGGCTGCAAGAGGCGGGCAGCACGCTCGATGAAGTACTCGTGCACCTGGTGGGCAGTGGCGAGGCCCTGCGCTTGCATGAGCCGGGCTATGGCTGGCGACTTGTCCCACGCGCCACTGGCCACCTCATCGCCCCCCAGATGGATCATGTCGAGGGTGAGGCCGGCGTCGCGGTACATCGACTGGAGCTCGGCTGCCACCTTAGTGATAAAGTTGTAGACGCCATCCTGGGCAACATTGAGCACATTGTCGTTGTAGTCCTGGGCCGACACAAAGTCGCTGCTGTCGGCCTCATCCCACAACTTGTAGCGCAGGGCCTCGGCCATGTCGGTGTCTTTATACTTATTGTAGCGTGCCTTCATGGCCACAATGGCAGCACGGGCATGGCCTGGGGTCTCCACCTCGGGAACCACACGCACGCCGCGGGCATGGGCATACTTGAGCAGGTCGACCATCTGGCTGCGGGTGATGTAACCGTTGGCACTCTGCGTGAGGTCGTCGGGGTTGCCGT
The DNA here is from genome assembly GCF_009676955.1 of Sodaliphilus pleomorphus. Classification (GTDB taxonomy): domain Bacteria; phylum Bacteroidota; class Bacteroidia; order Bacteroidales; family Muribaculaceae; genus Sodaliphilus; species Sodaliphilus pleomorphus. Next base: position 2,684,979 of record NZ_CP045696.1, on the reverse strand, counting down.
TGCCATCGAAGATCTGGGCAAGAAACTTGTCCTCATTGATGGTGCAGCCACGGCGCGAAGCGATGCTGGTGAGCTCGGGCAGGCCGGGTATCTCAAGACGCCACGCCTCGTCGTCGGCAAAGTGGAGCTGCAGCACATTGAGTTTGTAATAAGAAAGGATGTCGATGAAACGCAACAGGTTGCCATAGGTGGTGAAGTTGCGCGAAATGTCGAGCATCAACCCGCGGTAGTGCATCGCGGGCTCATCGTCGATTGCAGCATTGAGCAGCCTCAGACCACTGCTGTGGTCGATGGCTGCGACAAGGGTCTTCAAGCCATTGAGCAAGCCATCGCGACTGGCCCCCAAGACCTTGACCTCCTTGCTGCCCACCGCGATGGTGTAGCGCTCGGGGTTGCTCTGCGTGCCCGCGCCGAGATAGCCTATCTTTATGGTCACGCCCCGGCCAGTCTTGACACCGCGCGCCTTCAACTCGCCAAGCAGGAAGTGTTTCTCATCGGCCACACGAGACGAGGCAGCTACAACGGTCACCCCGCCACCCAGGTCACATGTGCCTTTAAGAAACTTCACATGCTTGATCGACGGGAAGATATCCCAGCAATTGAACTTGTCGTTGCTGGTCTTGAGCGTCTCGTTGAAGGCATACACGCGGTTGCCGTCGGGGTAGTCGTTGCGAGCTATCCACTGCCCGGGATTGCGCAACTCGCCATAGGCTATGTGCACCGCAACGGGATGAGCCATGTCGCCATCGAGCACCACATGACCGCCCATGGGAGAATAACACACGTTGACATAGGTGCCACGCATGAGCATGTCGACCACCAGTGAATCGCCTGGCGCGAGACTGCGATAGCGGGCGTTGGGCGTAACCCTGTAGTAGGTAGTAGAAAGCAGCTCAACGTCGACGGGACAGTCTTGAGGAGTCGTCACCGGTCGTGTGAACTGGTTGAAATAGAACTGCCAATTGGCGCCGAGCACCTTGCCCGACACGTTCTTGATGACAAACTTGGAGCTGTAGCAGCCCTTTTGAGCCTCGTTGTGCCCCATGTCCCAGCGCACGGCAATGGGTGCCTGCGCGTGGCTGGCGGCAACGATGTTTAGCGTGATTGCGGCAATGAGCAATCGCAGAAGGTTAATCTTTGTCATGAATTGATGTTGATAAAATGTTTTGATTGTTGATAATGTCGTTGAGCAGTGTGGCACAGGCATCCTCGAGCAGGTCGAGCACAAGTTCAAAGCCATCGCTGCCGCTGTAATAAGGGTCGGGCACATAGTCGATGCCAGGGAAAAGCTTGCGGTCGATGTACTTGCCCATGCTCACAATTTTGCTCTCACTCTCCAGCGTGGGAGCCAGGCGGCGCAGGTTGCTCACGTTGCTGGCGTCCATGCCCACAATCAAGTCGAAGTCGTCGAAGTCGTAGCTTCTCACTTGCCGTGCCAGGTGGGTGATGCGGTAGCCGCGACGGCTGGCATGGAGGAGCATGCGGCTATCGGCATGCCAGCCGGCATGGCCGCCATAGGTGCCAGCCGAATCAAGGATGAAACAGTCGCCCAAGCCCCGCTCGTCGACCAGCTGCTGCATCACCGTCTGTGCTGCAGGCGAGCGGCATATGTTGCCCAGGCACACAAAGAGTATCTTGTATTTTTTGTTTTTGCTCATATCAGTCATATCACAGAATTACAAAATTACAAAAGATAATCGACGGCGGCAACACACATGCTGCACACGTGACCAAAAAAAATCGAAGGATGCGCCATTGCCACTACGGGCAACAGCACATCCTCGAGCTGGAGTAAAACCGCTGGCGGCAGATCCCGCCAGTGGAAAATTGCTACTTGGAATTGTTCAAGATGATGTTGTTGAGGCTGGACACATCGCCCACATTCACAAGACCGTCGCCGTTGATATCGGTATTGGTCCAGCGGGCAGTGCCCAGTATCACGTTGATGAGGGCCGAAACATCGCTCACGTCGACAATGCCGTTCTCGTCGACATCGCCCGCCAGTGCACTCTGGCCAAGGGTGATCTGTTGGGCTGTGCTCCACTCCGACACGGTGCCATCGGTGTAGATGGCCTTCACCTTGTAGAGGAAGGTGCCGTTCTTGACGAGGCCTGCCACGTTGTAGAGCGTGTCGGTGATGCCTGTGATGGTGCGCATGGCACTGTCGCCAGTCTCCACAACTGCCTTGAGCGACGCGCCCGAGGCCGACGACGAGGCATCGCCGGCATACACCACTGCCTGCTTGAGCATAACGCGCTTCTTGGCAGTCGTGCTTTCAATCTTGATCATGTTGCCTGCCGAGGCCTTTCCAGTGAGCACAGCAGTGTAGTCGGCATTGCTTGCGCCTAAGGTGAAGGTCTTGCTTTCGATCTCAATGCCGTTGACATCGACGACCGAGACCTTCATGGGCACATTGGCATCGTTGTTGTATCGCTTGGCCGTGACGACCACTGTGGTCACGCCATTGCTGGCCGAGAGGTCGACAGCCGGGCTGGTGACACTGCCCTTCACACGGCTGCTGCCCAGGCGCAGATAGCCTGTTTCGCTATAGGTGCCTGTGCTGGTCCACTTGGTGGTGCCGGCCGAGAAATCCTCGGTGAGCAGCTTGGTAGCCTTAGAGACGAGCAAGGTGTCGCACACATAGAGTGTGTACTCCTTGGCATTCAGTGCCGGGGTCCAGTGGGCAGTAAACGAGGTGTCGGTGACCTGCGAGGGGGCAGTGAGCACGGGCAGCGTCTTCTTTAGCGCCTCTTTCATGTACCAGAAGCTCACTGTGCTGTCGCTGGCAATAGTGAATTCGGTCATGGGCTTACCCAGGTAGCCAGCCTTGCCACTTGCCGAGCCGCTCGATGTGAGGTAGAGCACAGCTGCTGGCGACGAGTCGTCGGTAAACTCGGTATTGGAGGTGCCATAAAGGTCGGCATTCTCGGTGTAACTGCTCAGTGTGTTGTCGGCCGGGCTTATGGTCATGAGTTGCACACTGTAGTTGTTGACTGTGTTGGCGTCCCAGCGACTGGGAATGTAGCTCACGTGGGTGATCAGGGCGCCGCCATGGGCATCGGGGATGTAACGGTCCCAACCCTGGCGGGCGCGGTTCTCAACGATGAAGTACTCGTTGCTGTTCACGTCGCTCACCACCTTGTAGGCCACATCGGTGCTCTCGCTCTTCTTGTTCCACACCGGCAGAGTGTAGTGGGTGTTGGGCGTGGGCGTGAGCAGGTTGACCCAGCCCATGAAGTTCTTCTCATAGGCATCGTAGCCGCAAGGGGTGTTGCCGTCGTCGTTGTAGCAGCCATAGTCCATCAAGCTCCATGAGCCCATGCCATAGTAGCCGCTGCCATAGGTGGTCTCGTAGAAGTCGGGCAGACCCAGGCAGTGGGAGAACTCGTGACAGAAGGTGCCTATACCGTCGAGCGTGGTACCGTAGTCGCTGCTGCCCGTAATCTCATTGAACACGGCAAACTTGTCGACCTTGGTATTGTTGTAGGTGTGCACGCCAGTGCCGTCGCCATAGTAGGCACCCTCACTCAGGTTCCACTGGCAGGGCCACACCGAGCTGGGCACGGTGGTTGAGGCCTGGGCCTCGCCCACGCCGGCATACACCACGATCACCACATCGGCATAGCCGTCGCCGTCGTTGTCGTAGCGGCTCCAGTCGATGTCGCCTGCAGCGCTGGCCGAGTCGACAGCCTCGCCCACCATCTTGGCCACGCCCACATCGTTGCCACTCGAGTCGTTGCCGCCATAGGTGGAGCGCTTGCTGCCCAAGGTGTAGATGCCGTAGATGTCGAATTGCGGGCTATACTTGCCGTTGGACTGGTCGTAGAAATATTGATACACGCTGTTTTGTCCCTCGGCGTAGTGGACCTCAAAGTCGGCCTTGTCGTGCGACATCTTCTTGTCGCTGTACTGCACAAGCAGAATGGGGATGCGGGGCGAGCCTGTGGGGGGCACTTGCACCTTGCGGCGGCTGGCAACGGCTCTGCGGGCGCGCTGGCGCGAGGTAGCCGTTGCAGTGGCGCCCAGCACAAACTGGCTGCGATTGGCCGCCACATAGCTTTGCTCGGCAGCATTGCGGTTTTTCAGGTCGTGAGCCATCACGGTCGAGATGCCGCTGGCGGTGTTGTAGTAGAAATTGCCATTGGCAGCTCGCGCAACAGCCAGGCCGTCGGCGGTGACGTAGCCGTGATGCCACTCGTCGCCGCACATGGTCACCGTGATCACAGTGCCGTCGCTCTGGGTGAAAGTCACTGGGGTGCGCTTGGCCGGCACAGCTGTGGCCACAAGGCTGGTGCACAAGGCTGCAACAGCCAGGAAAAGGAACTTCTTCATAAATGTAATAATTCTTGTTTTAGTTATTTTAGTTGTTTTAATTGTTTAATTGCTACGTCGTTGTAGAAAGGTTACAAAATTAGCCATAATTTTTTATTCTACCTTTTTCTGCCCAGATTTTTTTTGCACTTCGTTATTGAATATGGCCTCTTCTCAGTTTTCAATCGTCGCTTGGCAAATATCTGACGTTGCCAATTTCTCTGAACATCAATTCATGACGGTTAAAATATTCAAAATCGCGTTTATACTCGATTTCATCCTCGAAAAAATTAGCTCGCAAAATCTTCAACATATCAGAATCTGAAATCAAACCGTCGTCAGCATTTTTTATTTTGAACAAACGCCTTGTGAAAAAACGGCTCGAGCCTATATAGAACCACACTTCGTGCTTATAAATCAGCATCATATAAAAAGGATCATCTTCTATTGAAAAGAAATCCAGTTTATATACGCCAAAATCCATATTCAAATTCTCATCTGGATTGCAGGCCAATGCTTTCCCGCTAATAACATCAACAACATTAAATATATTGTAAAAATTTTTACCTGAACCATGTTCATATTGAATAATATCTTTTACTTGTTCATCCTCTCCCCAAGGGGCTAAACCCTGTTTGAAATACTCAATGATGTTGTTGTAAATCTCTTCTGTCTCCTCATTATAAGCTTTTGCCGAGGCCGTAATGAGCAGTAGACATGTTGTTAGTAATATCTTTTTCATCATTTATTGTTTTCTTCTTGTGTTTTTAATAATTTTAATTGCTTTAAATGCTGTTGTTCTTTTTCTTCCGCATTCTCTTCTACTTTGTGCTTGGTTTTGTCTCCTTTTGGATGAGAATAGAAATTGCTGGAAGCTTTTTCATTCGTCCCGTGTTCACCCTCATGCACGCCCACAGTGCCAAGAACATCAGACTCAGAAAGACCAGTATATTCCACACCCCACTTGCTCTTGTCATTGATTACCTTCATAAAAAAAGTGATGCTCACCGATTTAAAATGTCGTTTTCCATTTTTGTCAACCACAACTCTCGGTGAAGTTTGCCCCATAACGTAACTATTTCCTAGTTTTATAACACTCGTTTTATTAAAAATTAAGCTAATAGGGTGTTTAGAGTAAAGCATTGCACGCAAAACTTGCATTCCGGCTTTAGTCTTAGCCATCTCGTTTCCAAGTTCCATAATATCTTTAGTCGCATTTTTCCATGTTTTAGTTCTATTATCATAGCTCACTTTTTTCCCACGTATTCCCACAATCCAATTTCCCGTGGGGTCGACATTGCGGATGGGGTTGCTGGCGCACCAGGCGTAGGGGCTGATGCTGTAGTATTTCTCGGCCATCGGGTCTTGGGTGGTGGTGCGGCCCAGAGCGGGGGCCAGCTGGCGGGCGGCGAAATCGTAGAGGTCGAGGCCTGCCTCGCGGTCGAGCTCCTTGCCGGTGTACTTGCAGGGCTGCACGCCGGCGGCAATGGCGCTCGGGCGGGCAGCCCGCACAGTCCCGGTTTCTCGCATCTCAGTGCTCGGGTTCTCAAAGCCCAGCCAATATAGGCTGTCGTTCCTTTCCAAATAGGTGAGCTGGCTGTCGCCGCAGGCCACTGCCAGCACCGAGTCGCCCATCTTGCTGGCGCCCCAGGTCTTGCTCCCTGGCAATGGCCGCACCCCCGAGAAGTCCCACACCGTGTCACCTGGCAGCCCCATAGGGATTGAGTCGGCCTGCACCATCGTGGCACGGCCGACAAGCTCTATCGCATTGCTGCCCGCAGCTGTGATGACGACCACAACCGCAGCAAGGATGCAAAGCAGTGATTGACGGCTTCTCATTGCTCACAATTGTTTATGGTTGTGCACAAATATAGAGAAAAGCATTGGATTCGCAAAATTTTACGACACAAAAAAATAAGAGTCGAAAAGTTTTAGCAAGCTCCTTCATTTAACATTTCATGGCTTGTTGAAAAGGGTTACTCTTTTACGGCAGTGATGCCCGATTGGGGCAGGATGCTATGCCGACGGAACGCTTTAAAATCTTGCAACTCGATTTCAATCTTTCCAATTGGTGTGAAATGAGCGATTCCCGCCCGGCCACACAGGCTGGAGCGGGAATCGCTGTGAGAGATGCGCCGCGGCGCTGCCGTCGGCAATGAGATGACGCACTACTTGCCCACCACCTTGCCGGTGAGGGCTGTGACATCGACCACATCGTAGAGACCGTCGCCGTTGCGGTCGGCATGGGCCAGGTTGCAGGGACTCGGGTTGAGGCCCAGGATGTAGTTGATGAGGGTGGTGACGTCGGCCACGTCGACGAGGCCGTCCATGTTGATGTCGCCGTCGAGGTCACCGCTCTGTGCCCTGAGGGTCACCGTCTCGACGTTGGAGTAGCCACTCTCGGTACCGTCGGTGTACAGGGCCTTTACACGGTAGGTGAAGGTGCCGCCGGCAGTCAAGCCTGTCACAAGGCAGGTAGTGTCGGCAATGCCAGTTATCACACGGCTCGTCGAGTCGCCAGTCTCGCTCATGGCCAGCAGCGGTGCGCTGGCTGCGGTGGCGGTGGTGTCGCCCGAGTAGAGGGCGACGTTGTCGAGCAGCACACGTTTCTGCTTGGCAGTGGTGGCAAACCGCACCGTCTGGCCCTGGGCTGCGTTGCAGTCGAGCACCACTGTGTAGTTGGCCATAGTGCGCGAGAGGGCCACCGTGCGCGACGCGTTGCCACACGACACCACCACCGAGGAGCCATCGTTGATGAACGTAGAGCTGAAATACTTGGCCCTGAAGCTCACGGTGACCTTGCCGCGACTGCTGCTCAGGTCGAGCGCGGGTGTAGAGAGATAGCCGCTGTTGGAGCTCGAGCCAATCTGCAACACGCCGCGGCTGCCGCTGCCATACACGTAGGAGCCTGTCCAGCCCTTCACATCGGTGTAGTTGTCGAGGTTGTTGCTTATGTTGGTGCCTGTGCCTGTTGAGGCAAGCAGGCCCGAGAAGTCGTCGGTCCACAGCTTGGTCCAAGCCGTTTCGGGCTTGGCGTCGACACTGAGGGTGTAGCTGGCCACATGGGCAGCCGGTGTGGCAGGGGTCCAGCGGGCCTGGAACTGGGTGAGGCCTATGCGGGCCGAGTCGGCCGGCAACATGACGGGAGCCACAGTCACAAGGCGTGCCGTGCCGCTCACCGCAACCGTGTCGGTGAGGCTGTCGCTGGTCACAACGATATAGCCCTTGTAGTCGCCGCTCTTGTCGGGCTTGAAGGTGACGCTCACGGTCTGGCTCAGGGTCGAGTCGGCCGGCAGGGCGATGGTGGCAGGCGACACGGCAAAGGCCTTGTTGCTCGATGCAATGGTCACGCTCTTCTTGAGGCGCTGGCCGGTGACCTTGAACGTCTTGACGCTGTCGGTGCCCAGACCGACGGTGCCAAAGGCCAGCGTCGAGGGCTCGACGCCCAGGCGCGGGCCGGGCTGTGCACCCAGCACCATCTGCAGGCCGGCCAGGGCATTGATCTTGCCGGCACCGAAGTGGGTGCGGTTGGAGCCCGTGGTGGTCCACGTGTCGGTGATGGCGGTAGAGCGCATGATTTCTTTCACCTTGTCCACCGTGAGGTTGGTATACTTGGCACCCTTCGCCTGCGAGGCCTGGAGCCACAGAGCCACGATGCCGGCAGCTGCCGGGGTGGCCATCGAGGTGCCGTTCATGTTGCCATAGGGGTTGACGGTGCTGTTGTTGACACGATACATGTCATAGTCGGCGCCGTTGTCGTTCACATAGCTGTAGTCGCCGTCGCTGTCATAGTGGTTGACGGCAGCCACGATGGTGGCACCGGGAGCCGCAACCACAGGCACAACCTCGCCCGTGGCGCCGGCACCGCTCTCCTGGTAGCTCGAGAAGTAGGCAATGTCGCCCACGTTGGGCAGGCTGCTCAGCGTGTGGCGGCTGCCGTTGTGGTCGGTCACTGTGTTTTTCGACACATAGGCGCCAATGGGGATGGCGTTGGCAATGGTGGCCTCGTCGCTCACACTCGAAGCATCGCTGCCCGAGGTGTAGCCGTCGAGGTTGAGATAGTTGGAGAAATAGCCGTAGGAGCCGCCCCAGGCGTCGACAGTGCAGCTGCCCTGGGTGGGATAGAAGTCGACAGCCAGGGTGTAGTTGCTCTTGTAATACTCCTCGCCGTTCTTGGTCGATGAGCTCACCCCGCGCGAGGTGAGGCCGCTGGCATAGAGCACAATCTGCGACTTCGACGAGGCAACATAGTCTTTATACACCATGAGCGTGCCCGTGTAGTAGGAGCCGAGCCCCGAGACCCGGGTGCCGTTGGTCGACGGGGCGACGGTGACCGAGGTGAGCTCGCTGCCGGTTGTGGCGTTGAGCACACGTATGCGGCAGGCCAGGCTGCTGCCAGCGGGCAGCGGCGTGTGGCTCCAGGCGTTGGCAATCACGCCGGCGTAGTAGTAGCCGGCATCGGTGTTGCTGTAGCTGGCGCAGCGCATGATGGTCTTGAGCGGGCTCGCGCTCGAGGCAGTGCCCGACACGTAGAAGCCGCCGCCCTCGTCGTCCTTCGACTTGCCGGCATCGTTGCTGGCAGCAAAGAGACAGATGTGGTTGGGGTGGCTCTCACCGAAGTACTGGTTCACCACGTCGGCCACGTCGCCGGTGCCGTCGTGAGGCCCCATCTGCGAGCCCCAGCTGTTGCTCACCACCACGGGCTTGCCCTCGCCGTCGGCATAGTTGCATATCTTCTGGAAGGCATTGGCAATGTAGGTCGTGGTCAAGTCCTTGATGCCGGCCAGGTAGAGGTCGGCACCCGGGGCCATGCCGCCATAGGTGGCGGCACTGTGGTCGGTCGTGACAGTGACATTGCTGCCGTCGATGATCACACTCGAGCCGCCAGCCGTAGAGCTGGTGTGGGTGCCGTGGTCCTCGCCGCTGTCGTCGGTGGTGGGGCTGCTGCTGGTGATCGAGGTGTACTCGCGGGCCGAGGTGCCATTGTACACATAGGCACGCTTGATGCGGCTGCTCAGGCTGGCATCCTTGAAAGCGATGTGCTGAAAGTCGATGCCAGTGTCGATCACACCCAGCACCACGCCCTTGCCGTCGTAGACCGAGTCGATGCCCAGCCCCGCAGCGTCGAGCGAGCGGGTGAGCACATCGTCGGCATGGGTGGCCGTGCGGGCCGCATCGGTGGCCTTGCGCATGACCGACGACACGTTGACACGGCTCACGCCGGCCAGCAGGGCCACAGCCTCGATCGAGTCGACAGGCACCAGGGCGGTGAGCAGCCCGTTACCGAAGGTGCACTGCACTTGCACACCCTTGGCCTCAAGGCTGCCCACGCTGCCGCCGGCAGCCAGGCGAATGAAGCAGGGCACATACTGGCGCCCGCCCACCTGCTCGGGCTGGGCATAGACGCGCACAGCCCGCGCCATGTCGCGCGAGGCGGGCACCAGGCCACGGGGCATCGACGGCGCCTTCTCGGGCTGCTGCCCCGAGGCCGCCGCACTGCGGTCGTTGAGAAACATTTGTGTCGTGACCGACAGCTTGCCAGCCATCACAGCCGAGTCGGCCGCCGTGTAGGCGCGCGCTGTGACCACTGCACAACAAGCTATCGCAAGAAAGAATAACAGTTTTTTCATTCTTCGTCTTGATTATATTTGTTAGTATTTAGATAGTA